>JBFMDX010000001.1:0-313085 GCA_040753795.1 Thermodesulfobacteriota bacterium
GGCCGGGGGGTCGAGGGGTCGGGGGCGCAAGGGGACGAGTGATGTATTTTTTGCAGGACTATGCCTACAGAATTTACGGCTACCTTTCCAGCGGCGGCGTGATGATGATCCCCCTGCTGGGGGTCTCTTTTGCCATGTGGGTCCTGATCATCCACCGGGCCGTTTTTTTGCGGCGCCTTTATTTGAAACACATGCCCCGCCGGGAAGCCGGGCAACTGATCCGGGAAAACCGCCAGCCCGCGCCCCAATACCAGGGCGTGAACGCCTTGCTGGTGCGGGCATTCCTGGCCCGGCGCTGCGGCCGGCCGGAGCTTGACGTCCATATCCTGGACGAAACCGTCCTGTCCGTGGTGGTCTCCCTGGACCGGCATCAGTCGGCCATCAATATCCTGGCCGGCGTGGCGCCGCTGCTGGGTCTGCTGGGCACGGTCACCGGCATGATCGTTACCTTTGACGTCATCACCCAGTTCGGCACGGGCAATGTCCGGGCACTGGCCGGGGGCATATCGGAAGCATTGATCACCACCGAAACCGGGCTGCTGATTTCCATCCCGGGTTTATACATGAGCGGTTTTCTCGCCCAGCGGGCAACCACCCTCAAACAGCGGGTGGCCTCCGCCGGCATTTATCTGAAACGGTTTATAACGGAGGCCGCGCAGCCGAAATGCTGAATATCACCGCCGCCCGACGATCCCAGAAAAAAGGGGTGGAGCTGAACATGGCGCCCCTGATCGACATGGTTTTCCTGCTGCTGATCTTTTTTCTGGTCACCACCAGCTTTGTCCGGGAGACCGGCGTGGACGTGCGGCGGCCGACGGCCGCCACCGCCGCCGGCAAGGAAAAAGCCACCATCATGATCGGCGTCACTCCGGACAACCGTATCTTCATGGATCGCAGGGAAATCGACATCCGGGCGGTCCGGGTCAACGTGGAGAGGGCCCTGACCGAGATACCGGACGCCGGGGTGATCATCGTGGCGGACCGGGAAAGTACCACCGGCGCGGTGATCCGAATCATGGACGCCTGCAAACTGGCCGGAGCGGAGAACGTTTCCATCGCGGCCAGCGTAAACGAGTAATACCGATTTGATTTGGAATTGGTATAAGAGCCAATTCCGTCCCCACCGGGTATCCGATTGAACTTCCCGGCAAAACCGGATATAACTCCGGCATGTGCCTGCTTTTTATCGCCATCAACCGTCATCCCGATTACCCGCTGGTGATTGCCGGAAACCGGGATGAGTTCTATCGCCGGCCCACGGAAAAACTCTCCTTCTGGAAGGACCACCCTGGGCTTCTGGCTGGCCGGGACCTGGAAGCCGGCGGGACCTGGCTGGGCGTGACCCGCTCCGGACGGATCGCCGCCATCACCAATTACCGGGATCCGGCCCGGGTAAAAGAGAACGCGCCGTCCCGCGGGCGGCTGGTCCTTGATTTTCTGGCCGGATCATCCGCGCCGCCGGACTTCTGCCGGGAAAACGCGGAGCGGATGGCCGGCTGCAACGGGTTCAACCTGGTTTTCGGGGACGTGACTTCTCTATATTACTATTCCAACCGCGGCCAGGGGCCGGTTGCCCCAATTGCCGACGGCCTCCACGGCCTGAGCAATCACCTGCTGAACACGCCCTGGCCCAAGGTGGAGAAGGGGAAGCAGCGCCTGGCCCAATTGCTGAATACGCCCGGACCACTTGATCCGGAATCGGTTTTTTCTCTTCTCCAGGACCGGGAAACAGCGCCGGATAACGCCCTGCCGCAAACCGGGGTGGGGCTGGACTGGGAACGGAAACTTTCTCCCCTGTTTATCGTCACGGACGTGTACGGAACCCGGAGTTCTTCGGTAATCACCGTCGACCGGGAGAACAGGGTGACCTTTTCCGAGCGCACCTTTACGCCCGATGCCCTCGGCCGGCTGGCCGTTTCCACCGAAACCCTGGTTGTGCAGGCGGAGTCGTCCGGCGGCAGGATTTGAAAAACTAACGAGCGGGACAGATGACGGATTCGTTCACAAAGCAGAACCGGCTTGCGATTGCCTTCCTTCTGGCCTTATGTCTGGGCGTTTTTTTTAATACCTTTTCCAACGCGTTTGTCTGGGATGACCTGTCGCTGATCCCCGGCGACCGTTACATCAAAACCCTCCGCCATATTCCCCTGTTTTTCACGCCGCGTTACTGGAGCGACCTGCAGCCATACTCTGATCTGGCCGTCGTGTACCGGCCTGTCCGGACCATCACCTTCGCCATCGATTATTTCTTCTGGGGCCTGAATCCCGCCGGTTATCACTTTACCAATCTGCTGCTGCACGCGGCCAACGTGTTGCTGATCTTCTATCTGATAACGGTCATCGGCCGCAGCGCGGGAGATGCTCTTCCTCAAAACAACGCCCGGGGCCCGTGGCTGATGGGGCTGCCGTTTCTGACGGCGGCCCTGTTCGCGGTCCATCCCGTGCACACGGAATCCGTGACCTATGTTAAAAACCGCTCCGATCTGCTGGCCCTGCTGTTTTTCCTGGCGGCCTGGCTGCTCTTTATCCGGACCGGGGCGCCGGTCCGGCGCCTGACGCGCCTGGCCGGTTCGCTGCTGTGCTTCGTGCTGGCGGTCCTGTCCAAGGAAGTGGCCCTGACCCTGCCGGGGGTGTTGGCGTTTCATGCTTTCTGCTTTCAGGACAAAAAGGAGCGTTTCCACTCATACCGTTGGATTGTCCCTTACGGTCTGATGATCCTGGTCTATGGCGGGTTCATCCTGGCCCTCCGCGCCCGTGCCGGTATTCCCGCGGATGATTTTCACATCAGCGTTGGCCGGCATGTGCTGGCGGTCGTGAAAACCGTCGGCACCTATTTGTCGCTCCTGGCTTTCCCGTTCCATCTCAACGCCGACCGGGCCTTTTTTATTCCCCATTCTATCCGGGAACCGGCTGTCCTCCTGTCGCTGGCGGTCATGGCCGCGATTGCCGTCGCGGCGGTCCTGGCCCGGCGCCGGTCCAGAACGATTTTTTTCGGCATCGGCTTTATGCTGCTGACTTTGATACCCCCGGCCAACATCATCTTTCTGGAGTCAAGGCCCATTGCTGAACAGCGACTGTATATTCCTTCCCTGGGATTCTGTCTCATTCTGGCCTGGCTGATCAACCGGCTGTATCGTTTCGGCCTGAATAAAAAGGCGTGGATCGTCCTGCCCTGGCTGATTGGCGGTCTGGTCATGGTCGGGTTTTCCGCCCGGGCCATCGTCCGTAACAGGGATTGGAAGGACCCGCTGACGTTTTACACCCGCACCCTGGCCGTCAGCCCGGACAGCTCCAAGATCCACAACAGCCTGGGCGCCTTTCTGTCCGACCGGGGGCAGCCCGAACAGGCCATGGCGCATTACGAAGCGGCCCTGCGGCTCAATCCGGATTATGCCCAGGCGTACAACAATCTGGGCGTGGAGCTGTCGGAAACCGGCCGGCCGGATGAGGCGGTCAGGCAATTTGAGGAAGCCCTGCGGCTGGACCCGGGGTATGCGTCGGCGTACTACAATCTGGCCGCGGTTTTACTGGAGAAGGGGGACGTCGCGGCCGCCATCGCCCATTACGAGACCGCGGTACGATTGAAGCCGGACGCGGAAATGCTCAACAACCTGGGGTCGGCCTATGCGATTGCCGGCCGCTTGGAGGAGGCCATGGACCGATATCTGGCGGCCCTGCGCCTGGACCCGGATTTTACTCTGGCCCTTGATAACCTGGGGAACGTGCTGAATAAGATCGGCGACATTGAAAAAGCCGCCGACCATGTTCTGGCTCCGGTATTGTCGACCCGGCAGATGGCCGGGGTTTACCATCGGCTGGCCACGATTCGTCTGGAAAATGGCGATCAGGCATCGGCTGCCTTGTATTTCCGTCGGGCGGCGGCCCTGGATCCGAACGCTTTGCCGCGTCATCAATAATGATGTTCTATTGTGCTGATCATTCAAGATCGGGGTTCAGTCTTGCCGCCAGCAGGGACAGGCGGCGGTGGGGGTCGTTCCGGCTCATGGCCACCTGTACCGCTTTGGTCGTGCCGATGAGTACCAGCAGCCGGCGGGCCCGGGTCATGGCGGTGTAGAGCAGGTTCCGCTCCAGCATGGTATAGTGCTGGGTGATCAGGGGCACGATCACCGCCGGGTATTCGGAGCCCTGGGACTTGTGGACGGTGATGGCGTAGGCCAGGGTCAGTTCGTCGGTTTCGGAAAAATCGTAATCC
The DNA here is from genome assembly GCA_040753795.1 of Thermodesulfobacteriota bacterium. Lineage (NCBI taxonomy): Bacteria > Pseudomonadati > Thermodesulfobacteriota > Thermodesulfobacteriota bacterium. Next base: position 4,214 of record JBFMDX010000001.1, read on the forward strand.
ACCAGCCGGCCGTCGTAGTCTACGGTCAACACCTGCCGCATCGGATCAACGGCGGCAACGGTGCCGATGTCGCCGTTAAAGACCTCCTTCTGATAGTTGTTCCTCAAATGAATCACCTTGTCCCCGGGCTTGAACCCGGTGCTGCCGGCGACGCCGGCCGCCGGGGCCGAATTCAGGGCGGCCTGCAGCTTCTGGTTCAGGTTGATGGTTCCGGCCGGGCCCTTGTGCATGGGCGTCAGCACCTGGATCCCGGTCAACGGGTCCAGCCCGAACATCCCGGGCAGGGTCTGGCCGCACAGTTCCACGATGCGGCCGGCAATGGCCTCGGGATCGCTTTCCTCGACAAACCAGAAGTCCTCATCCGGAGGCCGGCGCCGCGCCGTTTCCAGGTCGGGCGGCTGGCCGTTGCGGACGCGGTGGGCGTTGGTGACGATGGCGCTCTGCCGGGCCTGGCGGAAGATTTCGGTCAGGAGGAAAACCGGCAGCATCTCCGACCGGATCAGGTCGGCCAGAACATTTCCCGGACCCACCGACGGCAGCTGAAAGACGTCTCCTACCAGCACCAGCACCGAGGAAACGGGGATGGCGGACAGCAGATGGTAGAAAAGTTGAATATCGACCATGGAGGCCTCGTCGACAATGACGGCATCGGCCTGGAGGGGATTGTCCCGGTTCCGGATAAACGATTCGTCCTCCAGGTTGTACCCCAGCAGCTTGTGAATGGTGGCCGCGTCGTGATGCGACACCTCGGCCAGGCGTTTGGCCGCCCGGCCGGTCGGCGCGGCCAGGATGACCGTCCGGCCGGAGCCTTCCAGGACGGTGGTAATGGCCCGGACCAGGGTGGTCTTGCCCGTGCCCGGACCGCCGGTGATGACCACCACCCGGTGGCGAAAGACATTTTCCAGCACATTAAGCTGTTCCGAGGAAGGCTTGATGGCCAGCCGGCTGACGACCTGATCGATCAGGTCTTCAGAGCCGGCGGCGTCGGCGTCCTCCACGGGCGCGGCCAGCAGGGCCAGCAATCTGGCGGCGGTCATGGTTTCGGCTTCATGAAGCCGGGCCGGAAAGACCAGGTTGATGTCCGGATCCGGGCCGGGCATGGCTTCCAGGACGACCTGGCCGCCGGCGGCCATACCGGCCAGGGCGGTTTCGGCCAGGGACGGATCGATCTGGAAAACAGATTCGCACTGCTCCAGCAACTGACGCTCAAAGGCGAAAACATGGCCGGCGGAGACCTGCCGGGCCAGCAGGTGGGAAAGACAGGCCCGGATCCGGCGGGGATCGTCAGCCGCGGCCCCGGTACTTAAGGCAATGGCGTCGGCAATGACAAAGCCCGCGACTGGAATGTCCTCGACCAGACGGAAGGGATCGGTACGAAGCACGTTCAGGGATTCCGGCCCGTACTGCCGGAAGATTCTGGCGCTGTAGGCGATATCCACGCCCTTTTCCCGGAGAAAATCCATCAGCTCCCGGACGGCGTGGTGCTCCAGCCAGGCGGCCCGGATCATGGCGACCCGGGCCTGGCCGATGCCGGGCACTTCCGTCAACCGCTCCGGTTCCCGCTCGATCACGTGCAGGGAATCCGTACCGAAGTGAGCCGTGATTCTGTCCGCCATGGCCGGCCCCAGGCCGCGGATCAGGCCGGATTTAAGGTAGCGATTAATGCCGTCGGTGGTGGCCGGCAGCACGATCTCATAAGCGGTGATTTTAAGCTGCTGGCCGTACCTGGGATGCGCAACCCAGTCGCCGGTCACACGCACGGTCTGGCCGGGCGCGGCCGATGGCATGACGCCCACCAGAGTGATCAGATTCTTATGGCCCGCGGTTCTCAGATCCGCCACCGAATAGCAGCTGACCTCGTTGCGGAACCGGATTCTCTCCAGACTGCCCTCAATGGTAATCATGCGGCCGGATCCGAATCGTGGTTGTCCTCCAGCCATTTGGCCGCGTCCAGGAGATCGGCGGCGACATATTCCGGAAATATGCCTTTTGCCATGAGTTGGGTTTCAGCCGTTTCGCCGTTGCCGGTCTTAACCAGGAGGCAGTAGCCGCAACCCGCGGCTTTGCCGCATTCGATATCCCGCTCGCTGTCTCCGATCATGCAGGCGGAAGACAGGTCGATGGTGTACCGCCGGCAGGCCTCGTGGATCAGTCCGGGCAGTGGCTTGCGGCAGTCGCAGCCCTCTTCCGGGGTGTGGGGGCAGTAAAAAATATCGGTAATTTTGCCGCCGTGGTCGACCACCGTATGGGTCAGTTTGGAAAAGATGTAATCCAGCCCTTCCCGGGTCATGAGGCCGCGGTTGACGGCCGACTGGTTGGAAATGATAATAATAGAAAAGTCCGCTTCCGTCAGCCGCCGGATGGCCTCCAGACTACCGGGAATAAAGACCACCTCCGACCAGCCCTTAATGTAATCCGGCGAGTCCTGGTTGATGACGCCGTCTTTATCCAGAAAGACGACTTTTTCAAGCGCGGGTGGTTTCATGGTTGCCTGTTGTATGTTTATGGCGCCTTATGGTTTTGATGCATTCGTAGACAGCCTTTACATCGTCATTCCGGGCTTGACCCGGAATCCAGCATCAAAATGATATTGTTCATTTTCGAAGCCATCTGTGTTTATCATAACCCGAATGGCAATCTCGAAAAAAGCCGTTTTGTTCGCTCCCCGATCATTTTGGGCGGTCTCAACGTCCCTGGCTGAATTTCTCGAACTCGGGCTGTTCATTAGGTCATGAAATGTCCGGGCTTCACCCTCGGACAGCGAGAAATTCTTTACGCCAGGGACCTTGAGCCCTTTCTCCCCAAAATGATCGCAGGTCGCTCACAAAAGACTTTTTCCGAGCCCGTCAGCCGTCAGCTCCGGCAACTTGTCAACCCTCTTGCCACACACGATGCAACGTCCGGCAGCCAGAGGCAGCCAAGGTTTCCGCTGACTTGCTTTAAAGACGGTTAATGCTCATTTTTCCTAGTTTGTCCAAAAAGCCAGCCTGGCGATCCTTTTGCGCTGAATGGTTAGCCGGATCCACTCTATTTTATACTGAGCCATAAAAAAGCAAAAAAATGTTTCACCCCGTCTTTTTCATAGATCGTTAACTTTTCATGTGACGCACTTAAAACATTTAAACCATAGGAATTTAGTTCTTTGTTTATCTTTTCAACTGTGGCTGTGCCAAATACAGCATTGTTAACCGCATCACGCAATGCAATCACTTTAGGATTGTGCATGTTCTCGGCTGATCTTAATGCTGCCTCAAGTTCAGTTGGATTGTTTTTTTGTAGCAGAGACAATATTTCATTTTCAAATACAGAATCATCCAGCAATTCAACTACGAACAGGCTTGTTAACTGATTTAGCTTGCCTTCTTTTTTTAATTCCTCCAATGCCCCCGCAAGAAGTTTGTGCCCCACCTCGGTTGATGAATAATATTGAAGGATACATAATGAATCAAAACCTGATTGTTGAACTTCCCAGCCTGCAAATGCAATATTGGCTTTAAAATGGAGAAGAATAACGAGCAATACAATATATCGAATTGGCCTCAAATTCATAATTAATCCTCGTAAACTCGTTAACGGCTAACAATGAAATTATATCGCAGGGCACAGTTGTCCAAAACAATCTGACCTCGTGGGAAGGCGTTGGTGTGAGCGCCTTTTGAGCCGTTGGGGGAAAAGCGGGTTTAAGCCGTCTGCGTCAAGAATTTCTCGCTGTCTGAGGGCGTCAGCCCGAGTTCGAGAAATTGACGCAGACGGTTTAAACCCGCCCCCAAAAGGCTCATGGCGCGAATAACAATGCCTTTCCGCGAGACATCTCAATCCTCTTGCCCTCCGGGCAAGGGCAACCCCGCCAAAGCGGGGCCCGTGTCACCCGTGATCGCAGGGTTGTATTTTTCATGGTTCTAAATATCCGCATTCTGGAGCGCCTATTCGTGGTTGCAGTATGCCCATTGCTGTTAGCATTTTTTTGAAACCGAACTTGCGATAGAATCCTTCCCGGCCTGGAGCTGAAAATAAAATAATATTTGGAACTTGAAGCTTGTTGAATAGCAATCGAACCATTTCTTTGCCTATTCCTCGGCCATGATACTCGGGAAGAAGCACAACATCATATATTGCTGCTTGGTATTCACCGTCAGAGAGGGCTCTGCACAAACCTATTAACATTTCATCGTCATATGTAAAAACATACGCATAGCTTCTTTGAAAAGCACGAGATAACATTTCAGGATCGCGTTCACCAAGCGGTGCAAGCCTGAACACCTCTGCTGCTTTTCCCCAATCAATGTTAGTTATTGTTGTCTCATAATGTATCATGGCACCGTTGGCCGTAAAATCTGACCTCGCGGGAAGGCGTCGGGGTGAGCGCCTTTTGAGCCGTTGGGGTTACGCGGGTTTAAACCGTCTGCGTCAAGAATTTCTCGCTGTTTGAGGGCGTCAGCCCGAGTTCGAGAAATTTAAACCCGCCCCCAAAAGGCTCATGGCGCGAACAACACAGGCCTCCCGCGAGACCTTTTTCAATCCTCTTGCCCTTCGGGCACGGGCAACCCCGCCAAAGTGGGGCCCGGGCCACCCGTGTATTTTAATAGCCGATCATTTAACGTTCCAGTATGCAATTCGAATAAATGATTATCGAAATCGTAAAAATAGACAGAACGAGACTCGCCTTCAATCCGTGGGCGACCTTCAAATACTTCCAAGCCAGCTTTCCGAATTTTGTTTATACAATCGGCAATATCAGCTTCTGCCACTTTAAAAGCCACGTGATTATAAGTTCTTTCTGACAGAGGGTCTCCCTCCATAATCGCGATCCAAATTCCGCCAATTAGAAAAAATTTTTCATATGCAACTGAAAAATTCATTTTTGAACTGTCATATATTTCTTCAGCATTGAAAACGGAACGAAAAAGCTCGGCACTCTGCTTAACGTTTTTTACGATGAAAGTAATATGGCTTATTGACTCTATCATTTTACCTTAAGAGCGCGAACAACAGCGCCTTCCCGCGAGACCGCATTTTGAGAACCCCTAAAATTTAATGCGCAGGCTATGAGCGGCCTGCGCCAGCTTTTTGTCCAGCGTCCAGACAGGGACTCCCGTCAATACGGCGGATGCCAACAGATGGACATCCACAAAGCCTATGCCTTTCCCCATTAACCGATGGCGCTCAATAAAAGTTAAGACTTCCTCGTTATCGGCTTCAACGGTCATGGGCAACAGGCGCAGAGAAGAAAGAATAGTCGCTCTGTCCGTAAGGTTTCCGCAGGCCAGCTCTCCTATGATGAAGGGGTGACACATGACGCTTCCTTCATCCAGCAGCGCGGCCAACCCGGCGTTTCCGTCCCGAAAATGTGAAACCCAGACCGAAGTATCCACCAGGACCATGGCTTATCATGCCCCTTTTCTTCTGGGTATCGCTTTCAACTGCTTCTGGGTCCCGCCCAGTTTGGCCAGCCGCCGGGCGCTTTCTCTGGCAATCAGTGCCTCCAGGCCGAGTTTCACCAGTGTTGTCTTTTCCTTTATGCCCGTCATACGGGAGGCTTTTTCCACCAGGTCGTCTTCGATATTCAGCGTTGTTCTCATATACGTACCTCATACAATTATGATGCCTTAATATGCATTATTCGTGCATATATGTCAAACCGCCCGGACGTTCCCTACCGAACCACTTCCTTTTTTATCACCACGCACCCCTTTCCCGCGGGCATGAGAAATATCTTCAGCGTCCCGCCATCCAGCAGAACAATATCGTTCTTCAGCACGCCGATCCGCTTTAGGTCCTTGAATACGATCTTTTCCATGTCCTGGGGGCTCCGGTCGACATATTCCACCGTGTCATACACCGCGTCCTGGTTGGGAAAAAAACTGGCGCTGGCATAGCACATGGATTTGTCCGGCCGGACGACCTCAAGGGAGGTGGAAAAAACATGCTGGTCGGGCAGTGGATGAACCGGGAAAAGAAAAGCGCCGCTCTGGTTGCCGGCGGTAAGAAAATTGACCACCTGGTTGATGCGGCCGGCGCTGGAAAGCACGCCCATGCCCACCGCCTGCTGGGTGATCGAGTTTACCGCCGGTCCGGCCGGCTGGGGAGGAACCGCGTCGGTCTTGTTGCGGGAAGCTTCCGTCTTCGGTTGCGCCGGCGCTTCGTTTTCAGCCGCCAGCAGGCCGGGTAAGGCCAGCACTATTACCATCAGGAAAAATACCGTCCCACGGGCCGCATTTTTCATATGCCGTTATGTCCTTATTTGTCTGAAATAATCGGGAGACGATCCGGAAAATGATATGTTATTCCGATACCAGCTTGACATTTTCAAATCCCGCCCGGTTCAGTTTTTCCAGGGCGTCTTCGCCGGCCTCTTTCGAGTCAAACGGCCCGACTCGAACCCGGTAAAGGGTCTGGGCGCCGTCTTCGGAGGTGGTGATATAGACGGTGTCGAACTGTTGTGCCACCTCGGCCCGGAGGCGCTCGGCGTTCTGCCGGCTGGCAAAGGAGCCGACCTGAAGGGAAAAGCCGGAACGGCCGGGATCATCCGTCATGGCTGTCGCCGGGCGATAATGGCTGTCCCCCTGCTGAGTTTCCGCGTACATCCGGTCCAGGGCCACGACCGCCACCCGGCCGGTGCCATTCTGGGCAATGCCCAGATACTCGGCCGCGGCATGGGTCAGGTCGATGATGCGGCCGTCCACAAAGGGGCCCCGGTCATTGACCCGGAGAATAGCCGAGCGTCCGTTCTCCAGGTTGACGACCATGACGTAAGTTCCCAGGGGAAGGGTTTTGTGCGCGGCGGTCATACCGTTCATGTCGTACACCTCGCCGCTGGAGGTGTTTTTTCCGTGGAAATCCTTGCCGTACCAGGAGGCGATGCCGATTTCCATGAAGTTGGTGCTGTCGGTGATAGGGGCATACCGCTTGCCGAACACCTCGTAGGGATCGTTCTGGGACTTCCGGCGGGGCGGCCCGGGCGTGGCGCAGCCGGCCAGAAAACAGCAGACGACCAGGCCGCAAAGCCAGATCCTGAAGGTGCTTCTGAAAATCAACGGCATAAGAAATTCTCCATCTCATGGTTTACAACGTATTGAAAAATATATATCACTGATGCTGTCAGGCAATCAATATCGGAGAAAGTTTGGATACCAACCGGTCCAGGGCGGCGCTGTCGCTACAGTATTTCCTGTATTTCGGGGTGCTGGGCATCTTCCTGCCCTTTTTCAACCTCTATTGCTACCATCTGGGCTTTTCCGGGTTCCAGATCGGGGCCCTGTTCTCCGTGAACACCGGGGCCACCGTTATTTTCCCGGTACTCTGGGGCGCCCTGGCCGACCGCTTCGGCGCCAGAAAACCGATCTACGTGCTGTGCAACGTTGTCTGCGCCGGGGCCTGGAGTTTCTTCCTGTGGACTACGGACTTTCTCCCCATGCTGATCATCACCGTTTTCTTTGCCATATTCCGCGCCCCGGTCATCTCCTTCATGGAAGCGTTTTCCATGGACATCCTGGGCACGCGGAAAACCAGTTACGGTAAAATCCGCGCCTGGGGAACGGCCAGCTTTGTCGCCATTGTCATCCTGATGGGCCGGCTGACGGATGCCTATTCGGTCAATATCATCGTGCCCCTGATCCTGGCGGGCATGCTGGTCCAGTCCCTGGGCGCGCTGCTCATGCCGGCCGCAGGAAAGGAAGAACGGGAAAAAACAGTACCGGTAACCGTCCTGGCCCGGAAAAAAATCGTGATCTTTCTGGTGTGCGGATTCCTGATGCTGGTCAGCCACGGCACCTATTACGGGTTTTTTTCCATCCACCTGGAGCGACTGGGGTTCGGCAACATGTTCATCGGTTTTGCCTGGGCCCTGGCGTCCATGGCCGAAATCATCGTCATGATCTCCTCCCGGCGCCTGTTTGACCGGTTTGCCCTGGAAAGCGTACTGGTCTTCTCGTTTTTTGCGGCCTGCGCCCGCTGGATCCTGATGTATTTTGCCGCCTCGGCCGGAGCGGTACTCTTCTCCCAGCTTCTGCACGCAATCACCTACGCCGCCTTTCACATGGCCAGCATTCTCTACATGGACCGGGTCAGCCCCGAGGGCGCCAAAACCGTGGGCCAGGCCCTGAACAACTCCGTCAGCTTCGGACTGGGCATGATGGTCGGGGTTTTCGTCAACGGCTATTTCTTTGATCTGGCGGGTTCCACGCCGCTGTTTCTCGGCAGCGCGGCCGTGGCCGCGGCCGGCGGGCTGATGTTGTGGCCGGTGCTCAAATCATCGGAGAAATAAAAGCCCCTGTTCTACAGATAGCGGCTCAGGGCGGCCATGATTTTTCCGGTAATCCAGTCGGCCAGGCGCGCGGGCGTCAGCCCGTAAAAGGCAACCATCACCCGGGCTTCCGCGCCGACCACGTACCGGATGTTCGGCCTTCCGGCCGTCAGGGCGTGGATAACGGCCCGGGAGACCTTTTTCGGCGAAAAGGCGAGTTTGTTCATCTTCTGGGGCAGCTTGCTCAACAGTCGCAGTTCAGCGGCATAGTAGTTCCGGGCCTGCGGCGGCATGCTGTTGATGAGGCTGTCGCTGCTGCTGCTGGCCTTGTCCCAGATGGGGGTCTTGGCGCTGCCCGGTTCGATCAGGACGACCCGGATGCCGGCCGGCATCAGTTCCAGCCGCAGGGCATTGCCGACGGCTTCCAGGGCGAACTTGGAGGCGGAATAAGGCCCCAGCAGGGGCAGGGTGTAGCGGCCGCTTTCCGAGCCCATGAACACGATCCGGCCCCGGGCTCTGCGGATCAGGGGCAGGAAGGCCTGGGTGACGGCCAGCTGGCCGGTCACGTTGACCTTGAGCTGCTGCTCGAACATGGCCAGAGGCACGAACTCCAGGGGGCCCTGCACACTGATGCCGGCGTTATTGACCAGGCCGTCCAGGCCCGCGCCCGCCAGGTCCGCTTCCACTTGCGCGGCCGCCTTCCCGATGCTTTTCGCGTCGGTGACATCAATGATCAGGGGCGTGATGGCGCCGGGAGCTTCGGCCTGGATCGCCTGCCCGTCCGCCGGTTTCCTGACGCCGGCAAATACCCGCCAGCCGGCGCGGGCAAGATCAAGGGCGCATTCGCGGCCGATTCCAGTGGAAGAACCTGTAATCATTACAGTTTTCATGCTAATCGCCTTAATTTGACATTATCCGAGTTTTCTGCTACTATACGATCAGAATTTCAGGCTGTCCTGTTTATCCTCAATCTGCCGGGTTTTTGAAATATTAACCGCAAAGGGTATTTTATCAATGAACCGACTCCAAAGCATTCTTGTCATCGCCTGTTGCATGGCAGGCCTGTTTGCCGGCGACGCATCCGCCCGATGGTCGCTTCTGGAAGATTATCAACTGTGTGAAATATCCGGCGATCAGGGCCTTTGTTTCGCCTCCATAAAGGAAACGTGTGGTTTCGAGGTTCTTAAATACCGGGAAATCTATCCCTCTGACGAATTAAAAGATGATATGAGCGAGTCAATGACCGCCGGCCTTGAAATGATTTTTTCCGAATACTTTCTGTTCCATCAGTATGTCCCGTATCCGGCTCCCGAGCCTGCCTTTGTAACCCCCACACCGGGTGATCCTTTTTTTGCGTCCGACTGGTTCTCTCCCGGATTCCCGCCCGAATTCTTCCCGGGATGGGACAGCCTGTATGAAGACCTCATGCAAAAGCTGTCTTCTCAACAGTATCATTAAACTCCGAAAAAGCGTTGACGCATCCGGGTCAGCCCTGCTGCTGTTCCATGGCGGTTCGTTCCTGTTCCAGCTCAGTGATCAGGGCGGAAAGCGTCCAGTTTTCGGAAAACGGCGTCAGGGTCGCCCACAGCGGCCGCGGCAATCCGGACTGCCGGTAAGCGGCCAGTGTCCGGTGAAGCTCGCTTTCCGTTATACCCGAAATAATGATGGCCCGGGCCAGCCCGGAGTCGGCGTTTCGGCCCGATTGATCCGTTCGGCGCAACAGATCCGCCAGTTTTTCTTCGCCGTCGGTCGCGGCGGCAAAAATTATCGGCACATCCGTCAGCCGGACGGCGGCCAGCAGTTTCATGACGGCGTCCTGCTCCGGCGGCGTAAACCCGCACACCAGCAAAGCCTTCGGGCCGTAAAGCGGCTGATCCGTTTCCCCCATTCTGGTAAATGTCCCCTGACTCATGACTCCTCCCGATCCGGTGGGTGGTGTTTAAGTTCGGCGACGGGGGCCTCGCTCCCTCTGCTGCCGGCCTGCTTTTCTTCGCCGGTCGCGCGCTGGATCACCCGTCAGGACATGGCATTATAAAAAATTCGCGGGGTTGTCAAGGGCCTGCCGGACGGGCGTCACCATAAAGATGTCGCCGTCTTCAACCCGCGCGTCGTGGCTGGGCCGAACCGACAGTCGCCCTGCCGGAGGTTATGGACTCAGCGGGGAGACCGCTCATCCGAATAAAGCGGCAGAAGCATGAACTCTTCGTTTTCGATCCGGGCGTGCCGCATCCCCGTATATCGAACCTTGATGTCCCGTATTTCCATAACCGCAAAAAACAGGGTGGTCAGAATGCAGACAATGATTTCCATGGGTACCTCCGGTGGGCAATGGTGTGATTAGGTTGTTATGTTTTTGGATGAATAAAAATGTCCACCCTTCCGATAAAAGCCTCCGGCTGAAAAACTCATTTTCAACCGTAATTACACGCTATCATGGACCTGTGACAGATCAGGTCACAGTTGGGAAAATTTTTTTGGTTTATCGTTCGATTCGTTTCAGCAAACAAGGCCTGATGTTTAATCACGGCCCTATGTTTTGTGAGGGTTCAAGGCGTCAAGGATTCAAGGGGGCAAGCGAACCACCCCTTGACCGCCATGTGCCCACTGAATGGGAGAAGAGGGAAAGAATAGAGGCAGTTATTCCGGTTTCCGGCTCTGGAGATGCGTTTTAAAGGCCAGCAAATCCTTGTCACCGGGCGTCAGCTTCAGGCCGGCCTCCACCCAGACCAGTGCCTGATGCTTGTCATGCAGCCGCAGGTACCCGCGGACCGCCTTTTTTATCAGTTCCGGATCCTGCTTTTCGATCAGCCGCTGTTCGTAAAGGCGAACCGCTTCCTGTGGGATTCCCGCCGTGAAGTTAACGTCGGCCAGCAGCGCGGCCTCCTCTCCGGACAGGGGGGATAGATAGCTGTAGGCGGTCAGAGCAGTCAGTGCCCGGCGGAAATCCTGGCGGGAAAGCAGGAGCCAGGCCTGAAGCTTCCACCATTTGGGTTCCAGCGGATCGTCCCGGGTGTAGGCCTCGGCCCGTGCCATCGCCTTTTCTTCCCGGTGGAGCTCCAGGTAAAGATGGATCAGTGTTTCCCGCCATGCCTGCCGATCCTTCAGATCCGCCTGGTCGGCCAGAAATTCGATATGCGGCAGGGCCTGCTCAGGCCTTTCCAGCGCCAGGTAAAGCCGGGCCAGGGTCTGGCGGCGCTCCGGCGTCAGGGCGTCCGGATGATTTTTCAGCAGCCTGTCGAAAACCGTAAGCGCCAGGGAATAATCTTTGGCTTCCATGAAGCTGACCGCCCCGTAATAAAGCGCTTCGACAGCCTGATTCCCGGACGCGTCATAGGCGGCGGTAAATTCCCGGGCGGCTTCCGCCGGCCGGTTCAGATCATATAATCCCCGGGCCAGATTAAGACGGGCTTCGGTAAAGTCGGGTTTCCGGTTGACGGCGGCCTGATAGTGGGAAACGGCGGCGGCCGGGTCTTTCAGCAGCAGGCGACAGTTGCCGATCATAAAATCGATCAGCGGGTGGGTATACCCCCGGCTGTCCGCCTCGTCCGCGGAAACGGTCTTTTGCCGTGACTGAAACGATTCCAGCAGTTCGAGGGCTTCCCTTGTTTTTCCCCCGGCCAGCAGTTGCCGGGACTTGCTGACGGCGAGGGCGGCCGGGGCGGGCGTCTTGCCGGCATCAGCGGCCATGACCGGTCCGCAGACCCCGAAGGCCAGGATCAGCATCAGACAGATAACACCTGGATACTTCATGGGTTATCCTCCAGGTCAAAACGGACGGTGGTGGTCACCAGCGTTCTGACGGGATCTCCCTGAACAGTCCCGGGCTGAAACCGCCATCCGGCGACCGCCTGCCGGACGCTCTCCTCAAACACCCCCGGCGGCTGGGCCTTGATGATGCGAATATCTTCCACCCGGCCACCGGTATCGACCAGAAACTCTATTTCCACCCAACCTTCTATGGAAGCCCGCCTGGCGCCGAGGGGATAAAGCGGCGGCATCCGGGAGACGGCCGTCAGCGGCCGGTCCAGTTCCTGGATGCTGAAAATGCCGTTCGCGCCGGTGACCCCGGGATCAATGGTCGCCAGGGGCATATCGGTCAGTTGTGGGATGCCGTCCCGGACGGATATGGCCTGAAGCTCCGGGCGCAGGGTCCGGTCCAGATAATCCGGGGGTAGACTCACGGCGGTCGGCACCGGCGGCAGAGCCTGTTCCGGTGGAGGCGCTTTTTTTGCCAGTGTTGCGTGTCGCGGTCCGGCGGGTTCGGGCGGCTTCAGCCGGACGAATTGGACGGCCCGGGGGGCGGGTGATGTCCTGGGCAGCGTCACGGTTCCGATGTTGACGACCGGCAGAACGCTCAACATGATCAGGTTGATCACCAGTGCCGCGGCCGCGGCAGTCAGCCATCCGGTTCGGTTACCGGCTTCTCTGGTATGATGTGTCGAATTTGTCATTTATGCAGTATTGGCGGAGCGGGCCTTTGCGCCCGTCATTTTTTCTCCGGAACAGTCACGACCTTGACGATGACCTTGTGGATTTGTCCGGCCGAGACGCCCGGCATGTGCGCGTCTTCCGGAAAAAAAATCGCGAACATACCAGGAGCGGTGGCCAGCCGGACAACCGGTTCGTCCGCGAAAAACCGCACGTCCGCCGTCCCGTCATATTCCCCGGCTGGCGTCGCGCACAACGAGGCCGGCTTCCAGCCGATAAGGTCGGTTCCGGCCAGAATCAGATGAATATCGATATATCGCTCATGTGTCTCCAGCCGGGCATTTTCCGGCTTGCGGCCAGGCGCTTTGGATACCGTGGCGTACACGTTTTCGCCGTCGATCCCATATTTTCCCGTTGCCAGATCCTTCAGATCCGGGCGCGCCAGAAACACGAAAGCCGCGGCGAATCCCGGGATAAGCGTCTGGTAACGACTTGCATTTGCCAGCATATCTAAAATCATTCGGGCGCCTTTTTATGGTTTGATTCCGGATGACCAAGCGGTTCGATTATTGCCAAAACCGGTAAATTCTGCAATGCTTCTTTTGATACAAAGACTTAAACCCGGATACAAGGAGCATGTGATCCGTGACGCCTGAACAGGTCGATCGTCTCAAACACTGGTTTGAAGCATATGCCGATGGATTTGCCTCCCGGGCCGCAAACCCGGAAGGATACCTGTTGAAGAAAAACCATACTTTTCGGGTCTGCCGGGAGATCGTTTCCCTGGGGCGGGAACTGGGCCTTGATCACCATGCGCTCCTGCTGGCCGAAGCCGCCGCCTGCCTGCATGATGTCGGCCGGTTCCGGCAACTGGACCAGTACGGCACTTTTGTGGACGATCTGTCTGAAGATCACGCCCGGATCGGCCTGCGGGTAATCGAAGAGGAGCGCCTGCTGGATGGATGGGATGTGCGGGAGGCGGAGATTCTGCGCGCGGCCGTCGCTTTTCATAATGCCGCCGCGCTTCCCGGGGACCAGGAAGAGGTCGCCCTGGTTTTTATTAAACTGCTCAGGGATGCCGACAAACTCGATATCTGGAGGGTGGTAACCACCGATGATCAGTTTCGTAACACGGCTACGCCGGCGCTGATCGCGCTCGGCATGACGGATGATGGCCAGTATTCTCCGGAAGCCCTTCAGGCCGTGGCTGAAAAACGGCTGGTTAACAAGTCGGCGATCTCCCGGCTGAACGACTTTAAGCTGATGCAGATCAGCTGGGTGTTTGATTTGAACTTTCCGCCCGCCGTCCGGAAAGTCATTGAGCGGGGGTATATCCCGGCGATCATGGCCACGCTGCCGGCGTCAAAAGAATTGACCGCTGTCTTTGGTCAGGTGGAGGAATGGTTGAAGCCCTTTGCGCCATAAGCTCAGAAAAAACGTCACCGCTTGTTTTTGTGTTGACTCAACCGGCCGTTTCAATTAATAATTTACCTTCAAATCAGCGTCATTTCCCAGGTATTCTTTTTACGCTAACAACAGAAAGGAGTCCCGCATGGATTTCTTAACGTCCCTGCCTTTCGAATTCTTTACCGAAACCACCGTCGTCATTCCGATTACCCAGATCGTTCTTTTTCTTACCATCAGCACGCTGGCGCTGCTTTTCGGCAGGGCCAAACTGGCGCTGGTGATCAATTATCTGTTCGCCCTGTACTGGGGATACCTGTGCAACCTGGAACTCTATACCGATCTCTTCCAGAGCTCGGAATACATCGTTTATCTCTATTTCGGTTTCGGCGTCATCATCGCGCTGCTGGCGGTCGTGGCTTTCGTCTCCCAGGCGCACAAATAAGCGGTCGCGGTTGTCCTGCGGCAGGTGTCTGCTCAGGCGGGCGGGTTTCCGCTGACGAGCATTTTCAGGACGTCCTCTTTGCCCAGCACCCCCACCAGGCGGCCGTCGTCCACCACCGGTATGGTGTGGAAATGCTTTTCGACCATCAGGGAGGCCACTTCATCGATGGCCGTGTCCGGCTCAACGGACACCGGATCGGGGGTCATGGCGTCCGCCACGGTGGTGGCCGCGATTTTCTGTATTTCTTTTTCCAGCGCTTTAGCGGATGTGAGTGAAAAGATGCCGTCCAGGAAGGTGAAAATGGACGGCAGTGGAAAGCGCTTTTGCTGGGTGATCAGGTCACTCTGGCAGAGCATTCCCACCAGTTCTCCCTGCCGGTTTATCACCGGGACACCGTTGATGTGATTTTTCAGCAGAATGCCGGCGGCCTGGGCAATGTCGGTCTCCGGCGCAACGGTAATAACATCCCTGGTCATAATGTCTCTGGCCCGAATCATATCTCCTCCCATGTCTGTGAGTTTTTTTAAGCTGACCGATAAAATATTTTTAGCACATATCCCGTTGATTCCAAAACGGGGAAACTCATTTTGAATGAAATTGACAGAAAAGGACTTCTTGGCTATTTATAGTACCAGCCGAATGAATCCACAACAGGGAGCGGATGTGACCCGGAAAAAGCAACGAACAGGCCGATGGCTTCTCGTCATGGCCGCGGCCCTTGCGCTTGCGGTGCTGCCGGTGCTTCCTTTGCCGGCCAAAAGAATTCCCGCAAATCAAGTGCGGGTTTCCACGCCTGTTTATGCCCCAGCCGATTCTTTTCAGCCATTGCCGGGTCTGTATTCCTATGTGGTGTCATGGAACGGAGTCCCGGCAGCCAGTGCCGCGCTGGAACTGGACCGCCGGGACGGCGATTATGAAATCCGGGCCAGCGCCCAGACGGCCAAGGGAATTGACGTGGTTTTCAAGCTTCGCTACCAGTGCGCGACGGTTCTGGCCGCCGACACTTTCAAACCGAAATATTCGTTTTCCGTTGCCGAAACCAATTCCCGGCAGAAAACCGTCCGGATCGAGTTTCTGCCGGACGGGGAAATCCTCTCCGTGAGGAGGGATGACGAGGGAAATGTCAAAACCCTGAAGTTCGATCCGGACAACTTTACCCTGGATCCTTACTCCGCCGGACTCCTCGCCTTGAGCCAGGAATGGAAAGTGGGCGATAAGCGCCGGTTCGATCTGTTTAACGGCAAACACCGCTATCTGATTGAATTCGTGGCGGTCAGAAAGACATCGGTAACGGTCAATGGAAAAGCCCGCCCGGCCTTTGTCCTTATCCCCAGCATAAAAAAACTGACCAAAGCCGAAGCGGACGAATCAGACGACAGCCTGCGGCAGGCCCGGATCTTCATATCCGCGGATCAGCCCCGGCAGATTCTGAAGGTCACCAGTGAACTGCTGTTCGGCAGGGTGGATACGGAGATGGTCGGTTTTACGCCTCAGCGGAAAGTCATTCTGAAAGCCCCGGCTCCGGGCGACCTTCCCCCCGCCGGCGTCAGAAAGTAGCCGATATTAACCCTATTGCTTCCACCGTTCGGGTGTGTTACCGAAGCGCATGGCATCTTCCGTATATAAGAAGGTGGGGATCGCCTCCCTGATCATGACGGCGTCGATTTTCGCCAGCCGGCTCATCGGCGTGTTCCGTGAAATGGCCATAGCCTATACCGGCGGCGCCAGCGGCTCCGTGGACGCCTATCAGGTGGCCTTCATCATTCCGGAAATTCTGAACCACGTGGTGGCCAGCGGTTTTCTTTCAGTGACGTTTATCCCGATTTTCTCCCATTACCTGGCCGCGGGGGAGGAAGATCGCGGCTGGGAGCTTTTTTCCGTCATTATGACCGTTTTCGGCGGCATTCTGGTGCTGCTGACCGCTCTGGCTTTTGTGCTGACACCGCACCTGGTCAGGCTGCTGGCGCCCGGTCTGACCGATCCGGGCCGTTTTCACTCTGCCGTGCGCATGACCCGCATCATCATGCCGGCTCAAATTTTTTTCTTTGCCGGCGGTCTTTTCATGGCCGTGCAGTTTGCCAAAGAGCGGTTCGCCGTCCCCGCCCTGGCGCCGCTGATCTACAACCTCGGCATTATCGCCGGCGGCCTGCTGGGAGGACGGTGGCTGGGAATGGAAGGGTTCGCCTGGGGTGTGCTGGCCGGGGCCTTTATCGGCAACTGCGCCCTGCAATACGTCGGCGCCCGCCGGATCGGTATGCGGTTCCGTTTTCTTCTCCGTTGGCGCCATCCGGATTTGAAACGATACATTCTCCTGACCATCCCCCTGATGCTCGGCCTGACCATGACATTTGTCACTGAAATATTCCTGAAGTATTTCGGGTCCCATCTCCCCCCCGGGTCCATCGCCGCACTCAATTACGCCCTGCGGATCATGTATATCGTCGTGGCTCTTTTCGGCCAGGCCGTGGGCGTTGCCTCCTATCCTTTTCTGACGCGCCTGGCCGCCGAAGGCAAGGTGGGCGAACTGAACCGGCTGCTCAACAGCACCCTGCGCTATCTGGCCCTGGTCATTCCCCTTTCAGCGCTGTTCATGGCGCTGCGTCACGAGACGGTCCTGGTCTTGTTCCAGCGGGGCCGGTTTGATGCCGCCGCTACGGCGATCACCTCCCGCCTGCTGATTTTTCTCATGCTCGGCGCTTTTGCCTTCGCGGTGCAGACCGTCGTGGTCCGGGGTTTTTATGCCACCCAGAACACCCTTCTACCGGCGCTGTTTTCAACGGCCGCGGCAGTGATCAGTCTGCCAATCTATGTTTACGGCCTGCGGTACTTCGGCGCGGACGGCGTGGCGCTGGCGGTTTCTCTGTCGGCCATTCTGCAGGTGGTGATGTTGTTTAACCTGTGGAACCGGCGCAGCGGGAACGCCGGCAGCCGTTCGGTTTATCTGTTCTACCTTCGCGTCATCGGACTGTCCATTCCCCTGGGGCTGCTGCTGGAGCGGCTGAAAATATTTCTGCATACGGTCATTGATACAACGACCCTGACGGGCTGCCTGGTCACGGGCACCATCACCCTGGCCGTTTTTCTCAGCCTGCTCATCGCCGCCGCATACGCATTGCGGCTGGAGGAAGTGATCCGCCTGGGGAAAAAACTGGCCGCCCGGCTCGGATCCGGAAAAACGCACGGGCCATGAACACGCCCGCCAGCGGTTCCGTCCGGGATATCTTTTTGACACCGTCGCTTTTTGTTCAGTATATTTCTGGGGCACGATTTTAACGGATGTTTTTCCCAGGGAACACGATGGCAATACCCATTTTTCATATCCGGCGGTTTCATGCCGGCTGCCTTTTCGTCCTGCTGGCGCTTGGCTTCATTCCGGCGGCGGGGGAGTCTTTCGGGCCTTCTTTGCCGGTGGAGGATATCCCCGGGCAGACGCGGGAAGTCGCGGCTGAAACAGGGGCGACGTCGGAAACGGTCGGGGAGGAGGAAAATGTTCAAAACCCCCGGGACCCCGTCGGAGATGACTACGGGTCGAAGGCCGATGATTTTCACAAGATCGTTTCTGAAAGGCTTACGGCCAGCGCCAACTGGCTGGATTCGTTTTTCCGGGATGAGCGGACGGAAATCGAAGATAACGAAACCAGCCTGAGAGTCAGGCTGTCCTCCTTTCTGGAAGACGGAAAAGGGCTTGACGCCGACGCCAAGCTCCGCTTACGGCTGGTGCTTCCCGAACTGGAAGACCGGTTTCATCTCATGATCACCGGAGAGCGGGATGAAGAGGATGACTTCAGTGACGCCCCCGTCGTCATCAAGAAAGGGGAATTTGACCCGGAGGCCGACAGAAACGTGACCCTGTCTCTGCGCTATTTCATTAAGAAGGCCAGAAACAGGAATTTAAGCTTCAAAGTCGGCGCCCGGCTCAATGGATTCCCGGCGGTGTTCTACGCCGGCCCCCGGTTCAGGATTTCGAAAAAATTCAAGCCCTGGGTGGTCCGGTTCACCCAGGAGGTAAAATATTTCACCGATGACGGCTGGGAAACCACCAGCCGCTTTGACTTTGAAAAGCCCCTGTCTGACGCGCTTTTTTTCAGGACACGGACCGAGGGTTCCTGGTATGAAAACGAGGTCGGCTATTATTACGATGTGAATTTTATCCTGTATCAGGTGATCGACAAAGACCGGGCGCTGGAATATGCCTGGAACAACTACTTTGAAACCCGGCCCAGCGACCGACTGGATCAGATCCATCTGCATGTAACCTACCGGCAGCGGTTCTGGCGGCCGTGGCTTTTTTTTGAAATCGAGCCGCAGCTCGCTTTCCGTAAAGACCAGGAGTTCGTTCCTACGCCCGGCATCACCTTCGCGGTGGAAGCCTTTTTCGGGGAAAAAAAGTGATCATGCCGGCCGGGTATCGACGAGGTGATCAGGACGGCGTTTATTCGTGGCAGCCGTGCTCATGATGCGCGCAGATGATTCCCGAATCCTTCAGGCTGCCGGACAGCCACCTTTCCGCAACATTTTTCACGTCGCCCGCGCAACCCCTCAGGACTTCGATGCCGTGGCTGTTCAAGACATTCACCGCGCCCTGGCCCATGTTCCCGGCCAGCATCAGGGTGACGCCTTTTTCCGCGAGTACCTGGGCGATGTTTGATTTGCAGCCGCAGCCCGCGGGCGAGGCGATTTTTTCTTCCGCGATGATTTTTTTCCGGTCGTCAATGGTGAATACCGTAAAGTGCTCACAATGACCGAAGTGTTCGTCAATCTGGTTCTGACGGGATGGCAATGCGATTTTCATGGTTGTCTCCTTGTCCTTGCATCCGGTTCCTGCCGATGGTTTCGGTGCAATTATCAAAAAACTTCAGGCAAATGGTCTTCTGTGCCGGTGCGGTGTCTGTCAGCAAACAAAATGGTACCGGCGGCTCCGCCGGACGGTTACGGGAATATAGTCGGAAGGCCCCTGTCATTGCAACAGCAAAAAAGATCTTTTACGAAACGCCATCAGCCAGTGAGTACAGCGCCGGATCGGCGCCAAGCGGCAGCTTTAAGCGGTGACCTGTAAAATTGGTGATGACATTGCCGCTTCTGTGGCTTATAATTATTAAAGAATATTTCAGGCCGGCCAGAAAGGCTCCAGGCGGCGCGCCTTGAGCCCGTCTTGCTCCAAATTGGTTTTGTGCTGATGGAAAGGTTTTAATGGAAAACAGCTGGTACATCGTCGGTGTTGATCCGTCGCCATCCAAAGATACGGTACTGTGTCATGGCAAAGGTTTTTTTGACCGCCTGCCGCCTCAATCCCTCCGTTCCTGGTTTTATGAGTTGCTTGAGAGCTATGCAAACGTGCTGATCGCCTGGGGCTCTCCCCTGGGTTTTGGATCAGATAATTTTTATGACCGTACCATCGATCAGGCTGTCCGGTCATGGGTAGCGGCCCGGGTGGAGAAGGGCCGGATCGAAGAAAAAGCCGTCACGGCCGGACCGTTTGCCGACCTGCCGGGCTGGGCCCTTTCCTGCCATGCCCTGGGACATCCCTTTGGTACCGCTCCAGGAAACTTGAGACTCGTGGGACGCATACACAACGGCCATTGCTTAGTGGAAGTGAATCCGGCCGTTGCGCTGGCGGTATGGTGGCTGGACAAGAAGGTTGACCGTCCGTTGAAGCCATACCATAACAGCCAAGCCGAGGCAGCCATGATTGCCCGGGAGCTTGGCTTTCCCGAAGCGGCCGGAGCCGATGACGACCATCTTGATGCCTATGCGGCTTTCAAACTGGGCGAATTGTTCGTCCAGGGCGAGGCGCGCTGGGTGGGGTCCGCGGTTTTCGGCGGATATGTTCTGCCGGATTGTCTTGAGAGTGATGCAATAGAATCGGTCCTGCTGGCTGAAAAAGATAAATCTCTATGAAAAAGATCGGAGTGATTCTGGGCCTTGTTGCCCTCCTGGCCGCGGTTTTCTCCGGTTGGTGGGTTTTCAGCCGCCCGGAGCGCGGTACCACCGGTGAGGTCAGCACCCGCTTCCGGTGGCTCGGACCCAACGATAAGATCGTGGTTGATGCCTTTGACGACCCCAAAGTCCAGGGCGTCACCTGTCACATCTGCCGGGCGCAAACCGGCGGGATAAAAGGCGGAATGGGCGTGGCCGAAGATACCAGTGACGCCAGCATTGCCTGCCGCCAGGTCGGCCCCATCCGGATCATGGGCGAGTTGAAGGACGGCGAACAGGTCTTTGATGAACACCGCAGCCTCGTTTTCAAGAAGCTTCAGGTCGTGCGGTTCTTCGATCGGCAGCGCAACGTCCTGGTTTACGTGGCTTACAGCGACCGTATCATCGAGGGCAGCCCGAAGAACAGCATCAGCACCGTGCCGATAATGGCCTGGCCCGGGCCGTAAAGAGAATTGATGCCGGAAGTGCCATCAAACGAAAATGTGACTTTTATCTCCAAACATCTCCACCCGGTTAACTCATTTTCCGCTTATCCTGTCACGCTGCGCGAAGTCTTAACATTTTCAGGTCTTCAGGCTGAAAAGCATTTTCGGCGGTTACTCGGGAAACCGTAAAAGGTGTTTGGACGTTGGGTGTACTGCTGGGGGCGGCCATTTCAGCCAATAAAAAAGGGTTTAAGTTTTTCACTTAAACCCTTTATTTTATTGTGGTAGCGGGGGCAGGATTCGAACCTACGACCTCCGGGTTATGAGCCCGACGAGCTACCAGACTGCTCCACCCCGCATCAATGAACAGGGCTGAATAGTACCTATGCCAAAATAAAGTGTCAAGATGTTTTTAGCGGGCCGCCATTATTTATGATTTTCTTTTGATCGGAGGAGGGCCTTCTGTTTTGAGGGCGCCGTTAATACCCGGATAAAAGCGCCTTGATCCGCCGGAGGTGTTCGCTGCCCTCGCTGTCTTCCGCGAAACGGATGGCCACCACCTTATGGCGGCCGGATTGGCCGGATACAATTCCCAGGGAGGATTTGGGAACCTCAAAGGCTTTGGCCAGAAACTCCAGGCACATCCGGTTGGCCGCCCCTTCCACCGGCGGGGCCATCAGCTTTACCTTGAGGGCGTCGTCAACGGCACCCACGATCTTGTTTCGGGATGATCGGGGCACCACCAGCACCTTAAATTCCAGACTGGCGGCTGTTTCTTTGACCGGGATCATGGAAGGGCCAGGGATTCGGACAGTTTGGTTTTTAATGTCGCATAGTCGGTGACCACGGGAAACTCCGGAAACTCGGCCACGACATTTTTCGGCGGACGGAATAGAATACCGCAGTCCGCCTCTTTTAACATGCTGATGTCGTTATAGGAGTCGCCCATGGCCGTGACCCGGTAATTTAAGGTTTTCAGGGCCTGAACAGTCTTTTTCTTGCCGTCCTTCTGCCGCAGGGCGTATCCGGTCACCGCCCCGTTGTCCCCGATGATCAGCGCGTTGCAGAACAGGGCCGGCATTTTCAGCTTTTCCATGAGCGGCCCGGCGAACTGGGTAAACGTGTCGGACACGATGATGACCGGGGCCTGGCGCCGCAGCCAGTCCAGCAATTCAACAGCGCCGTCCAGGGGATCGATGGTGGCGATCACGTCGGTGATATCCCGGATGGTCAGGTGGTGTTCGGCCAGGATGGCCAGCCGCCGCTTCATCAGCACGTCATAATCGGATATATCGCGGGTGGTCAGTTTCAGCTCTTCGATGCCGGTTTTCAGAGCGACATTGATCCACACTTCCGGAACAAACACGCCTTCCAGGTCGCTGCAGACGATATTCATCATGGTCATTGTTTTTCCCCCTGGCGGTCAGTGACCGCCGGTATCTTCAATCCGGATCAGTACCGGTTGGTCAGTTACGATGTCGAGCTGGACGATTTCCGCCAGGGCCTGCTTCACGTCTTTCTCGCGGGCCAGATGGGACAGCATCACCAGCGGCACCTGCCCGCCGGTATCCTGGCCCTTCTGGTGAACCGACTGGATGCTGATGTGGTGGTTCCCGAGAATACCGGCGATTTTGGAAAGCACGCCGGGCCGGTCGGTGGCGGTAAACCGGAAATAATAGCGGGTCACCAGGTTGTCCATGGGCAGTACCGGCAGGGGCCGTATGGCCTCGGGCCGGTAGGACAGGGCGGGAACACGCTGTCGGATGCCGGCGGCAATGTTCCTGGCCAGATCGACGATGTCGGAAACCACCGCGCTGGCGGTGGGCATCATGCCGGCGCCCCGGCCGTACAGAATCATATCCCCCACGCAGTCGCCGGACACCTCAACCGCGTTCAGCGATCCGGCCACATCGGAGAGAAGGTTGCCCCGGGGAATCATGGTGGGGTGAATCCGCGCTTCCACGCCGTCGTCGGTCTGTTTGCTGATGGCCAGCAGTTTGATACGGTAGCCGAAGGCCTCGGCAAATTCGATATCCAGCGGCGTGATGGCCCTGATGCCCTCAACGTAGATGTCCTCCAGCCGGATGGTCATGCCGAAGCCGATGGTGTTTAAAATGGCCAGTTTGTGGGCGGTGTCCAGGCCGTCAATGTCCAGAGTGGGGTCGGCCTCGGCAAATCCCTTTTCCTGGGCTTCCTTCAGGGCGACCGCGAAGGGACAGTGCTCTTCCGTGATCTTGGTCAGGATGTAATTGCAGGTGCCGTTTAGAATCCCGCGGATGGAATCGATCCGGTCGGCCACCAGGGATTCCCGGATGGTCCGGATGATGGGCATGCATCCGCCCACGCTGGCTTCGTAGGCGATATCCACGCCTTTTTCCGCGGCCAGGGGGAAAATCCGGTCGCCGTGGGCCGACAGCAGTGCCTTGTTGGCGGTGACGATGTGCTTGCCGCTGTCGATGGCCCGCAGCATCAAGTCCCGGGCGATGGTGACGCCGCCGACCAGTTCCACGATGATATCGATGTCCGGATCGCCGATGACCGCTCCGGCATCGGCGGTCATGACGCCCGCCGGAATGGCCAGGCCCCGGTCGCGTTTTGTGTCAATGTCGGCGATGCGTTTCAGCCGGATCGCCAGTCCGGTCCGGGAGGAGATCAGCGGCTGCTTTTCCAGCAGGATTTTAGCCACGCCCGTGCCGACCGTGCCGCAGCCGATCAGGCCGACGGAGATCTCTTTCATAAACAGGTCCTATAATATTTTTTTAATTCCCCGCACCGCCTGGCTGATGCGCATTTCATTTTCAATCAGCGCGAAGCGGACATAGTCGTCACCGTACTCGCCGAACCCCAGGCCCGGGGAGACCGCCACCTGGGACTCATGGATCAGCATTTTGGAGAACTCTACCGATCCCAGGTGCCGGTACTTTTCAGGTATCCGGGCCCAGACGAACATGGTCGCCTTGGGTTTTTCGATGGGCCAGCCCACCCGGTTCAGCCCGTTGACCAGAGCGTCGCGCCGGGAACGGTAAATCTCGCAGATTTCATGAACGCAGTCCTGGGGCCCGTTTAAGGCGATGATGGAAGCGATCTGGATGGGCTGGAACATGCCGTAATCCAGATAACTCTTGATCCGCCGCAGGGCCGCGACGATGTGCCGGTTGCCGACGCAGAAGCCGACGCGCCAGCCGGGCATGTTGTAGCTCTTGGACAGGGAAAAAAACTCCACGCCCACGTCCTTGGCGCCTTCCACCTGGAGAAAGCTCGGCGCCACGTAACCGTCAAAGACCAGGTCGGCGTAGGCAAAGTCATGGATGATCATGACGTTGTATTTCCGGGCGTAGGCCACGATCTCCTTGAAGAAATCCAGCTCCACCACTTCCGTGGTGGGGTTGTGGGGATAGCTGATGACCAGCATCTTGGGTTTGGGCCAGCTCTGGCGGGTGCCGTCGATGAGGTTTTTCAGAAAATCCTCGCCCGGCCCCACCGGGATACCGCGGACGTTGCCGCCGGCAATGATGGTGGCGTAAGGATGAATGGGGTAGGTCGGGCTGGGGGTGAAGACCAGATCTCCCGGGCTGATGGTCACCAGGGTCAGGTGGGAGAACCCCTCCTTGACGCCGATGGTGGCGATGGCTTCTTCTTCGTAATCGATGGCCACGTCATAGCGGCGCTGGTACCAGTCGGCGATGGCCAGGCGGAGCTTGCGGATGCCCATGGAGGCGGAATAGCGGTGATTGTGAGGCTTCCGGGCCGCTTCGACCAGCTTGTCGATGACATGATCAGGGGCCGGCAGGTCGGGATTGCCCATGCCCAGATCGATGATATCCTTGCCCGCCCGGCGCTCTTCCATCTTGAGCTGGGTAACCGTCGCGAACACATAGGGCGGCAGACGGTCCAGCCTTCCAAACTTATTTTCCATCATAAGCGTTTCCAGTCAGCAAAATAGTAAATTTGAATTCAATACTACAGATACGCCGATGCTGTCAAAAAATATTTTGACTTTTCAGGCGGTCGGCGTTAATATCAACAGTCTTGTTACAAGGGATACGGAACAGTCGGATTATCTTACAGGAAACGGGAATGGCAGCTATCACTTACAAAGATTCAGGCGTTGACATCGACAAGGGCAACGCCTTTGTGAATCAGATCAAGAAACTCGCCAAAAAGACCAAGCGCCGGGGTGTCATCGGAGAGATCGGTGGTTTCGGCGGTCTGTTTTCTCTTGATATTTCCGCCATGAAAAACCCCGTGCTGGTCAGCTCCACCGACGGCGTCGGCACCAAGCTGAAAATCGCCTTCATGACCGGCAAACACGATACCGTCGGCATCGATCTGGTGGCCATGTGCGTGGACGACGTCGCGGTTCAGGGCGCCAGTCCATTGTTTTTCCTTGATTATCTGGCCATGGGCCAGCTGGACCTCCAGGTGGCGACGGATGTGGTCAAGGGTATTGCCGACGGCTGCCAGAAGGCCGGATGCGCCCTCATCGGCGGGGAAACGGCCGAGCTGCCCGATTTCTACCAGCCGAACGAATACGACCTGGCCGGTTTTACGGTCGGCGTAGTCGATAATGATCAGATTATCGACGGCTCCGAAATCCGTGTGGGCGACCGGATCATCGGTATCGCCTCCAGCGGCCTGCACAGCAACGGGTATTCCCTGGCAAGAAAAATCTGTTTTGACGTCATGAAGCTTAAGGTAAACAAGCATATCGACGAGTTCGGCCGGACCCTGGGTGAAGAACTGCTGGAACCCACCAAAATATACTGCGAAATGCTCAAGCAGCTGACCAAACTTTTTCCCGTTCACGGCATGGCCCACATCACCGGCGGCGGACTGGCGGAAAACTTGGTCCGCATTCTGCCCCAGACCTGCGCCGGGGTTATCGAGAAGGGTTCATGGACGGTGCCGCCCGTTTTCCCCTTCCTGCAGCAGGGCGGCAAGGTGGCTGATGAAGAGATGCAGCGGACGTTCAATAACGGCATCGGCATGGTGGTGGTAACCGCCAAGGACAAGTTCCAGGACGTTCTTGAGAGTATTAACGCCACGGGGGAAAAGGCCTTCCTTATCGGAGAGATCAAAACCCGGCAGAAAAACGCTCCCCAGGTCCAGTTAAAGTAAGCCCGCCATGACCGCTGCCAATAATGGTCCGGATTTTTTCCGGCGTCTTCGTGAGGCGTTGATCCGTCGGCTGGCGCGCATCGAGACCGCCTGGAAAAAAACGCCCGCCTGCGGCAGTTGAAGCACCGCCAGGCGTCCCCCGGTCCGGCGGAACAAATGATCAATGAACATATTAGGCATTGAAACTTCCTGCGATGAGACCGCCGCCGCCATCGTGGCGGACGGCCAAACCATCCTCTCCTCGATCGTTTCATCCCAGGTCCATATCCACCGGCCCTATGGCGGCGTTGTGCCCGAGCTGGCCTCCCGCAAGCATATCGAAAACATCGTGCCGGTTGTCCGACGGGCCATGGACGAAGCCGGCATTACCCCGGAGCGGATCGACGCCCTGGCCGCCACCCGGGGACCGGGACTGGTCGGCGCCCTGCTGGTGGGGTTCTCCTTTGCCAAGGCCTTTGCCTATGCCCTGAACCGTCCGCTGATCGGCGTCAACCACCTGGACGGTCACCTGGGCTCGGTTCTGATTTCAGAGAGCCCGCCGGATTTTCCCTTTGTGTCGCTGCTGGCGTCCGGCGGGCATACGGCGATTTATGAGGTGGTTTCGGCCACGGAGTCTCGACTGATGGGGCAGACCCGGGACGACGCGGCCGGCGAGGCCTTTGACAAGGTGGCCAAGGCCCTGGGCCTGGGCTATCCGGGCGGCGCTGTCATTGAGAAGGTCGCCGGCCGCGGAAATCCGGCCGCTGTTTCATTCACCCGGCCCTATCTGGACAAAAACGGATTTGACTTCAGCTTCAGCGGCATAAAAACGGCTGTCAGCCGCCAGATTCAACTGGCCGGGGACAGGCTGGAGGAAACCATTCCCGATATCGCCGCGGGATTCCAGGAAGCGGTGGCGGACGTGTTGTGCCACAAGCTGATCCATGCCGCCGAGGTCAAAGGCAGTCGCCACATCGCCCTGGTCGGCGGGGTGGCGGCCAATTCCCGGGTGCGGCAAAAGCTGGCGGAAGCGGCCTCGGCCCGGGGGCTGTCGCTGCATGTCCCGCCACTTGAGCTTTGCGGTGATAACGCCGCCATGATCGCGGTGGCCGGGTTTCACCGGCTGTCATCCGGCCTCGGGGCCGCCCTGGATACGGACGTCTTCTCCCGGGTCAGCGGTGCTTAAGGCTATCTCTAAAAATCAGAAATTTTGAGTTCCCTTTTGAGGTATTGCCGTTTCAATCGCAGAATCCGCTCCACTGAGTTCAGCGCCTCCCGCCGGCCCGATTCGCTTTCCTGAATGATATGCAGAAGGGTGTCGGCCGCGATTTCACGGCCGGGGCCCCGGTGGCAGACCAGGGCCAGATCGATCCCGGCCTCAACCACCCGCCGGATGACGGTTTCGATATCGTAATGCCGGGCCATGGCGCCCATGTCCAGATCATCGGTCATGACCAGGCCGTCAAATTTCATCTTTTCCCGCAGCAGCTTTCCGGCAATGGCCTCGGACATACCCGCCGGCCACTGCCGGTCCCAGTCGCTGTAAAGGACGTGGGACAGCATGATGCCGGCCACGCCGCAGTCAATGGCCGCCTGAAAGGGAACCAGATCGGTCGCGGTCATCTCCCCGGCGCTCGTTTCCAGCTCCAGGCAATCGATATGCGTGTCCGCGGTGGTCCGGCCCAGGCCGGGGAAATGCTTGGCCACGGCCATGACGCCGCCGGCCTGCAGGCGTTCGATCACCCGGCAGCCGAGGCGCGCCACGTTGTCCGGACTTCCCGGGAACGACCTGTTTTTCATGATGCTGTCGTCGCGCAGGGAGGCCACGTCCATGACCGGGGCCATGTCCATATTGACGCCGATGTGGGCCAGTTCCACCGCGGTCATCTCCCCGAAACGGGCGGCGCTCTTTTCATCGTGAATGGAGGGGTTGCCGGGAAACTGCGTGAACGGGGCCTTGAGCCGGGCCACGGCGCCCCCCTCCTGGTCGATGGCGACAAACAGGGGCGGCAGGCCGCAGGCGGCGGCGCAGGCCTGGGCCGCGGCGCACATCTCCCTGATTTCCTCCGGGCCTTCCAGGTTGCCGGAGAAAAGAATGATGCCGCCGACATTCAGGGTTTCGACCAGGTACCGGGCGTCGTCATTGAACCCGGGGCCTTCAAAACCGGCCATCAGGCGCTGACCGGCCAGCATCCGGTCTGAAAAATCCGAGATATTCATCCTGTCCTCCCGCCGGCTGTTTTCCGTCAGCCGTTTTTCCGGAACCGGGCAATCTGCCGGGAAACGGCGATCAGTTCGTTATTTTCGTCCCAGACCCGGCCGTCCTCCTCCACCACGCCGCGGTTGAGGAAACGCGACCGGAACACGCATTTCAGCCGGGGGGTCCGCGGGACGTTACGGAGGTTCACCGACAGTTCGATGGTGGGCACCCAGGCCACCGCGCCCTGGCTGGCCAGGACGGCCGGCGGAAAGGCGTCGGCCGCCAGCAGGACGGAGAGGGGATCAAAGGGGCGGCCGTCCCGGAACGCCAGCCAGCCGCGCTGTTCGGATATGTCCGACAACTTCGGCCCGGTCAGCCACCCGGTGCAGGACGGGTCCAGCCTTACCTCCAGGTGCTCGAACATGGTGTATCCGGGCAGGTTGGGCATGGCCAGGCACCGCTCGAAGGCGGCCAGGTCCGGGGCCTCGTCCTCGTAGCGTTTCTGCCCGTCGTCGTCGGCTTCATCGCTCATGGTGCAGATCGCCCTGATTCTGACGGCGCCCTCCTGGGACAGGGTCGCCTGCCAGCGGTCGAAGGACCGGGATCCGCCGATGAGCTCCAGGGTCACCTCCGCCGGCCCCGGCACGCAGCGGGCCGCGAAGTTGGCGGTCACGATCAGGGGCCATTTTTTTTCGCCGCTCTGCTGCGCCGCGCTGGCCAGCAGGGCCATGAGATAGCCGCCGTCGGGATTGCCGTTGACCGACCAGTTGGGCGATACGGCCGTCTGAAAAGAAAGCGGCGACCGCCGCGAGATCTCGATATCCCTGTCGAACTGATGCGTCATGTTGCGTTTCCTGTTTCCCTCAAAAAGTTATGCCGTCATGGCTTCCCGGAAGGCCCGGCAGAAAGCCTCCATCACCGGCCGCGTCACCAGGCTGACCCGGATCCACCCGGGAAAGCGGAAGCCGGTCATGGTGCGGACCAGAATGCCCCGGGCGGCCATCTTGCGGTAGAAAAGCGTGTCCGACACGGGCAGCCGGACCATCATGAAATTCCCCTCCCCCGAGACATGCTCCAGGCCGGCATTCTCAAATTCGGCGCCCAGCAGGGCCCTGGCCCCGGCCACCATGTCGCGGGTGGCGGCGATGAAGCCGGCGTCGTCCTCCATGGCCGCGACCGCGGCCGCCTGGGCCAGGGCGTTGACGGAATAGACCACGTGCGCCCGGCGGATGATGTCTACCACCTCCGCCGCGGCGCAGAGATACCCCACCCGCAGCGCCGCCAGGGCGTACATCTTGGAGAAGGTCCGGAAAACGACCACGTTGGGATAATCGTTCATCAGGGCCATGCCGTCGGGGTAGTCGTCCCGGGCCACGTATTCAAAGTAGGCCTCGTCAATGACCACGATCCGCCGGTTGCCCACCGCCTCCAGGAAGCCGCGGAAGGTGGCGCTGTCCCAGTAGGTCCCGGTGGGGTTGTTGGGGTTGCAGACAAAGAAGATCTTGGTCCGCTCATCGGCGGCGTCCAGCATGGCCTGGGGGTCGAAAGCGAACCGCCGCAGGGGCACCAGCCGGGCTTCGAGCCCTGAAAATTCGGCCACCCATTCGTACACGGCAAAGGTCTTGTCGGCGGTGACGATATTGTCGCCCTTCTCGCAGAAGGCCTTGATGACGCTGGTAATGACCTCGCAGGAACCGTTGCCCACCAGGAACTGGTCCGGCGACTTGCCGAACCGCTCGGCCAGGGCCTGGCGCAGATAGAAACAGTCGCCGCTGGGGTAGATGGGCCACTGGACCGGATCGAAGTGTTCAATCACCCGCCGCGCGGCCGGCGGCGGCCCCAGGACGTTCTCGTTGTTGTTCAGGCGGTAAAGGTGGTCCACGCCGAACATCCGCATCAGCTCCCTGTCCGGCCGGCTCGGCTGGTAGGGTTCGAAGCGCTGAATATGGGAGGGGACCAGATGGTCCAGGGGGAGGTTAAACATACTGGAACACCACCACATCGGCCCTGCCCGCGTGGGGCAGCACCAGGATCGGCCGGCAGCCCTGCCGGACCAGTTCACCGCCCAGGGCGGCCTGCCAGGGTTCCGCCAGATCGATACGGAAGCGAATCCGCTCGTAGCCTTCCTGGCTCAGCCC
Source organism: Thermodesulfobacteriota bacterium (assembly GCA_040753795.1). Classification (NCBI taxonomy): domain Bacteria; kingdom Pseudomonadati; phylum Thermodesulfobacteriota; species Thermodesulfobacteriota bacterium. Next base: position 34,530 of record JBFMDX010000001.1, read on the forward strand.
GTTCAGATGGGCGGCGATATTGTCCCGGTTGTCCGCTCCGTTGAGCAGGGGCGTGATGGTCGCCTGCCGGCGCTCCTTGTTCAGGGCGGCGGCGAAGACCGACGGCTCGGTCAGGGTTACCCCGGTTTCCACAACCGGCTGAACGGTCCGGATCAGAAAGAGGCGGCGATAGGTCTCTTCCAGAAACGGCGCGAAATCCGGGTGGGCCCAGACGTTCAGGCCGTCGTCCTCCCGCAGGTGGCGGAACCACACCGGGATATCCGCCGGGGCGTCCTGTCCGACCGCCCGGCCGGGCAGGGTCGCCAGCAGTTCGAATCCATGACCGGCGAAATCGACGTTCCCGGGCGTCGCCTCCGGGTCGCTGACCAGGGAAACCGCCGCGCCCCGGGCCAGGGAATTGATCATCTCCTCCAGCAACAGGGCGGCTCCGGCATCATCCCCGGACAACAGCCAGGGACCGGAGAACACGATGCTTTTTCCGGATATCGCCTGCCAGCAAAGCAGGCCGCAGACGGCGTCCCCCCCGTCCCGGAGCAGCAGGAGATGCATCCGGCCGGCCAGAATCAGATCCACCCCCCTGGCCGGGGTCGAGAACCAGGACGGCAGCCGGTCTCCGGGAAATCTCCCCAGCGCCCGGGCGCAGGCATCGGCGATCAGGGACGCCTCCCGGGCCCTCTCCACCCGCAGCGGCGGGCGGGCCGGGGCCGGGGCCGTCTCCACGGGGGACACGGCCGGGTATACATGCTCCTGGAAAAGGGTCAGCAGGATCTGCCGTCCGGACCGGGTCAGGGAGAACCCGTCGCTCAGGCGCGAGGCCAGCAGCATGGGCAGGTTCTGGCCGTCCGCATCGGCCAGGGAAGGCGAGGCGGTAATGTTCATGGCCGAAAGGTCGAGGGCCTCGGCGTCCAGCGAGAAAACAGCCCGCACGGCGGTGGCGTCGGGTCCGACCTCGATCTTAATCGGTGTTCCGGGCACCACCTGCGACAGGTAGAGCAGCACCTCTTCCATTCCCATGGCCAGGCGCAATCCCTTTGTCCGGTCAAGGCGGAAGATCCGGGCGACGGTTTCCGCCACGGACTGGACCACCGGGACCCAGGCCGGATCAGCGGGCACGGTTAAAAAAACAGGTGGAGAGTCATGTTTCATAGGGTCCCTCCGGAGAGACGGTCAGGCTGTTTCCGACCCATCATTAATATATGCTTTCCCTGGCACGCCAAACCGCCCCGGGCATGGGGCCGAGCGTGAATTGCCCGTCAGAGTACCGTATAACCCTCTGTGCTTCAATGAAAAAAAACGGCCGGAAGGCGGGCGGGCGGGGGGCATCGGCCGGAAATTGACAGGGTATACCGTTCTTGTTATAGAGAGATTCTGTCATCATTTTCTTAATTCATTGACCGACATGACCCGTTCACCTGACAGCACGAACCAAGAAACAAAGCCCATGCGGATCGGAGAACCGGTTCCGCGGGGCGATGCCCGGGCCAAGGCGACCGGCCGGGAGCATTATGCCGCGGATTGTTATCCGGACAATATGCTCTGGGCGGCGGCTGTCCGGCCGGGGATCCCTTCCGGCCGCATCGTCCGGGTGGACATTGCCGAGGCCCTGGCGGTTCCGGGCGTTGTCAAGGTGCTGACGGCCGCTGATGTGCCCGGCACCAATCTTCAGGGGCTGGTTCACAAGGACATGCCCGTCCTGGCGGGCGATCGCGTCCGCTACGGCGGGGATCCGGTGGCCCTGGTGCTGGCGGAAAGCCGGGCGGCCGCCCGGGCCGGCGCCGCCCGGGTCAGTGCCCATATCGAGCCGCTGCCGGGCGTGTACGACCTGGACGCGGCCCTGGCCCCGGGCGCGGCCCTGGTCCATGAGGACCGCCCCGGTAACATCCTGAACAAGGCCGTTATCTGCAAGGGCCGGGGAGCCGACGCCCTGGAGGAGTGCCCGGTCGTGGTCGAGGGCTCTTTCTCCGTGCCGGTGCAGGCCCACGCCTTTCTGGAAACCGAAAACGGCGTCGCCTGCCTGCAGCCGGACGGCACCATCCGGATGGAGGTGTCCACCCAGTCGCCCTTCCGGGACCGGCTGGAGATCGGCCATGCCCTGGGCCTTGCCTTTGACCGCATCCGCATCGCGGCCCCCAGCCTGGGCGGGGGCTTCGGCGGCAAGGACGGGGCCACGGTCCAGTGCCTGCTGGCCCTGGCCGCCCTCAATGCCGGCGGCCGGCCGGTGAAAATGATCTGGGATCGCGAGGAGAGTTTTCTGGCCGGCTACAAGCGTCACGCCTGCCGCCTGCAGTACCGCCTGGGCGCTGACCGGGACGGCACCCTGCGGGCCCTGCACGCCCGGCTGTGGTATGACACCGGCGCTTACGCCCACCTGGGCGGCGAGGTCATGGAGCTGGGCATGGAACACGCCGGCGGCCCCTACCGTATTCCCCACGCCCGCATCGAGGGCCATTGCGTCTACACCAATAATCCCGTTGCCGGGGCCATGCGCGCCTTCGGCGTCTGCCAGGTCAGTTTCGCCTTTGAATCCATGATGGACCTGCTGGCCGACCGCCTGAAAATGGACCGGCTGGACCTGCGGCTGGCCAATGCCCTGGACCCCGGGGACACCAACTGCGCCGGGGTGCGCCTGGAAACCTCCACCGGCATCCGGGAGTGCCTGGAGATCATCGGCCGTCATCCCCTGTGGCGGGAGCGGCTGGACTGGCAGCGGCAGGCGCCGCCCCGCACCCGCCGGGGCACGGGGCTGGCGGCCGTTTTCAACGCCGCCGGGTACGGCGGCGGGGTCCGGGACGCCGCCATCGCCAAAATCGAAATGGACGCCGCCGGCCGGTTTATCGTCCACAACGCCGTCTCCGACATGGGCCAGGGCAACAGCTGCGCCTTTGTCCAGATCGCCGGCCACATCCTCAACCAGGACGCCGGGCGGGTGAGCCTGCGCCAGCCGGACACCGGCACGGCCTATCCCTCCGGGTCTTCGTCCGCCGGCCGGACCACCTATACTTACGGCCGGGCCCTGATGATCGCCTGCGAGGAGATGAAAAGCCGCCTGATCAACCGGGCCGGGCTGATCCTTTTTTTACAGAACGATGACGGCCTGGCCCTGGAGCCGGGCCGGGTGCGCCATCTCCCCTCGGACCGGGCCGTGCCCCTGGAGCGGCTGGCCGGTTTTATGCAGCCCGAGGAGCGGGTCTGCCTGGGCCAGTTTGTGGCCCCCGTCTGCCCCTCGGTGCCGGACACCGGCAAGGATTTTTTCATCGGTTTCCCCCATGTGATTTTCGCCTACGGCGCCCATCTGGTCCGGATCGAAGCAGACACCCTTACCGGCGCGGTGCGCGTCAGCGACTACCTGGCCGTGACCGACGGCGGGCAGGTGATCAACCCGGCCATGTTCGATCAGCAGGTCCAGGGCGGGGTGGCCCAGGGCATGGGGTACGCCCTGTACGAGGACTTCGTCGTCCGCGACGGGCATGTCCGGACCGGCGACCTGACCACTTACATCATTCCCGGCAGCCTGGATCTGCCGGAGATCGTTTCCGTCGCCGCCACCGGGCAGACCGAAACGACCGGGCCTTTCGGCATGAAGGGGATCGGCGAGGTGGCCATGAACGGCCCCCTGCCGGCCATTGCCAACGCCCTGGCCGATGCCGGCTGCGGCCGCATCCGCCGGGCCCCCCTGACGCCGGAAGCGGTCCTGCGCGCAGCGGCGGCGGATGTGCCGCCGGCTGAAAAGGAAAGGGAGCCATGACGCTTGTCGATGCCTCAGCGGCCGTTAATTTCAGCCTCAACGGAGCGCCTGTCACGGTCAGGACCGCCCCTGACCGGCGGGTCATCGACCTGCTCCGGGAGGACCTCGGCCTGACCGGGAGCAAGGAAGGGTGCGGCACCGGCGAGTGCGGCGCCTGCACCATCCTGGTGGACGGAGAGCCCCGCCTGGCCTGTCTCATGCTGGCCGCCCAGCTGGAGGGACATGCCGTGGAAACCGTCGAGTCCCTGGAGCAGACGCCCCTCGGCCGCGGGCTGGTGGACGCCTTCGAGGCCCACGGCGCGGTCCAGTGCGGCTACTGCATGCCCGGCATGGAGATGACCGCCCTGGCCCTGCTGCGGCAGGCCCCGTCCCCGGACCGGGAGGCCGCCAGGCGGGCCCTGTCCGGAAACCTCTGCCGCTGCACCGGCTACGTCAAGATCATCGATGCCGTGACGCGGGTCAGGACGGAGTCGCCATGAGCGCGGTCTTTTTCCCCGAATCCCTGGAGGCCTGCTTCGATCTGCGCCGGCAGTACGGCGACGCCCTGATCATGGCCGGCGGGACCGATCTGCTGGTGGCCGAACGTAAAACCGGCTCCGGCGGGCGGCCCCTTGTCTGCCTGGAGCGGATAGCGGCTCTCCGTCAGATCGCCCCGGGCACGGACGGGGGGATCGTCATCGGCGCCGCCGCCCCCCTGTCGGCCGTCATCCGTCACCCGCTGGTGGCGGAGCGGTATCCCCTGCTGGCCATGGCCGCGGCCACCGTGGGCGGCCCGGCCATCCGCAACATGGCCACCATCGGCGGCAACATCTGCACCGCCTCACCCGCCGGCGACTGCCTGCCGCCCCTTTACCTGCTGGAGGCCCGCCTGGAACTGTCCGACGGGGAAAACCGGCGCCGGGTGCCGGTCGAGGCGTTTATCACGGGGCCGAAAAAAACCGTCCTGTCGGCGGGCGAACTGCTGACGGCCGTTCATCTGCCGCCCCCGGGCGAGTTTGCCATCCGCCATTTTGAGAAAGTCGGCAGGCGCAATGCCCTGGCCGTTGCCGTGGCCAGCCTGGCGGCCCTGGTCCGTCTGGACGAAGGGAACCGGGTGGCCGAAGCGCGCCTGGCCTGGGGCAGTGTCGGCCCCTGCGTGGTGCGCTGTCCCGAAGCCGAAGCCCGGCTGACCGGCCGGCCGCTTTCCGAAGCCAGCCTCCGGGAGGCCGGGGAAGCCGTCCGCCGGGCCGTTCGTCCCATCGACGACATCCGGGCTACGGCCGAATACCGCCGGATGCTGTCCGCCAACCTGCTCCTGAGGCTGGAGACCCCATGACCACCGGCCTGCTGACCCGACCGTTTCTTCTCCTCTGCACCCAGCTGCTGGCCATTTCGACCATTGTGGCCCTGTTTTTCCCCCTCCAGCTCTACCTGACCAGCCTGGGCATTTCCGAGCGGGCGGCCGGATTTATTATCGGCGCGGACGCCCTGGCCGCCCTGGTGGTGCAACCGTTCATCCTGCCGCTGGTCTCGGCCAGAAACGCCCGTGCCTGGCTGGCGGCCGGGTCGCTGGTCCTGGCCGCGGCCCTGCTGGCCGAAGGGACCGTCTCCCGGGCCGTCCCCTTCACGGCGGCGCGCCTGCTGCAGGGCGCCGGCTTCATCTGCGTCATGACCGCCTTCATGCCGCTGCTGGTCCTGTGCATTCCCCCGGAGCGCAGCGGCCAGGCCTTCGGCTGGATCTCCATGATCCGCTTGGTGCCTTACGCCGCCGTGCCGCCGCTGTTTGGCCTGCTGGGGATTACCCCGGCCGGTTTCGGCCCGGTCATCCGCTGGTCGGTCCTGCTGGGGCTTTTCCCGGCGCTGGCCTTAATCTTCATCCCGGCCTCGCCCGCGGAAAAAAGCGCCGCGCCGGGTTCGCCCCTGGCCGATATGGGCCGCAGCCTGAAGGACGTCCGGCTCGGCTGCCTGCTGCTGGCGACCCTTCTGGTGTACGCCTCCTACGCCATCACCTTTTTCTTCATCAAAGGCCTGCTGGCCCAAGCGGGCCTGGCCCACAGCGGGCTCTTTTTCACCCTGGCCACCCTGGTGATGATCGCCGTCCGCCTGGCGGGCGGGTTTCTCTTTGACCGTTTCGACAAGGCGCGGCTGACCGCCGGCGCCCTGGTGCTGTCCGCCGCCGCCATCGCCGCGCTGCCCCTGTGCGCCGGCATGGCGTCCCTGCTGGCCGCCGCCGCTGTCTGCGGCGCGGGATGGGGAATCGCCATGCCGCTGCTCAATGCCCTCGGCTTTGTCATTTCCCCGCCGGAAACCCGGGGCCTCAACCAGAACCTGATATTCCTCATGCTCCAGGCGGGCTTTTTCCTCGGCCCCCTGGCGGGCGGCATGATTCTGGCCCAGGCCGGTTATGCCCCGCTGTTTCTGGCCGGCGGCGCGCTCATGCTTCCGGCGGCTTTCCTGGTGCTGATGGCGGCTTCCGCTCATGACCGATAACCTTATTATATTAAAGCGCCTGGTCGATCTGCTGGCGGACGGGCAATCCGTTGCCCTGATGCTGGTGGTGGAGCAGGACGGCCCGGTCCCGGCCGGGCCGTCGGCCATGATGCTGGTGACCGGCGGCGGGGATACCAGCGGCACCATCGGCGGCGGGGCCCCGGAATATGAAGCCCTGGCCCTGGCCCGCCAGTGCCTGGCGGACGGGCGGGTCCGTCTCTTCCGCCTTCACCTGACCATGGAAGCCGGCCTGCTCTGCGGCGGCTGGATGGCCGTGCTCATCGTTCCCCTGGGACCGGATGCCGGGCCGGCGGGAAATTTTTTTGGCCGGGCCGGGGAGTGCCTCCGGGACGGCGCCCCGGTTTCCCTCCGGATCCAGTGCCATGACGAACCGGACAGCGCCGGCGCTTCCGGCCGGCCGGTGGGAGCGTCCCCCGTCCGTGTGTTCAAGACCGTGGACTGGTCCCTGTGTCCGGCCCCGGCGCCGTCTACGCAGGGACCGGCCGCATCCGAAACGTTTGTTTTCACCTTGGCGCCGCCGCCCCGTCTGATGGTTTTCGGCGCCGGCCATATCGCCGCCGCCCTGGCGCCCATGGCCCTGGCCGCCGGTTTCCGGGTGACGGTCCTGGATGACCGGCCGGAGCGGTTTGCGGCAGGGCTTTTCCCCGAAACGGTGGCCACCCGCGTCCTGCCGTCGTTTGCAGGGTGCCTGGCCGGACCGGATGCGGACGCCGCCACCTTTCTCCTGATCGCCACTTACGGCCACCGGCATGACCGGGTGGTTCTGGAACAGGCCCTGGCAACGACGGCCGCCTACATCGGCATGGTGGGCAGCCGCCGGAAGCGCGCCGCCCTGTCCGGGGATTTGCTGCGCGCGGGATGGACCCCGGCCGATCTTGACCGGGTGGACAGCCCGGCGGGCCTGCCCATCGGCGCGGAAACGCCGGCGGAAATCGCCGTCAGCATCCTGGCCCGGATGATCGCCGTGCGCCGAGATGCCCCATGAGGCATGCCGCCATTATCCTGGCCGCCGGAGACTCCGGCCGCATGGGGACCGACAAGGCCCGCCTGCCCCTGGGGCCGGTCACGGTCGTGGAGCATGTCATCGCCGTCCACCGGGCGGCCGGCGCGGGGAACATTGTAGTGGTCTCGGGCCGGAACACCTCCGCCCTGGCGGGCCTGCCCCTGGACGCCGTCCTGGTCGAGAACCCGCGGCCGGAAGAGGGCATGTTCTCTTCGGTCCAGGCCGGCGTCCGGGTCATCGCTCCCGAGACCGAGGCGTTTTTCATTCACCCGGTTGACATCCCCCTGGTGCCGGTCTCCGTCCTTGAGCGGATTCTGGAAGCCGCCGAGGGGCACCCCGGCCGGATGGTGTTGGTGCCTGCCGCCGGCGGCCGCCGCGGGCACCCCCCCCTCATCCGCGCCGGATTGAAGGCAACGATTCTCGCGGAAAAAGGAGACGGCGGACTGCGGGCGGTGCTGAACCGGGCGGGCGTTTTTGAAGTGGCGTGCGGGGAGCCGGGAATCCTGCGGGACATGGACACCCCCGAAACCTATTTGCAACTGAAACAGCAGTTTTCTTAATACCAGCAGAACAGGAGAAGACATGGACCTTCAGATTCGATTGATGCAGTCAGAAGATGCCGCCGGGGTGGTTGAGCTGTACCGGACGGTTTACGGGGACGCTTATCCCGTCAAAAGCGTTTATGATCCCGTTGCCATCATGGCGGCTCAGGACGCCGGGGACTGCTACCGCATCGTGGCAGTCGACGAAGGCAGGGTCCTCGGACATATCGCCTCCTACCGCTCCGCCCCCCCCAACCCCCGGTTATACGAAGACGGCCAGGGGATGGTTCTGCCTGAATGCCGCAACCGGAACATCCTGGAAGACATCTGGTGTTATTGCCATGAGGTCGTCCATCCGGAAAAAGGCATCACCCTGCGCTGGGGCGAGGGGGTCTGTAATCATGTCTTCACCCAGAAGGCCTCTCTCAAGCTCGGCTATATTTACACCGGCATCGAGATCGACCTGATGCCGGCCGCCGCCTACCGCAAGGAAAAAAGCAGCGCCGGCCGGGTTTCCTCCATCCTGGGATTCAAGGTCACGGATGATGTCACTCGGACGATCCATGTTCCGGCCGTTTACAGCGGGATCGCCTCTTTCCTCTATCAGCCCCTTCCTCTCCGGCGCCGGATCGAAACCGGCGCGGAGCCGCTGCCGGCAGACCGTGACACGGTCAGCCGGGAAGAGATGTATGCCGAAGCGGCCGTGGCCCGAACCACCTTCATGACCCTGGGGCGTGATTTTGAAGCCCGGCTGACCGCCATGGAGGAAAAGGCCCTGGCCGCCGGCTGCACTGTTTTTCAGGCTTTTTTAAACCTGTCCGAACCGGCAACGGTCAGCGCCCTGGACCTTCTGCGCGATCATCACTACTTCCTGGGCGGCGTTCTGCCTCGCTGGTATGACGACGACGGCATCCTGATGCAGAAGATTCTCCACGAGCCCAACATCCAGGGAATCAAGCTGGAAAGCGAAGGCAGCTGGCGGATTCTGGACCTGCTGCTCAAGGACAGGGAATCGGTTCTCGAGGGTTAAAAAAGGCTGTGGCACGGCCTTTTTTGTACGCGGTCCGGCGTGGCGGATCGTGAAGCAGAGCCGGTGTATTTTCAGGCAAAAAAAGTAATGGACAAAAAGTCCCGCGGCGGGGTAAACAGGGGAAAAATCGTAAACGGGAGATGGCGTTATGGGCGGCGTATTTGGTTGTGCTTCACGGGATAACTGTGTGACGGACCTGTTTTACGGGACGGATTACCATTCTCACCTGGGAACACGGCGGGGCGGGCTGGCGGTGCGGAACTCCTCGGGCATCAAGCGGAAGATCCACAGCCTGGAAAACGCCTATTTCCGGTCCAAGTTCGAGTCGGACCTGGCCGATCTTCACGGCCGGCAGGGTATCGGCGTGATCAGCGACCATGAGGACCAGCCCATCCTCATGCGCTCTCACCTGGGAACCTTCGGGCTGGTGACGGTGTCAAAAATCATCAACATCGAAGAGCTGGCTGAAATCGCTCTCAAGCGGAAACAGCATTTTTCCGAATTAAGCCCCATCGGCATCAATCCCACCGAACTGGTGGCCATGCTGATCTGCGAACAGGATTCCTTCCAGGCGGGAATCGCCTATGCCCAGGAGCTGATCAAGGGGGCCTGCACCATGCTGATTCTGTCCAGGGACTGCCTTTACGCCGCCCGGGACAAACTGGGCCGGACGCCCCTCATCCTCGGTAAAAAAGAGGGCGCCTATGCCGTGTCGTCGGAAACCTGCGCCTTTCCCAACCTGGGCTATACCGTGGAAAGAGATCTGGGGCCGGGCGAAATCGTCCGCGTCACCTCCGAGGGATACGAGCAGTTGAAGCCGCCCGGGGACAGAATGCAGGTGTGCTCGTTTTTATGGGTGTACTACGGCTACCCGGCCTCGGCCTACGAAGGCATCAACGTCGAGTGCGTCCGTTATCGCTGCGGCCAGGCCCTGGCCAGAAACGATTCCGTGGATATTGATTTTGTAGCCGGCATCCCCGATTCGGGCATCGGCCACGCGGTGGGATACGCCAACGGCAAAGGAATTAATTATAAACGTCCCTACGTCAAATACACCCCGACCTGGCCCCGAAGCTTCATGCCCCAGAACCAGGAGATGCGTGATCTGGTGGCCAGGATGAAACTGATCCCCATCGCCGATCTGATCAGGGGAAAGCGGATCCTGTTCTGCGAGGACTCTATCGTTCGGGGGACCCAGCTCCAGGACAATGTTGAACTGCTTTTTAACACCGGGGCGAAGGAGGTCCACATGCGGCCGGCCTGCCCCGTCCTGATTTATCCCTGCCAGTTCCTGAATTTTTCCCAGTCCCGGTCTACCCTGGACCTGGCCGGCCGCAAAGCCATTTATGAAATCGAAGGCCGTGAGGACGCCAACCTGGACCAGTACGCCGTGGCGGGCACGGAAAAGAACAGCGCCATGATCGAGAACATCCGCAAGCGCCTCAAGCTGACCACCTTAAAATTCCAGACCATGAACGACCTGGTTGAGGCCATCGGGCTGCCGAAGGAGAAGCTTTGCACGCATTGTTGGGATGGCTCCAGCTACTTTTGATGACGGCGCAAAAAGTGTGGTTGTTCGCACCCTGATCCTTTTGGGGCCGGCTGCCCTCATCCGCGGCGTTTCTCGAACTCGGGCTGTCCTGAATCTTTAAAATATTTGCCTACACCCTCGGACAGCGAGAAACGCTCTTCGCGGATGACGCCAGCCGGCCTTTTCCCAAAAGGCTCAACGGCGCTCACACCCATACTTTTTGCGCCGTCCGGCCTATTCGCGGCGGCTTTTTACCATCGCAATCATGACGCTGTAAGAGCTTTTAGCATTAAAAACTCAAATATTTCTTTTTTGATAGAATGAATTCATTTTCTGTTTCATCAAATATATACAAGTAAATTGTGACACCATTCATTTCAGGTTTAGTTACGGCAATTTCCGGATATTTTTTATTGTTTAACCAAAAGATCTCAAACGCCCCGCCTAAACCCTCTTCCGAATGAACATCAGAGTATTCCTCGATATCAATAGCTACGTATTTCGAAAAAGGTGCTGCTGAAATGTATGAGCTACTGCTAAGAATCTGGTATGAATTATCACTAAAAGCGTACTCGTTTACTACTGTAATTAAAAATAAAGTGATATCTTTTGATTCATACAAATAATAGACTTTAGCTCCGGCTTCTGGCCAATATGGATGATTCCACCCATCAGGTAATTTTGCTCCTTTGATTTTATCTGATATTTTGAAAGATGATCCATAATATCGCTTTAGGTTTTCCATCTTTAGTTTCGAATATTTTGTTACAATAGATATCTCACCGATATTTTTTTTATTGTAAGACAACCAATCTTTATTGCATTGATTCTCCCACCAATCAATGAATTTAGAACAAAGGACTGAACTGCCAAGCTCTGAACTTTGCGTCTTTTCCATAGATTTTATCATTTCATTTGCATAGGGCGAGGCTATAAAACACAAAACGATCATAATGCTGACGAAAAGCTTATTTACCATTTTAATTCTACCATTGTATTTGGATAGAAAGAATCTTCACACATTCGTACAAATAAAATCGCCGCATTCGGTAAAGGGGTTTTGTGAGCGACTTGCGAGCATTTTGGGAAGCAAGGGGGGAAGGATTTCGGCGTAAAGAATTTCTCGCTGTTTGAGGGTGAAGCCCGGACAATTCATGAAATATTGAACAGCCCGAGTTCGAGAAATTCAGCCGGAATCATTCAACCCGCCCAAAATGCTCGGGGAGCGAACCCAAACCCCTTCCGAATGCTACCCCCTTGTTCATGCATGACTTCTGCTGGTGAAGAACATAGCATGCGATGATGCAAAAAGCATGTTTGTTCGCGCCCTGACCCTTTTGGGGCCGGCTGCCCTCATCCGCGGCGTTTCTCGAACTCGGGCTGCGCTGGAATCTTTTCAAAATATCTGCCTACACCCTCGGACAGCGAGAAACGCTCTTCGCGGATGACGCCATCCGGCTCTTTCCCAAAAGGCTCAACGGCGCTCACACCCACACTTTTTGCACAGCCTCGGCTCGTCAGTTGTAGTGAGCAGTTGCGCGTATTACGGAAGTATATCAATCGGGGTGCCTGCATCTACAAGCTTCCACATTGCGTCGATATCCGCATTGGACAATGCAATACATCCCTTTGTCCAGTTCACTCGTTGGGCGAGAAAGGAAAGCCAACTCAAGCCGTTTTTCTGCCCGTGGACCATAATGTCCCCTCCTGGGGAGACTCCCATTTTTTTCGCGCGGGCGAGATCTTGTTGGTTTGGGTAGGATACATGAAAGGCCTTGTAGTAGGCGCTATTCGATTTCTTTGAGTCGAGGATGTAGCGACCTTCAGGAGTCTTTCCATCTCCCTGCCGCTCTTTGGGCCCAGTAGGGTTACCACCGAAAACCACATGGTAGGAGGCCAGCAACTCCCCGTTTCTGTATAGGGAAAGTCGATTCTTGCTCTTCTCGACGACAACCAGGTCGGCCTTCTCCGCAGCCAACGAAGCGACTGAATTCAGTAACAGGCAAAAGGCGAGAAGTGCGTTGAGTATCTTCATCATGAGCCTAACATTATCTTTAGGTAGAAGATCTCCCCCTGTTGGCACAAATAAACCGCCGCATTCGGCAAAGGGGTTTTGTGAGCGACCCGCGAGCATTTTGGGGAACAAGGGTTGACGGATTTCGGCGCAAAGAATTTCTCGCTGTTTGAGGGTGAATCCCGGACAATTCATGAAATATTGAACAGCCCGAGTTCGAGAAATTCAGCCGGAATCCTTCAACCCGCCCAAAATGCTCGGGGAACGAACCAAATCCCCTTCCGAATGTTACCTCTTATTATAAAACGCTAAGAACTGGCGGCGCCGGATTCCACCCGGGCGACAATGGCTTCGGCGAGTTTCTCGGCCGACAGGCCGAAGAGGTCCTTGATGCCGACCAGTTCCAGAAAGTGATCCTGCCAGGCCACGTTGTTTTCCTGAACGATATTCTTGATGCGCTCGCTTTTTCCGCCCAGGGCCTTTTTCTTGGCGGCCAGGGCCGCGTCTTCCCTGAAGGCGATATTGATCAGCAGAATATACCGGATCATGCCGCCCGTGGAGGCGGAGGAGGAGAGAACGGGGATGACGACGATGGAGCGGTCGTCCTTGCGGCCCTTGCCGATATAGACGTTGCCTTCCCGGACGATGATCTTCTTGGTCCCCTTGAGCCGGTTGTCGCTTTCGACCCGGGAGGGGATGGCGGCCAGGACCCCGTCTTTTTTCAAGATGGTGATGGTCGTCTCGTCCGTGGGCTCACCCAGCAGGTTAAGGCGGTCCACTTCATAGAGGATCGCGCCCTTGATGCCGGCTACGATGCCCTGCAGGTTCTTTAAGACCACCACATTGCTGTTGGTCAACTGGGACAGGCCCATGCCGTAGGCGGTCAGGGCGTCAAAGAGAATGCCTTCCATGGTCTGGGTAATGCGGCTGGTGCCGACGGTGACGGTCTTGGCCTGGTGCTTGATGGCGTCGATGGGCCGGGCCATCTGGTTGATGGATTCATCCACGAACTCGAACAGGGTGTTTAACATGTTCGGGGCCGTGCCGGTCCGGCCGAAATCCAGTTCGAAATCGGACAGGGGCAGGCGGCCGGCCAGGTATTTTAACAGCAGCACCAGGTCGGAGGCCATGGCGATGCAGGACGGCGCGATGATGTCTTTCCGGATGCCCCGGATCTTGTGATAAAAACTGATCACCTTTTCCCGGAACCCTTTTTCCAGGACGATTTCGAAAACATCCAGGCTGCGCCGGCGGCATTCCGCGATCTCGTTCCGGATCTCCTCCCGGAAGGCATGGAGCATGCGGGACCCTTCGTTGATGGCCAAGGCCGCGTAGTACCCCCACAGGTGGCCGGCGAAGGTGTTGACCACCGGGCCGAAGTGCTCGGCGGTTTGGGGGACGGGGATGACCGCCGCGGCGTAATGGGAAAAGCGGTCTTCCCCCTCGTCGGCAATGACGACGGGAATGGCCTTGTGGGCCCGGAAGATGGCGGTGTCCTTGATGATGTCGTCCAGCACGCCCGGGCGGGACCCGGCCGCGCAGACGATGATGAGCGGTTCGGCGGAAAGATCGATATGCTTCTTGTCCTCCACGAAATCCGAGGAGATCGTCCGGTAACACAGCTCGCTCAGCTTGATCCGGATCTCGTCGGCCGAGGCCTTGTTGGGCCCGCTTCCGACCACCGCCCAGTAGGTCCGGGTGGCCGCCAGGCGCTGGGCCACGGCCCGGATGTCGTCCCGGCGGGAGAATATTTTCCGTAAGGCCGAGGGGAGCTTGGACAACTGGCGGATCTCGTTGGAAATAAATTCCCGGTCCCGGTCGCCCTTGAGCCCGACGATATACAGGCTCAACATGGCCGCGGCCACCACCTGGGAATAGAAGGCCTTGGTGGAGGCCACCGACATTTCGATGTCCCGGCCGGTGCTGGTGTAAAAGACGCCGTCCGTCTTGAAGGTGAGGTCCGAGTCCCGGCGGTTGACGATGGCCAGGGTGTGGGCGCCGAGTCCCCGGACCATGTCGACGGCGCGGTTGGTGTCGGTGGTGGTCCCGGACTGGCTGACGGCCACGACCAGGGTGTCGCTCATGGATCTGGCGCTATCTGTTATGGTCAGGTTGAAGCCGCTTAATTCCGATGATTTCACCGCCCGCACGGTGATGGCCGGGTCGGACAGGTAGTAGCGCAGGATGTTGGCGCCGGCCAGCGCGGCCACGCCGGCCGTGCCCTGGCCGATGAAGAAAACGCGGCGGATGAGATTTTTCTTCAGGGCTTCGGCCAGGGAGGCGGGAATGACATCGGGCGACAGGCGCACCTCGAATATCCCCGGGTCGTCGGCCGCGGTCTGCCAGCGGTTGCGCAGCGTTTTTTCAATGGATTGCGGCGCTTCCGAGATCTCTTTTAAAAAGTAGTGCTCGTACTCCTGGCGGTCCACGTCCCGGGAGGTGATTTCCGTCCGCAGAATATCTTTTTCGCTGAAGGTTACCGGCGTGCCGTCGTACCGCATGGCGGCGATCCCCTCCAGTCCTCCCGCGGCCCGGTCCAGCACCACAATCTGCCCGGGCGCCTGCTCGTCGGCTGCCGCCGTTCCGCCGGCGTTCATCTTGATGAACCGGGAGGTCTCCTCCACGACGCCATATAATTCCGACGCGACGACGTAATGGTTCTCGGCCAGCCCGATGAACAGGGCCTGGCCGCTTCCCCTCTGGGCAAAAAACATTTTTCCCGGCGCCAGGTCCGTGTGCATGGAGATGGCGTGCGCGCCGGTGAAGTCGCTGACGGCCAGGCGGAAGGCGTCGATGATGTCATGGCCCTGCCGGACGTACCGGCCGATCCTCACCGGGATGATCTTGGTGTCGGTGGTGATGTCGGCGGCGATGACCTCCCCGGCCGCTTCATGTTCCGATTTCAGCTGGCGGTAATTGTCGATATCCCCGTTTAGACAGGCGTGAATGATGTGCTCCCGGGACTCCGGCCGGCCGGTCAGGCCGTCCATGGGGTGACAGTTGGCTTCGGTGATCGTGCCCACCGACGCCCAGCGCGTGTGGGAAGAGATGGTGTAGTCTTGCCAGGCGGCGGCCAGCATGCCGTGGAAAACGGCGTCCTCGGATACGGCCCGACGCAGGAAGCGGACATTGTCGCCCAGGCGGCCGATTTCGGCGGCATACTTGTAGACAAAGGCCAGGCCGACGGTCCCGGTGCTTTTGTCCCGGGAAACCCGGATCGTGCGGTGGGTCAGAATGTCGTCCCCGCACCGCTGTTTCAGTTCTTCACCGAGGCCGGATTGTTCAAGGACCGTCGAGAATCGCTTAAAAGAGTCTTCCGTCAGGGAGAATAAGATCGACAACCCCGCCGAGTCACGGCCCCGGACTTCCAGCCGGTCGAGGCTGTTGAATACGGCGTTGATTTTTTTGAGCAGGATGATGGCGGCATAGGTCGTGATGCCGGAAGCGGCCAGGTCCCGCGTCTTGACAATGTTGCCGCAGACCTCGTGTTTCAGGCACCAGCAGATGTCCCGGATTTTTTCAAACCGGGCGGCGACGGCTTCACCCTCGGCGGCGTCGAGCCGGGCCGTCTCCTGGCGCTCCATGACCTCCGCTTCCCCGGCAATCACCGCTTCTAAGCGGGCGGTGGCGTCCAGGGCCTTCTGGTAATCGGCTCCCTCGGCGAACAGATGATAGAAGCAGGCGTCTGTTTTAAGACGGCAGGACATATGCCAGAGCCGCTCGAGCGTGTCTTGCCCTCCGAGGTAGCGGTCCGTCGCCGTCCGGCCTTCCGGACAGCACCGGCTCCAGACATTGTTTTCGATCTCTTTCAGCAGCGCGGCCAGGTCGGACAGGCACTCCCCGGTTACCTGGCGGTTATCACCGCTTCCGGACGGTGTCACCGGTATGATGGATGAAATGCCGCACATAAACTGCCACTTTCCTCTGGCGTTTTCCGCCGGTTGCTATCGGAGCCGGGTGCCGGGGGCCACTTCCCGGTCCACGGTCACCACGGAGGTCTGCTGATCCGTGACCGCGGCCAGCACCATGCCGTGAGACTCCACCCCCATCAGCTTGACCGGCTTCAGGTTGGCCGCGATAACGACCTGCTTGCCGACCAGCGCTTCCGGGGCGTATCGTTCGGCGATACCGGCCACGATGGTGCGGGTCTCGCCGATGTCCACCGTCAGGCGCAGGAGTTTTTTCGATTTGGGAATTTTTTCCGCGGTCAGCACGGTACCCACCCGCAGGTCCGTTTTTAAAAACAGGTCAAAGTCGATTTCAGGGCTGATTTGAGGAACGGTCTCGGCCGGTTTTTTTTCGGGCTCCGCCGGGTGGGGCGTCTTCTTTTCGACCCGGGGAAACAGGGAAACGGGCGGCAGGAGCGGCGTCCCGGGCGGGAGCTTCCCCCAGATTTTCAGTGATTCCAGGTCGAAAGCCGCGCTCTTTTCATCGCCGGAAGACAAGCCCAGATGCCGCGCCATGATGCCGGCGGTGTCCGGCATCACCGGAGAGACCAGGCCCGCGATGACGCGCAATCCTTCCAGCAGGGTATAGAGGACGGCGTCCAGCGCTTTTTTTCTGGAGGCGTCCTTGGCCAGCACCCATGGGGCCGAATAATCCACGAACCGGTTCATGGCGCCGATGAACTCCCAGACCGCCGCCAGGGCTTTGGACGTATGAAATTCCGTCATCTGTTTTTCATATTCGCTGACGGTTCTGCCGGCCAGTTCCCTTAAATCCAGTTCGCTCTGCGGCAGCAGGGCCGGGTCGCCGGCGGGGACCGTTCCGTCACCGTACTTGATGGCCATGGCCAGCACCCGGGAAAACAGGTTGCCGATATCATTGGCCAGATCGGCGTTGATCCGGTCGACCAGGGCGTCCTCGGAAAAACTGGCGTCGAGCCCGAAGGTCATTTCCCGGCACAGGAAATAGCGGAAGGCGTCCAGGCCGTACACATCCTTCATCGCCAGGGGGCTGACCACGTTGCCCAGGCTTTTGGACATCTTGCTCTGGTCGATTTTCCAGAAACCGTGAACATTCAGATGGGTATAGACGGGGATGCCGGCCGCCTTGAGCATGATCGGCCAGTAGATCCCGTGGGGCTTGATGATGTCCTTGGCGGTCAGGTGCTGGGCCACGGGCCAGAACTTTTTAAACTCCTCGCCGTCCGGGTAGCCGATGGCGGAAATGTAGTTGGCCAGGGCGTCAAACCAGACATAGGTGACATAACGGTCGTCAAAGGGCAGGGTGATGCCCCAGTCCAGCCTGGATTTGGGCCGGGAAATGCACAGGTCCTCCAGGGGCTCCTTTAAAAACGAAAGAATTTCGTTGCGGTAGCTTTCCGGGCGGATAAAATCCGGGTTGGCATGGATATGGTCAATCAGCCACTGCTGGTATTTGCCCATCCGGAAAAAATAGTTGGACTCCTTTATCTTTTCCGGGACCGTTTCATGGTCCGGGCATTTGCCGTCCACCAGCTCCCGTTCACCGTAAAACCTTTCGCAGCCGAAGCAGTAAAGCCCCTCATATTCACTGAAATAGATGTCGCCGGCGTCATGGATCCGCGTCAGCAGGTAGCGGACCACCTGTTTGTGCCCCTCGTCGGTCGTCCGGATGAACCGGGAATAGCGGATGTTCAGCGCCGGCCACAATTCCCGGAACACACCGCTGATCCGGTCGGCGTAGGCTTTCGGGGAAATGCCTTCGGCGGCGGCTGCCTTCATGATCTTGTCGCCGTGCTCATCGGTTCCAGTCAGCAGAAAGGTCTCTCGGCGGCGCATGGCGTTGAAGCGGCAGGCCACATCCGCCATGATAGTGGTATAGGCATGTCCCAGGTGGGGACGGGCATTAACGTAATAGATCGGGGTCGTCAGATAGTAGGGATCCGTCATAATCCTCTTCCTCAACATTTTCCACTTCGTCGCAGGTGATGGCGTCCAGCGCGACCTCCACTACGGTTCCGTCTTCCTTTTCAATCGTTACCCGTTTGGCGATTACATTGTGACCGATCACCGTTCCTTCTCCCCTGGTGGTCTGGATCCGGTCGCCGATGGCGGGAATGCTCTTCTTGAGTGTTCGATAGGACTCCTCTTCAAAAGCCAGGCAGCACATCAACCGGCCGCAGACGCCGGAGATTTTTGTCGGGTTCAGGGAAAGCCCCTGATTTTTCGCCATGCGGATGGAAATGGGGTCGAATTTTCTCATAAATGCCGCGCAGCAGATTTCCCGGCCGCAGCGTCCGATACCGCCGGTGATTTTGGCCTGGTTGCGGATGCCGACCTGCCGCATTTCAATTTTAATGCGGAACTGTTTCACCAGCCGCTTGACCAGTTCCCTGAAGTCGACCCGTCCGTCGGCGGTATAGAGGAAGGTCAGTTTTCTGGAATCAAAGGAGCAGTCCACGGAAAAAAGGTGCATCTCCAGCTTCAGTTCCTTGATCTGCGTCTTGCAGAACTCGAGCCCCTGCTGTTCCAGCACCCGATTTTCATCCAACTGGGCAAAATCCTTGTCGATGGCCTTGCGGTGGACTTTTTTCAGCGGGGTTTTTATCCGTTCCGGATTGACCGGGGCCGGCGTACTGGCCACCACTCCCATGCCGTACCCCTGTTCGGTTTCGACGATTACGTAATCCCCGGTTTCCAGCACAAAGGCGCCGCAGTCAAAGATATAGGCCTTGCCGTCCGGCTTGAATTTGATTTCAACTGTTTTTCTCATGGTCATGATATGGTCAACAACTCCTGGTCAGGCGGCAATATCCGCCAGTCTGATAGACAAGGCTTCCAGCGTCAACCGCTGGTTGGCGTGTTGCCGGATAGCCTGGTCCGCTTCCTCGACCGCGGTGATTTTGTCAAAAATAGCGGACAGGCTGTTTTTCCGGGCCATCTCCTCTATCGCTTCCCGTAAATCGGTGTTGATTAATTTTTCAGGGCAGGTACCGCATATCGCCGC
Organism: Thermodesulfobacteriota bacterium; assembly: GCA_040753795.1. Taxonomy (NCBI): domain Bacteria; kingdom Pseudomonadati; phylum Thermodesulfobacteriota; species Thermodesulfobacteriota bacterium. The sequence continues at coordinate 53,815 of JBFMDX010000001.1, forward strand.
GTCCCTTAACAGCCCTTTTATGAGCCGCAAAAAATCCGGCAGATCATTTTTATCGGCGGCCAGTTTTTGAGCAAACAGCAAAATACGCGGGATCGGGTAAGACGGTAATCCGGCCATTTCGGCTGCCAGCCATTGCCGCCGCCGTTCCATCCCGTGAAGTGTTTCCGGCCGTTCCGACAGATCCAGCGCCCTGGCCATGCTGCCGTCCGCCAGAATAGCGGCGGGCCTTGCCGTCGTGGGGCTGATCCCGTGGTGTTCCGTCAGAAACCGCTCGATCTTTTCAGTTGAAACGGGATTAAACCGGATATGCTGGCAGCGGGAGACAACCGTTGGCAAAAGGTCCGCCGGCTGGCCGGCGGTAAGGAAAAAAAACGTCAGGGGCGGCGGTTCTTCCAGTGCTTTTAACAGTGCGTTGGCGGCTTCAACGTTCATGGCCTGCGCGTCTGAAATAATGACGACTCGGGCCGCTCCCCCCTCCTGTGGCTGAAAGGCCAGTCTCCGGGAAAGTTCACGGATTTGAGCGATTTTTATCACATCCCCGGCGGGTTCTATCATCAACACGTCCGGGTGGCTTCCGGCCATGATTTTGACGCAGGCGCCGCATTGACCGCAAGGGGTCGTCATCATGTCCCGGGTACCGGAAGCGCCGCCGTCATGCTTCAATCCGTGGCAATTCCTGGCCATGGCAAAGTGGATGGCGGTCGATCGTTTTCCGATGCCGTCTATACCGGTAAGCAAGAAAGCGTGGGGGATGTTTCCTTTTGTCAGGATGCCCGATAAAATCCGCAGGGGCCTTTCCTGATCGATCAGTTCGTGAAATCGCGGCACAAAGCTAATAGTTAACCCTGTCTTTCAACTCTTTCCCGCATTTAAAAAACGGAAGTTTTTTCGGAGATATGGTTACCCGCTCGCCGGTCTTGGGGTTCCGGCCGGTATAACTTTTGTATTCCTTGACGAAAAAGCTGCACAGCCCGCGGATCTCTATCCTTCCGCCTTCCGCCAGGTTGTTGGCCATGGAATCGAAAAAAATCTTGACGACCTTGGCTGATTCGGCTTTGGAGATACCCGCTTTGTCTTTCAGAGCGGTAATAAGCTCTAATTTATTCATCCATCCTCCTTATTAAAAAAAGCCCACATATTAATAAATCGTATCCGATGACCGGAGTGTTGAATAACGACGTTAAATCATACAATATCATAACAAGTCAAGAGATTATAGGATTTTTAGGGCCAGGGGCTCCACGTCTTCGGCAGCCACGAAAATGGCGGCCGCCCGGCCCATGGCCTCTATGTTTACTGCCACCCTTTCCGAGTTCTGGTATCGGACAAATACACCGATAACACCGGCAAACGGTCCGGCCATAACCCGGACCGGGTCTCCCTGACGCAGGCAGTTTATGGTTTCGACCAGTTCATCGGCCTGGACGATAATCCGCAGCGATTCGATAACCTCCGGCTCCACCGGAACCGGTATATCCCGGTTGCCGATCAGGTTCACCACGCCCGTGGTTTTCAGCACGTCCAGCCGTTCAGCCGGCGTAATGGGTATCCGCACAAACAGATATCCCGGAAAAAGCGGCTGCCGCAGAAACAGGCGCCGGTCCTGGCGCCGGCTTCTTTTCCTGACGGTCGGCAGGAAAACATCCTTGCTTTTTTTCATGAGGCCCTGATAGACGACATTCTCGAATTTGCTTCGGGTGTGAATAACATACCAGGCCGGGTCTTTTTCCAAAAGCATTTATTCCGCCCCGCTGATTTACAATTCTTCTCCGGTGATGCCGGTTTCCATGTCACTCAAACCGTTCAGCCGGATCATGAAAGAAAATCGGTCGTCATCCGACTCGTCCGTGAAAGAGACATCCAGGGACCAGCAGTAGGCCGAATAGATGAAGCCGGCGCTGGTTTCAATGTCGATATGGTCGAAGAAATTATGCTCATGCTCGGCATACAATCTTAATAATCGATTCAGGACCAGGGTTCCCCTGGAGCGGATGGATTCGGCGATGTCCCGGTCATACCGATAGGCGACATGCAGGACGTCTCCCCGGTTATCCGCCAGGGCCATTTTGAAATCATATTCGGACCAGCCGTGTTCGTAACGATTCCAGCCGGCATCCATATCCAGCCGCAAATAATTCGCCGGCCTGAAGTCGAGCTCCACCATAATCGGAGAAAACGGCCGCCGGCTGGTCCCGTTGTTCCAGTCGGCCGGGTCGTTTTCCCGGGCTTCTTTTATGTCATAGCTTTGCCATATATTGAAACGGCATATCTCGCGGTATCGAAAATCCGGATCCCCCGGGCTTTTCTTTTCTCCGCCCACCAGTTTTTTCAGCGTGAACACATTTTCCAGCCCATAGGTAACCAGGCGCTCTTCCTCAATGGTGTCGAGGCTGTCGTCGAATTCCGGAAACGGGTCATCCGCTTCCGGGGAAAGGACATGGTCATAAACCACACGGGGAAGGAGGGCGTGCTGCAGTTTCGTCCCCATCTCCCGGTTTAAGGAAAATACCCGGTCCAGTTCGGATGAGAGATCCAGCCGCATATCATACGCTGTCCGGGTCTGATCTTTGTCCATCGCGGGATATAACGGATCGGGTTTATCCATCCACCAGGCGGTTTCCCGTATACCGGCGGAGGGTTCGAAGGCGAGAAAATGATGCCAGTACAGGGGGAGATAAAGCCTGGGATGAATATCCGTCCGATGCCCTTTGGCCCCGTCCTTACGAAAACAGAAAGTATATTCGCTTCCCAGGTCGTAGCTAAGGGGAAGGCCCGGCGCAAACTGCCGGACGGCGTCAAACATCACCACCGGAAGCCGCTGTACCGTTGTATCCTCATCTTCCCAGCGCCGTTTGATGACATCGTCTTCCCACCGCAGGGCACCGTTCAGGCTGTGGCTTGCCCACAACCGGTTTACGCTGAGATTGTTGGTGCGGATGGCCTCGTTCTCTTCATCCAAATCCCGGCCGAAATATTTTTCAAAAAAGGCGTCGGTTTTTTTAAAGCCCATATAGGAACTGTCGAATTCTTTCAGATAGTCCTGATCGCTGACCACGTCAAGATCCAGGCGGGCGGTGGTCGTTTCGGAAAAAGCATGATCCTGCTTCATGCGGAACCAGTAACGATCGGAGTTGGGCCTAGCCCAGGCGTCCCCGTCATATCCGTAATCACCATCCGTGACTTCCTTGTTCCTCTGGCGGTCGTGCAGGCCTTCCATCATGATGACGATTTTAGAATCCTCACCGAAGGCCTGGCGGTATTCGGCGCCCATCCTGGCCCCCCGGCGCGTCATATAGTGGGAGAAAATCGTCATGTCGGTGCTGTCGTTTATGGCCCAGAATAGCGGCTGGGTGTATCCCGCCCCGTCTTCGCTGGAATAGTTTATCTCCGGGACCAGTAAACCGCTTTGCCGTTTTGTCTTCACCGGGAAAAACAGGTAGGGGACATACAGCAGCGGGACGCTTTTCGCCCAGAAAGAGGCATGACGCATGGAGCCGTATCCCTCCATGGTAAAAGAGAGGTCCCGGCCCGTGAATTGCCAGTCGGGGGATTTCGGATCGCAGGTCGTAACCTTGAACCGGTCGACCTTGTAGGCGTCCGGTCCCACCTTTTCAATCCGGTCCCCGGCGATGTAGAAATGATTCTTGCCGAAGAGTAACTCCCCCCCGTAAACCGTGCCGGTTTCGGACGCCAGGCTCATTTCCATCCTGTCCCCGGTAAGGACGTCCTCACCGGATCTGATGACCACATTGCCCGCGGCCAGAATCTCGCGTTTTTTGCTGTCGAACCGGATCGTATCCGCATGAATCCGTCTTTCCCCCGACGAGATGACAACCCCGCCGACCGCTGAATACTGGTCATTGCCCAGGTAATGCAGGGTATCGGCTTCAATGTGCCAGGGGGTATCGGGGTCGCCAAAACCAAACAGGGGAGAGTCTTCGGCAAAGCAGCAAAACACACCCGCCACAAAGCAGAGGAGGAGAAAAAAGGCGATCCGCAGAGAGGGAAAAAACCTGTTCACCTGTTCCTCTTCGTAAGCATTTTAAGGCCAATCACCGCTTTTTCTGCTTATGATCGGTGGTTCCGGTTTCTGATCTCTGAATCCGCTCTTCTATGGCTTCATAAATCATCTGGAACGATTCGGAGAAGTTGGCCGGAGAAATCCTGCCCATTTCGATAAATTTGACCGCTACTTCTTTGGCGGCTCTTAAGACCTGGTCTTCATTAGCGCCCATCAGACAGTCTCCTTCCATATTGTCCGGGGTTACCCCGGCGGCTTCGAGTCTACCATTACTAAAAGACGGATGAATGTTCAATCATTATCCGGACATCAGGACTGCTCCTGCCGCAAGCAGTTAAAAAATCGAACCGAAAGTTGCCGCCCTGCCTGTCTCCGGAGGTTGACATGGGCTATATTGATTGATATTATTTAATATATAAATTCCTGCGGATATACTTAACCAGTTGATAGAGCAGTCTTTAACCCTGAAGGATGACCTTCATGACCGAAGAAAATCTGCCGCGGACATTCATGACCAAGGACGACAGGGCGGCTTTCACCTGCCCCAAGTGCGGGAAGGTCAGGGTCCTGGATGTCTCGCAGTTCAAACACATCAACAAGTCGGTTATCAAGGTCAAGTGTAAATGCCCCTGCGGTCATCAGTACAGCGTCCTTTTAGAGAGGAGAAAGGAGATCAGAAAAGAGGTCTCCTTTACGGGAACATATTACGCTTACGTTAAAGGGATGGAAGTCAAGGGCAGGGTCACCATCAGGGATCTTTCCCGATCGGGCCTGCGGTTTAAACTTCATCTTTCTCATCAGTTTACCATCGGTGAAACCATAACACTGGAGTTCACCATCAATGACCGGGACCAGTCTCTGATTTCGCGCAAGGTGATCGTCAGAAGCCAGCATGGCGACTCCGTCGGCGCCAGTTTTATTTCCACGGAGCATTACGATAAGCTCGGTCCCTACCTGCTGTATTCATTATGATGGCTTCGTCAGGCGTCCAATATCCGCGTTACGATGCATCCCTCGGAATTTCATCACGCCACAGGCGTGACGGCATTCCTCGTGACTTGCGCGCCTTGGTCTTGAACCCCTGACGAAGCCATCTTACAATAAACTTTTACGGTTATTTTTCCAACCGGACGCGGATGGCGTTGGCATGGGCGCCCAGTCCTTCGATTTCAGCCAGCCTGATGGCGTCCGGGGCCTCTGCTTTCAACGCGGCTTCAGAATAGAAAACCACGCTGGTTCGCTTTAGAAAATGACTGGTTGAAAGCGCCGAGGCAAAACGGGCGCACCCGCCGGTGGGCAGGGTATGATTGGGGCCGGCCACATAATCCCCGATGGGCTCGGGAGTAAAGCGGCCCAGGAAAACGGCCCCGGCGTTTCGTATTCTCCCCAGCATCGCGAAGGGTTCTTCCACCTGCAGTTCCAGGTGTTCCGGCGCGAAGCGATTGGCTGTCGTCAGGGCGGTTTCCATCGAGTCGACGATAAAAATACCACCGTATCGGGCGAGGGCTTTTTTCGCCGTTTCCTGCCGGTTGAGGGCGGATAGTTGCGCGTCCACTTCCCGGGCGGTTTGCCGGGCGATTTCCCGGACGGGCGTGATCAGTACGGCCGAAGCAAGGGCGTCATGTTCCGCCTGAGAAAGAAGGTCGGCCGCCAGATAACGGGGATCGGCGGTCTGGTCGGCGATGATCAGGATTTCGCTGGGCCCGGCAATAATATCAATACCGACCGTGCCCGAAAGTGTTTTTTTGGCCAGCACCACGTATTTATTGCCCGGCCCGGCGATCATGTCCACCCTGGGAATCGTTTCCGTTCCATATGCCAGGGCGGCGATGGCCCAGGCACTGCCGACCTTGTATACTTCCGTTACCCCGGTCTTTTCGGCGGCCACCAGCAGATGCGGACTGACCGAGCCGTCTTTTCTCGGCGGGGTTACCATCACGATCCGGGGAACGCCTGCCTGTCTGGCCGGCAGCACCCCCATCAGAACCGTTGACACCAGCGGCGTCTCTCCCCCTCTTGCGCCGGGCACATAAATGCCGGCCGAGTCGACCGGTGTTATCTGCTGACCCACCACCACACCGGGGCGATCCGTGCTGATCCAGGAGTTTTCCCGCTGGGCCTGGTGGAATGTTTCAATCTGACGAATGGCCCGGGCCAGGGAGTGGCGGAATTGCCTGTCGACCTGCCTGCCGGCGGCTTTAAACTCTTGAGGAGTTACCCGCAGCCGGGCGGCCTTCAGTCCGGGGGCGTCGAACTGACGGGTGTATTTTTCAAGGGCCCGGTCACCATTCCGGCGAACCTCTCCAATAATCTGCTCGACCTGGCGGTAATCCTTCCGGGAATAATCGGTTCCCCGGTTCATGATCCGGCGCAATTGTTCCTGGGCCGTTTTCGTCGTGTAATCAAATACTTTCATGTGAGCATCCTTTTGCTGCCGGATTCGCCGGCGTATGGAAATTACCGTTACTGCGTTTTTTCAGCTCCCGCTTTTCCCCATTGACATATATTTATAAATTTGTTTTATTTCCTTTTTTTAATTATATCAAATCAGAGAATAGTCTTAAAGGAGGTTTTTATGTCAAAGCGTATTCATAATTTCAACCCGGGGCCGGCCGCGTTGCCGGTGAGCGTTTTGCAGGAAATCCAGGCATCTTTTCTGGATTTTGCCGGAACGGGAATGTCAATTACCGAAGTCAGTCATCGTTCAAAACCGTTTGAAAACATCATCAATGACGCGGTGGCCAGAGTCAAACGGCTGCTGGGCGTGGGCGACGAGTTTACGGTTCTGTTCATCCAGGGCGGCGCCAGTCTCCAGTTTGCCATGGTACCCATGAACCTGCTGCCGGACGAAAAGTCGGCCGACTATGTCAACACCGGCACCTGGGCCACCAAGGCCATCAAGGAAGCCAAAATTCTGGGCAAGACCGTTCGCGTTCCGGCTTCTTCCGAAGACAGGAATTTTTCCTATATCCCGCAGAACATCGATTTTGATCCGAACGCGGCCTATGTTCATCTTACGTCTAACAATACCATCAAGGGCACCCAATGGGCATCCTTCCCCGATACAAAAGGGGTCCCCATCGTCTGCGACATGTCTTCCGATATCATGAGCCGGCCTGTTGATATGACCCGTTTCGGGCTGATTTACGCCGGCGCCCAGAAGAATATCGGGCCGGCCGGGGTGTGCCTGGTCATTATCCGCAAGGATATGCTCGAGGCCGCCGCGGATCAGTTGCCGACCATGCTCAAGTATGCCACCTTTGCCAAGGAAAACTCTCTTTACAACACCCCGCCCTGTTTCACCATCTATACCATTCAACTGGTTTTAAAATGGCTGGAAGAAACCGTCGGCGGTCTTGAAAAAATGGATGCCCTTAACCGCAAAAAGGCGGCCCTTCTGTATGACATGATGGATGCCGGCAGTTTTTACAAGGCAACCGCGGAAAAAGGCAGCCGTTCCCTGATGAACGTAACCTTCCGGCTCCCTTCAGAAGAACTGGAGAAGAAATTCATCGCCGAAGCGACTGCCAATGATCTGGGAGGACTCAAGGGCCACCGTTCCGTGGGCGGCTGCCGGGCTTCCATTTACAATGCCACGACCATGGAGTCGGTGCAGGCCTTGGCCGATTTTATGAAGGCGTTCGAACAGAAAAACGGGTAGGCGGTTTTACGGTCATTTTTAAAGGTGGCCTTTAACCTGTCAACGATTAAGGACGCGGCATGAACGTTAAAGTTGCGGTTAAAAAACAGGACCTGACAATTGACATGGACGCGGTCTGCGCCCGGATCGCCGCCACCCAGCGCGATAACGGCGATATCCCCTGGTCGTCCGGCGACAAGACGGATCCCTGGGACCTGGTGGAGGCCGCCATGGGTTTGACCATCGGCGGTCAGGCGCAAAAAGCGGAGGCCGCTTTCCGCTGGCTGAAAAACAAGCAGCGACCGGACGGAAGCTGGTATGCCGCCTATCGCAATGATCTGCCGGACGACCGTACCGTCGACACCAATATGAGCTCCTATCTGGCCGCCGGTCTTTTCCATCATTACCTGGTTACCGGGAACATCGATTTTATCAAGAGCATGTGGCCGGTCATGTGCGGGGGCATCGATTTCGCCTTGAGCCTCCAAACCCCCAGAGGGGAAATTTACTGGGCCAAAAACCCGGAGGGCAGGACCGATCCCATGTCGTTGCTGACCGGTTCAAGTTCCATTTATTTCAGCTTAAAATGCGCGCTGGCCCTTGCTCATGAGATCGGTGCGGATATGCCCGGCTGGCGGGCGTCTCTGTCCCGACTCGGTCATGCCATCCAGTTTCAGCCGCACCTGTTTAACGTGGCCAAATCGCGTTTTTCCATGGACTGGTTTTATCCCATTCTGTCCGGAGCGATCACCGGCCCCGACGCGCAAAAGCGGATCGACAGGCACTGGAAGAAATTCGTTGTCGAAGGCCAGGGTGTTAAATGCGTGGCCGATGAACCCTGGGTCACCATCGCCGAATCCTGCGAACTGGTCATGGCGCTGGCCGCCATGGGCAATGAAAATGACGCCCAGGCCGTTTTTTCCTGGATTCAGGATAAGTGCTTTGATGACGGTTCCTTCTGGTGCGGTTTTACCTATCCGAATATGGTTGTCTGGCCGGAAGAAAAAATTTCCTGGACCAACGCGGCGGTACTTCTGGCCGCGGATGCCCTGTACCACCTGACTCCGGCCGGCCGCCTTTTTAATCACAACTTCTGGAAAACGGAATACCCCTTTCTTTTTGACGCAACCATCAAGGAGTAAAGCCAAGGCTTCTCTTGAGAAACGATTTCCGTCCATATTTTTTGAAAAAACTTCATTTGCGGCTGCAGCACCTGTATGTGAATCATTTTCTGCGCCCGCAGTTTGAATCCCTCGGTCCGCAATTCAATTTCATGCAACCCTGGCATGTGGAGCTGTTCGGTCCCGGCATTCATCTCGGCAACCATGCCACGGTCATCGCCACTTCCGACAATAAAGTCCGGTTTTCGGTATGGTCGGAAAGCGAGGACACCAAAGGCATATTCGTTGGCGATGCCTGTCTTATCTGCCCGGGAGTGAGGATCAGCGCCGCCAGGAAAATAACCATCGGAGACGGGACCATGCTGGCCAGCGGCGTATATCTGAGCGACGCGGACTGGCATGATCTCTACAACCGGGTCAGCATGGGTGTTGCCGCTCCCATTACCCTGGGGAAGAATGTCTGGGTCTGTGACAACGCCATGATATGCAAAGGCGTGACGATCGGCGATAACAGCGTCATCGGCGCCCGGGCCGTTGTCATTGATGACGTTCCGGAGAATGTGATTGTTGCCGGCAATCCGGCCAGGATCGTCAAGCAGCTGGATCTGGAAAAAGAGTTGGTCACCCGCACGGAGTGGTTCCGGAGAGAATATCGGCAGATATATTACGGGTTTGATGCTCTAGACCGCCATGTCCTTAAGGACAATACGATTCTCGGCTATTTGCGGCACCGGCTTTTCCCCGGAAAAGGGGTTTAGGCATCAAATAAAGGCTGAGGCTGAAAATAGAAAAGGCGCCGGCGGACTTTTGTCTCCGGCGCCTTTTTTGTCTGGCAGAACCGCTATGCGGAAACTTCTTCCTTCACGCTGATGGCGATCTTATACAGAACCGTCAGGATCAGAAAACCCGCACCATAGACGCCGAGGGAAATAATGATTTCCGGAATGGTTGGGATGTAATCGACGACATGATGCAGCGGCGTGGGAATAAACCCGCCGGAGATCATGCCCAGGCCCTTGTCGATCCAGATGCCGACAAACAGAATGATGCAGGAAAAGCAGAGCACGGTTTCATTCTGCCGTAAAGACGGGACAATCAGCAGCGCAATGGCCAGCAGCATCAAAAACAGAGAAGTCCACATCCAGGGCACCAGGGCGTTGTGGCCGTGGAGACCGAGGAAGAGGTACTGCAGGGAATGCACGTGGCCGGGAATCTGGCTGTAGAGGGCCACAAATACCTCGCAGGCGAAGAAGAAGACGTTGGCGATAAGCGCGTAGGTTACGATCCGGGCAATTCCCTGGATGGCTTCCTTGCCGGCGTCAAAAGAGGTAAACCGCCGCAGAATCAGCGCCATAATGATAATCAGGGCGGGGCCGGCGGCAAAGGCCGAGGCCAGGAAGCGGGGGGCCAGCACCGCGGTCAGCCAGAAATGGCGTCCCGGCAGGCCGCAGTACAGGTAGGCTGTGACCGTATGAATGCCGAAGGCCCAGGGCACGGAGAGGTAAATCAGCGGTTTGATCCATTTGGGGGGCGCCACGGCGTTTCTTTCCGCTTCCAGAACCGCCCAGCCGACAACGACGTTCAGGAAAAGATAGCCGTTTAAGACAATCATATCCCAGAACAGCATGGAGTAGGGCGTCGGGTGCAGGATGACGTTCATGGCCCGCATGGGCTGACCAAGATCGACGATAATAAACATCAGGCACATGGACACCGCCGAAATGGCCAGGAACTCACCCAGGATAGTAATTTTGCTGAACACCTTGTAGTGGTGGAGATAATACGGCAGGACCAGCATCACCCCTCCGGCCGCGACGCCGACTAGGAAGGTGAACTGGGCGATATAAAATCCCCAGGTCACATCCCGGCTCATGCCGGTGATGCCCAGGCCGAGTTCAAACTGTTGCAGATAAACAAGAAATCCGGCGCCGGCAAGACCTCCCAGGACGATCAGCAGCGACCAGTACCTTTTGCTTCCCTTTAATGCGGTTTCAAGCATGACCACCTCATCTTATGAAGACTATAAAATGTAATAAACTGACGGTTCGGTGCCGAGGCTCGGCTGTCGCCGGACGGCATAATTTTCTTTCAGCGCCTTTCTGACCTCCGATTCCGGATCATTCAGATCGCCGAAAAGGATGGTGCCGTTGGACGCTTCCACGCAGGCCGGCATCTGGCCCTTGCTCAATCGTTCCGCGCAGAAGTTGCATTTTTCCACCACACCCTTCATCCGGGTGGGGAAGGCGGTGTTGATTTCCTTCAATCCTTGCCGGGGATCACGGAAATTGAAACTTCTGGATCCGTAAGGGCAGGCCGCCATGCAGAAGCGGCATCCGATGCAGCGGTGAAAGTCCATGAGCACAATACCGTCTTCCCGCTGGAACGTGGCCTTGGTCGGGCAGGCCTGGACGCAGGAGGGATTGGCGCAGTGGTTGCACAGGGTCAGAAAGGGGAGATGCTCCAAGTGTTCGGTCAGATACGGATTCAACTGATCGGGGAATAAATTGTGAAATTCTTCTTCCCAGATCCACTTGATCTCATGCCGTTTCTTGTCGGAAGAGATCTTGGGAATCTTCTCGTTCACTTTTTCGCAGGACTGTTTCAGAGACTCCGTTTCCGCCATCCGGCACGGCAGTTGCGGCATCATGAGGTCGTCTTCAAACGTGGGAACGTTATGAATCCGGTGACAGGCTTCGATGATCGGTTCCAGGTCGGCCGACGTGGTCAGTTTCCTGGTGTCGATCACCATGCCCCAGTGCTTGGCGGTCAGTGCCTCTGGATTTCTAACCACTTTCCCCCCCTTTGACGGACTGGCGGATGACGCCAGGGAAGTCACGGCGGGCGCGGCGGTAAGGCCGGCGGCTGCGATGCCGGCTATCTTGAGGAATGTTCTCCGGCTGTTATCCATCAGTTTGCCTCCTTTGGAATGTTGTGACAGTCAAAGCAATAGGGCCTTACGGATGTATAGTTGTGACAACTGTCACAGAACTCGGCCTTGTTGGAATGACAGTCAAGGCAGGTGTTGGTGAGGCTCATGTCAAAGGATTTACCCTCCGTGTTGACATAAGTCCGGCGTTCCTGGCGCACGACCTCTTCCCGCCACTGGTCCAGGAGCTGCATATGTTCTTTTTTCATGAAGTCTTTGGACTCCACGCAGTTCTTGGCTGCCTCGGCTTTAGCGGTCAGTTTCGGTTCCGGTGCTTTGGCTTTGGTCCCGGTGACCAGGTTCCACCACCAGGGGGTCAGCGCGATTATGAAAAACACGACCAGCCCGGCAATAATCAGCCCTTTATTCTTCATCTGCATCCTCCTCGGCTCCCAGCGGTTCACCGCGCAGGTTCATTTCTCTTGGACCTTCTTCTTCCGGGAAAACCAGAGCGTTGGCGACCAGCTCATGCAGGCCGGCTACGCCCACTCCCGGAACCCAGTAATCCATCAGCGCGGGCAACACCGCCCGGTCAATGGCGCAGATGCAGCCCAGCGTATTGACGCCGTATTTTTCATGGACGTACTTGACGGCGTTGGCCCTGGGCAATCCACCGGACATCCGCAGCTCCATGTCTTCTCCGGCGTTGAGGCCGGCGCCGCTGCCGCAGCAGAAGGTCTGTTCACGGATGGTGTTCGGCGGCATCTCGTAAAAGTGGTTGCACACGTTCTTAATGACATACCGGGGCTCATCCAGCAGCCCCATGCCCCGGGAGGGGTTGCAGGAGTCATGGTAGGTCAGCCGGATTTTGTCGTTTCGAGAAGGATCCAGTTTCAGTTTACCGTGCTTGATGAGATCGGCGGTAAATTCGGCGATGTGAACCATCTTTGTGGATTTCGCGTTTTCAAAACGGGTGCCGGTGATGGGAGAAACCGGCTCCTGGAGGAAGTCGGCCGGTCCGTTCATGGTATCCATGTATTGATGGATAACCCGCCACATATGGCCGCATTCCCCGCCCAGAATCCATTTGACGCCCAACCGCCTGGCTTCGGCGTACATTTTGGCGTTGAGCCGCTTCATGGTTTCATGGGAGGTGAAAAACCCGAAGTTGCCCCCCTCGGAAGCGTAGGTACTCCAGGTCACATCCAGGCCGTATACCTTCTTCAGGTAATCGAACAGCATCATATATCCCATGCAGGTATAGGTGCCCGGGTCGGCGAAGACGTCGCCTGACGGCGTAATAAAAAGGATGTCGGCGCCTTTTTTGTTCAGCTGCGGCGGGTCGATGGTGACCCCGGTGAACTCTTCGATGTCGCTGACGAAGAAGTCGAGCATGTCCTTGTAGGCATGAGGCTGGATGCCCAGATGGTTGCCGGTGCGGTAGCAGTTGGCCGCCGGCGTGGCGATCCAGTCGATGTTCAGGCCGATGAGGTTGAGCAGTTCCCGGCCCATGATGGTGATTTCGGCGGTATCAATGCCATAGGGGCAGAAAACCGAACAGCGGCGGCACTCGGTGCACTGGAAGAAGTAATACCACCACTCCTTGAGAACATCCATGGTCAGTTCCCGGGCGCCGGAAATATGCTTGCCGAACAGGCTACTCATGATTCGCCCGGCAGCGGTGAAATCTTTACGATAAACCGACCGCAGCAGTTCGGCCCTCAATACCGGCATGTTTTTGGGATCGCCGGTGCCCAGAAAGAAATGACACTTGTCGGCGCAGGCCCCGCAGCGGACACAGATATCCATGAAGACCTTGAATGTCCGGAACCGTTCCAGCCGCTCCTTGAATCCTTCGTGCAGAATCTCCTGCCAGTTTTCCGGCAGCTTCCAGTCGTCTTCCAGCGGATTCCAGGCTCTGGCATTGGGCAGACCGACATATTCCACGCTTTTCGGGTTTGAGGCGTAACAGTACATGCCCTCCCGGATGACAACCGGCGTGTCCATCCAGCCGGTCCGAGGCGGCCTGTGATCTGTTCTTGCCAGCAACTCGGCGGGTTTTATCTTGCTTGCCATTGATTACTCCTTTTCCAGTGGTAAACCAGCTTCTCTCATTTTTTCTCTGAACTCTTCCTCGTATTCTTCATACGTATGCGTATGGACGGTGTAATTCCAGGGGTTCACATGCCTTTTGGCCCGGGTGGTATTGGCCAGGTTGCGCGTGGGTGACAGGAAAATCCCTCCGGCATGCATCAGTTTGCTGTAGGGGAAGTAAGCCACCAGCGCGCTGACCAGCAGCAGATGAACATAAAACAGGGTGCCGACGTTTTCCGGGACGGCGGGATTGAACGTCAGCAACCCCATGGCGAAGGCCTTGATGGCCAGAATGTCCACCTTGGCGAAGTAGCGCATCAGAATTCCGGTGGCGGCGATGCCGATAATCAGAAAAAGCGGGAAATAGTCGGACGCCAGTGAGATGTATTTGATCTGGGGCAGGAAGATCCTTCTGCCCAGCAGCACCAGCAGTGCGCCCAGCAGCACCAGGCCGGACATGTAAACGCCGGGCAGGCCGACGGCAAAGTAAGGGGAGAAGAACTCCAGGCGGAAAAAGGAATCGGCGTTTTCGAGAAGCCGAATCACCAGCGGGACCGGCTCGAAGAAAAACCGCATATGCCGGAGAAGGACCACGGCAAAGGCATAATGAAACGCCAGGGCCGTTGCCCAGAGAACGATTTCCCAGCGATAGGAGAGCCGGTAGTTTTCCTTGAATTTGGCTTTGGTGTTTCGAAACAGGGAGCGGAACGTCAGCACCTCAAACAGCATGCGGATGACCACCCCGATGGTTGTGCTGGGGTTGTCAATTTTGTCCTGCTGAATCCAGGGCAGGCTTTTCTGCTGGCCGCAGGTCGTGGGGATGCGAAAGGGAACGGCGGAATTGGCCCAATTCAGCACCTTGCGGGTTACTCCGACAATGAACAGGACGACGGCCGCGTAAGGGATGATGATGCCGAAAAATCCTTTCAATCCCAGTGTGTCGACCCCTATCCAGGTCAGCACAATGAGGACCACAACCGTTGCCAACGAGAACAGATAGTTTACATTCATCAACAGCACCTCTCTATAAAAAATTCATCCATCATGGCCGCTGAAACCGGCTGATTCTCGAACGACCAGTTAATCAGTTGGTTTGCTCCGGGTCCGACACCAACCCCGCTTTTTCAAATGCTTTGAATACTCTGTTCCTGGCCTCATAGGCCCGAAGCTCAAAAATTTTTTCCCGGCACTCCATGTATTTGTCGAAACCGAGCAGAACCAGTTCATCAATTTTTTTATCCAGTTGCCGATATGGACCGGAATTATCGTTGTCGCCCTGGCCGCCCGTCACGTCCCGGATAATCTGTTTCAGTGAAAAAATAAAAGAGACCGCTTCGGAAGGCGCAAAGGACTGAACGGCTCGGACCCGGATGGCGGCATCCAGGCACTCCGACAACTCGTTCTGAGACGCCTGCGAAGCCAGGCCATCAATGACTTTTGTCAGGCTTTCGGAAAGACTACCGGCCACGGGGTTGGCAAACCGGTCTTTCTCCCTTAAAAAAAAGGAAGCGGTTTCCGCCGGGTAAGTTTTGAGGGCAACCTCGATCCATTGCCTGGTAATGGACTCTTTATGGCCGGCTATTAAGGATTCAACGGTTGGCATGACTGTTTTCCCAAATACTCAACTGGCCTGTCCCCTTCCCGAAAATAAATCGTCAGAAGCATGCCGACGACCGCTTGCCTGCACATGGTACCGGACACGCGATACCGCTACGATGTTAAAAAAAGTTTATATAATCAAGCAATTTTTTTCTGTCAAGGAAAAAGGGACGTTGCCGTCGATATCATTAATAGAGGCCGTTACGGCTCATTCGGGCAGGATATTCATCTGCCGCCACGCAAAATTATTGCCTTGACATCAAGCGGCTGAAGGTGGTATCCGTTTCACCGTTTCATGTTTTTCCGGCGGGGCGTAGCGCAGCCTGGTAGCGCACTTGCATGGGGTGCAAGGAGCCGCAGGTTCAAATCCTGCCGCCCCGACCAAAAAAGTCATTAGCCCGCATTCAGATGTTTCCTTAATGTGGCCTTAATAAAGATCCTCAGAAAGCAGTACGGCTTCGGCTACATCCCGCAGGGGCTTGCGTGAATCCATGCTGCGTTTGCGGATCCAGCGGTAGGCCTCGTCGATCTCCATGCCGCGTTTGCGCATGAGTACTTCCTTGGCCCGTTCCACCATTTTCCGGGTTTCCAGTTCTTCGCGGATGATTTTAGCGTCCAGGGCCAGCTGGGTATTGTGGATTGCCACCGCCGCCTGGTGGGCCACGGCGGTGATCAGATTGACTTCCGTTTCGGAAAAGTCGTGGGGCACGGCGGTAAAACAGTTCAGCACCCCGATGACCTCGTTGTTTTTGATCTGCATGGGAATGCCCACCATGGAAACCAGGCCCAGCTTTTCCGCCATGGCCTTTTCCTTGAACCGGTCGTCCCGCAGAACATGGCGGACAATGATCGGCACTTTGTTGGTGGCCACGTAACCGACGATCCCCTCATCCAGGTTCAAGGTGCGGTCCTTGACGTATGCCGGATCGATGGCCTGGGTGGCTTTCAGCCGGATTTTTTTTCCATTGCCTTCTTCCTCAATCATCCACAGGGAGCAGATTTCCACGCCCGTGACCTTGGCCGTGACCATGACAATCAGCTTGAGGATGTCTTCCAGATATTGTTCGGAGGCCACCGCCCGGCTGATATCCGCCAGCGCCTTGAAGTATTTCTCCGCCTCCGGGTGGTCGGTGGTGTGCGGCATTTCACGATTCCTGATGGCCGTTTCCGGTTGGTTGCATGAATGTTTGTATTCCGGTTCCACGGAACAACTGTCTTTTATAATAAAAGATTCCGCCTGTCAACCGCGTTCGGTCGCCGGCGGTGAATAACCGCTTGTTTTTCTGATGCTTATGATGCTATAAAACAAAGGAAAAACGGGCGGGTGAAGAACAGATGGTCTTCCCGTCCATTATTCAATTTTCAGCATGCAATACCATACAACTTAAGGAAGCGATGAACCCGGACCGGCCCTCACAAAGGACTATTCTCCCTCCGGCGCTGCAGCCCGGAGACGCCATCGGTATTGCCGCCCCGGCCAGTGCCTTTGATGCCAACCTGTTTCAACGGGGGATCATGGCGCTCGAATCGCTGGGGTTCCGGGCAATCATCCCGGAGAACCTTTCGTTGCAGAGAGGGTATCTGGCCGGGACGGATGCGCACCGGGCCGCCATCATAAACCGGCTTTTTTCCGATAGAGACGTGAAAGCAATCATGTGCGCCAGGGGCGGGTTCGGGTCCCTGAAAATTCTGTCCATGCTCGATTATGACCTGATCAGGACCAGGCCGAAAATTTTCGCCGGGTTCAGCGATATAACCGTACTCCTGTCAGTTTTTTTTGAAAAAACAGGGCTGGTGACCCTTCATGCTCCGGTCATCACGACGCTGGCGGATGCCGGGGAGGCAACACGGACGGCGCTGGCATCGGCATTCATGTCACCGGCGCCCACGACACTGGCGGCGGTGGAAGGGATTTCGCTGGTGCCGGGACGGGCCACGGGAATCGTTCGCGGCGGCAATCTTGCGTCCCTCTGCCAGCTGACCGGCACTCCCTATCAACCGGATTTGAAAGGGAGCCTGCTGCTGCTGGAAGACACGGCTGAAGCGCCTTACCGGATTGACCGGATGCTGACCCAGATGCGTCTGGCCGGGTGTCTGGACGGCGTGGCCGGGGTAATCCTGGGGCGGTTTGACCAGTGCGGGGAGATGCGGGAGATTTACGATATCGTCAGAGCCTGTTTTACCGAATCGATTCCGATTCTGGCCGGGCTGCCGGTGGGGCATGAAGGAGATAACCTGCCGTTGCCCCTGGGATTGAGCGCCACCCTGGACGCCGACCGGGGGACGCTGGCATACGACTCGCCGGCGCTGTCAACAGCGGTCCGGAAAGTGCCATGAAAGAAGCCCGGCGCCTGATGGAGGAGGGGGTCGCCCGGGGGGTCTTCCCGGGGGGCGTGCTGCATGTCCGGCGGAACCGCCGGGATCTTTTTCATGAGGCTTATGGGCAGGCCGATCTTTTTTCACGCCAGCCCATGACCCGGGACACGGTTTTTGATCTGGCATCGCTGACCAAGCCTCTGGCCACGGCCCCGGCCGTTTTGAAGCTGGCTGATGAAGGCCGTCTGCGCCTGGACGATGCCGTCGGCGATATCCTGCCGGAATTCCGGGGTACGGATAAACACGCCATTACGCCGGTGCAACTGCTTCTGCATACTTCCGGGCTTCCCGCCCACCGCGAATACTTTTTGACGCTGGCCCGCCTTCCCCGTCAGGAAAGGGATCAGGCCCTGCTCCGGCTGCTGGCCGGAGAACCTCTGGAATACGCCCCCGGCCGCCATCAGGTATACAGTGACCTGGGTTACATGGTGCTCAAATATGTGGTGGAAAAGGTGTCCGGTAAACGGCTGGATGTTTTCGTTCATGAATTCCTCTACGCGCCTCTGCGCATCCACGATCTTTTTTTTATCGATATCCACCGGGAGGATCCGGCCGCGCTGGAGGTAATGCGGACGGAAAGAGCTTTTGCCGCGACCGAAGACTGCCCCCGACGGGGCTGCCTCGTCAAAGGGATGGTTCATGATGATAACGCCTATGAGGCCGGGGGGGTCGCCGGCCAGGCGGGATTGTTTGGCACCACCACAGCGGTGGCCCGGTTTCTGGACGCGCTGCTGGATATCCATGGCGGTGAAACGCCGGTGGGGATTTTGTCAAGAGAAACGACGGCGCTGATGCTGGCGCCCAAGCCGGGATCCGGACGAACCTATGGGTTTGACACCCCGGATCGTGAGAATTCCAGTGCCGGCCGACTGTTTTCTGATACAACCGTGGGGCATCTGGGCTTTACCGGCGTGTCCGTGTGGCTGGACATTGCCCGCGCCGTAACCGTTCTGCTGTTTACCAACCGGGTTCATCCCCGCCGGGATCATAACGAATTGAAAGCGTTTCGCCCGATTCTCCATGACGCCGTTATGTCGGAATTGACCGGTCAAAATCCGGCGGTTTTTTAAAAATAAGATATTTTCCCTTGTGCCGGGGACGGTTTATTGATAGAAATAAAAGATATTTTTCAATCAGGGATGTTTTTAACAATTTGTTTTTTTATGAAGAATTGACCGGGGCGCGGTGGTGAGACAGCGGTTCCGGCTCGTCGCCTCCGGTATGATCAATTATGAAAAAGGATTGTCATGAATCTTCTGTCGGATACTTTTTTGGGCTTTTTTTCCAGCGATCTGGCGATTGATCTGGGGACTGCTAATACGCTTGTGTTTGTCAAGGGTAAGGGGGTTGTCTTGAGCGAACCGTCCGTGGTGGCCATACGGACCGACACCCGGGTCAAGAATCGGGTGGTGGCTGTTGGCGCGGAAGCCAAACGGATGCTGGGCAGGACGCCGGGAAGCATTGTGGCAATCCGGCCTATGCGGGATGGTGTGATCGCGGATTTCGAGGTGGCGGAAGCCATGCTGCGCTATTTTATTCTGAAGGCGCATAACCGGCGCAAGTTTGTCCGGCCGCGAATTATTATCGCCGTGCCATCCGGTATTACCGAGGTCGAGAAGCGGGCCGTTAAGGACTCGGCCGAACGGGCCGGCGCCAGGGAGGTTATCCTTATGGAAGAACCGATGGCGGCGGCCATCGGCGCAGGCCTTCCGATCACCGAGCCGACCTGTAACATGGTGGTGGATATCGGCGGCGGAACCACTGAAGTGGCTGTGATTTCTCTGGCCGGCATTGTTTACAGCCGGTCGCTGCGGGTGGCCGGTGACAAGATGGACGAAGCCATCGCCCAGTACATTAAAAGGAAATACAATCTGCTGATCGGCGAGCGAACGGCCGAACTGATTAAAATAACGATCGGCAATGCCTATCCGGATGAAGAGAACCTGGAAACCATCGAGGTGAAAGGCCGGGATCTGGTATCCGGTATTCCCAAGATACTGGCCATAGATTCAGAGGAGATTCGCCTGGCGATTTCCGAACAGATCGAAGCGATTGTGGAAACCGTCAAAATGGCTCTGGAACAGACGCCTCCTGAACTGTCGGCGGATATTGTTGATCGTGGAATCGTACTGACGGGAGGGGGCGCCCTGCTGAAGAATCTGGACAAGCTGCTTCGGGAAGAGACAGGCCTTCCCATAACCATCGCCGATGATCCTTTGATAACCGTTGCCGTTGGTACCGGTAAAGCCCTGGATAACATTGAAGTCCTGAAGCAGGTCATGCTGTAGACGGAAAATCTTCCGAATTATTCAGGGGCGAAACCGGCGTGTTTTAGCGTTTTTCCGGCGGCGTTCAGCCGGCATGTCATTGTGGTTTACCATCATACAATATGTTTTCACGAAAATTTTTGATTGTAGCCGCCGTTATTCTTATCTTGCTCGCCCATGTGGTGTTTCTCTTCTTTACCAGCCGGCGCAGCACTTATCCTATCGGCGGCGGAACTCTCGGCATTTTTATCGTAGCCCCGATTCAGGATATCTTGACCAGTTCGGCCCGTTTTATAAGACAGACCTGGCACAACTATTTTGATTTGGTTTCGACCGCGGAAACCAGCCAAAAATTAAAAGTGGAGGTGCAACGGTTGGTTGCTGAAAACAACCGCTGCAGGGAAATTGAGCTCTCCAACGAGCGGCTTCGCGCTCTGTTGGATTTTCACAAGGAGTTCGATATCCAGGTGACGGCCGCCGAAGTCGTGGGCCGGGACCCCTCCGGATGGTTTAAGACGGTTATTGTCGATAAAGGATCCGCGGACGGGGTGAGAAAACGGATGCCGGTGGTAGTCGCGGCCGGTATCGTCGGTCAGATCGTTGATGTGTCCCGTTATTACTCCAAGGTTCTGCTGGTGATCGACAGGAACAGCGCGGTGGACGGTTTATGCCAGCGGTCAAGGGCCCGGGGGATTGTCAAGGGCTCTGATGTGGACAATCAGTGCGATTTTATTTACGTGTTAAGAACCAGCGATGTCATCGCCGGAGACATGGTGATATCTTCCGGGCTGGACGGGATCTATCCCAAAGGCTTGCCCCTGGGACGGGTTTCGGGTGTAATGAAAAAAAAGTGCGGTATGTTCCAGAACGTTGAGATTGAGCCATTTGTCGATTTTGATCGTCTGGAGGAGGTTCTGGTAGTGTTGAATCAGCCGCAGCTTGACTTCACGGATATCCAATGATTTATCTCTTTTATGTTTTCACCGCTTTGGCGCTGATCCTTCTGGAAACACTGGTGCTGGCGGTTTATCTGCCGTCCGGTTTGACCTATGACTTATTGATCCCTCTGGTGGTTTATCTGTCGTTTTTTCATCCCAACGGCAGGACGATTTTATTGATTCTGTTCCTGGGATTGATCGTGGACGGATTAACCGGCGGGGCGATGGGCGTTTATGCGCTGACCTATTTTTGGATTTTTGCGGGCGCGCAACTGGTGGTCCATTATTTGCAGAAAGACAATCTGGCCTTGATGGCCAGCGTAATTCTCGCGGGGATTCTTCTGGAATATGCTTTTTTACTGACCGTTGCGGGTTTGTCCGGAAACGCGTTGCCGGTGGAGAAGCACCTGGCCGGTATTCTCATTGGCCGAATGATTGTGGCGGGCACAACGGGACCAGTTATGGTGTGCGCCTTCAAATGGTTATATGGCGGCAAGAAGACCATTCCGGATATAGCAGAAGTTGATTTGTCCGGCACGCCGGAACGCAAGCCGCAGGGCAGCAACTGATCCGGTGATGCTGTTCCCCTGAGCGTCATGGATGGAGCCGGGGCGGATCATTCAAGTATTGAGACGCCCTTTTTCTTGTTGGGACTGGTTTTGCGCATTTTTCATCGTCATGAAATTGCAAACGACGGCCGGTTAAGCGGCAGGCGGGATGTGGCGACGTGAAAAATTTTTTCCGGACAGTGGACCTTGATGTCTATAGAAAACGCCTCATCCTTCTCCTGCTGATGATAACGGCTGCCTTTGCCGTCCTTTTCTCCCGACTGTTTTTTTTGCAAATTATTGAAGGAAGCGACTATCTGCGGCTGTCGGCCAATAATTGTATCCGCCTTCAGGATATCGACCCCCTGCGGGGACTGATTTTTGACCGGAACGGGAAATGCATGGTGGACAATCGGCCCTCCTTTGATTTGACCATTATTCCCCGGGACGCCGGTAAAATCGACGACACCTTGGCGACGCTGGCGGAGATTACCGGTTTTACCTTTCAGGATCTGAAGAGCAGTTATTCGAAAAACAAAAAAGGGGGATATCAACCGATTCTGTTGTCCGCTGACGTCAGTCGGGACGTCCTGGCGGCGGTGATGGCCAATAAATTTGATATGCCGGGAGTGATCATTCATCTCAAACCCTTGCGGCATTATCTTTATGACCGATTTGCCGCTCACCTGATCGGATATCTGGGTGAAATCAGCAAAAAAGAACTGGAAGAGAGGGAGTTCACCGGTTACGAGGCCGGTTGTTTCGTGGGAAAATGCGGTGTGGAGAGGGCCTTTGACCGCCATCTGCGAGGACGAAAAGGCGGTTCCCAAGTGGAGGTTAACGCCAACGGGCAGGTCAAACGGATTTTAAAAACGGTTCCCGCCGAAGCCGGAAACAGCATTTATCTGACGATTGATTTTGAATTACAGAAGAAGGCCGAGGCCCTGCTGGAAGGATTGTGCGGAGCGGTCGTGGCCCTGGATCCGCTTACCGGGGAAGTCCTGGCGCTATGCAGCAGCCCTGCCTTTGATCAGAACAGCTTTATCAGCGGTCTGTCTGGAAAAGCGTGGCGGGAGCTGGTATCGGATCCCCGGAAGCCATTAAGCAACAAGGCGATTCAGGCGGAATACCCGCCGGGATCGACATACAAAATTGTAACGGCGTTGGCCGGTTTGCAGGAACGGTTGATATCGCCGGCGGAAACCTTTTTCTGCCCCGGATACTATCAGTATGGAGACCGTCTTTTCCGTTGCTGGAAAGAGCATGGGCACGGCCAGGTCGGTATGGTAAACGCCCTGGCGCAATCCTGTGACGTCTATTTTTACCAGCTGGGCCAGAGAGCCGGAGTGGAACGGCTGGCTTGGTATGCCAAGGGGTGCGGCCTGGGCCGTCCGACCGGCATCGATCTGTTCGGGGAAAAAGCCGGTCTGATACCGTCGGAGAAATGGAAAAGGAGCCGTTTGAAACAGCCTTGGTACAGCGGTGAAACTCTTTCTGTTGCTATCGGTCAGGGCTACAATCTGGTAACGCCGATTCAGATGGCGGTGCTGGCGGCGGCCGTTGCCAACGGGGGAATGATAAAAAAACCCCTGATCATGAAAAAGATTGAAACCATGGATGGTATCGTTGTCGAGAACGGACGGACAACGGATGAGGGAAGACTTCCGGTTGACCCGGCTGCGCTGGCGGTTGTCCGGGAGGGCCTTTGGAAAGTGGTCAATGAACCGGGCGGAACGGCCTATTATCGTGTTCACGATGAAGCACTGGATATCAGCGGGAAAACCGGGACGGCACAAGTCGTAGCCAGCCCCAAGGAAAAAGATGGTCGTTTGTCGGGTCTGGTTGACGCCATTAAACCACATGCCTGGTTCATCGCCTACGCCCCCTCTGTAAATCCGAAGATCGCCATGGCGGTCGTGGTGGAACGGGGAGGTCACGGATCCAGCGTGGCGGCGCCGATTGCCAGAGAAATGATCAGTATGTACCTGAATGGAAGTCCGGATCCGGAACACTGCCCTCAACCGTTGGCGTCAGAATAGGGGACACGCCGGAAAGGAAGGAGATCATGGCCGAAGGAGAAGAGGGGAAAAAACAGGTGGACTGGGGGATCCTGGTGCCTGTTTTCCTGCTGGGCATTATCGGGATCATGACGATTTTCAGTGCAGCCGCGTCGGAAACCCCTGACCTGCAGAAAAGGCTTTGCCTCAAGCAGGCGATGTGGTTTGCCGGCAGCATGATGATGATTCTTTTTTTTCTTTTTTTTAATTATAAGCGACTTTTTTCCTGGGCGGAGGGTATTTATATCGTCAGCATTGTTCTGTTGATCGCCGTGCTTTTGCTCGGACGTGAGGCCGGTGGGGCCCGGCGCTGGCTGCCCCTGGGCCCAATTTCCGTCCAGCCTTCGGAGATGATGAAGATGGCGCTGGTCATCATCATTGCCAAGTACTATTCCCAGAAATCGATTACGGGGGGCCTGACGTTAAGGCATCTGATCGTTCCCATGGTGCTGACAGCCGTTCCGTTCGGCCTGATTCTGGTCCAGCCGGATCTCGGGACCGCCATGCTGCTGGTGTTGATTACCGCATTCATGACCGGTTTTGTCAAGGTGAGACGGCGGACGGTTCTGGTATTCGGGGGAGCGCTGATAGCCGCAGCTCCCCTGATCTGGATGTTTCTGTTAAAATCGTATCAGAAACTCCGGGTGCTGACCTTCCTGAACCCTGATCGTGATCCCCTGGGCGCCGGATACCATATTATTCAGTCAAAGATCGCTATCGGTTCCGGCATGCTGTTCGGCAAGGGATACATGAAAGGGACCCAGAACGCGCTGGCTTTCCTTCCGGAGCAGCATACGGATTTCATTTTTTCGGTGCTGGCGGAAGAATGGGGGTTGGTCGGTGCCGGCGCAGTGCTTCTGCTTTATCTTTTTGTAATTGTCTGGGGAATCGGTATTGCGTATAAGTGTAAGGATCCGTTCGGTATTATTTTGTCCGTGGGCGCCATCGGAGTAATTTTCTGGCAGGTTGTCATCAATGTCGGTATGGTAATGGGGTTGATGCCGGTGGTCGGCGTCCCCCTTCCGCTGATCAGCTACGGCGGTTCGTCGGTGCTGACGTTTATGATGGCCATAGGGGTGCTGATGAATATCAGCATGAAGAGAACCTGGATTGAATAGTGATACCTCGTCGGGTAAGATCTGAAACCACATCAGAGAGGGGAGGCATAATGCGCAAGACAAAGGAGACGGCTCCGATAACGACCATTCTGGGAGTGGAAACCGCCGTTGAAGGCTCCATAGCCTTTACCGGTACGGTTCGGCTGGACGGCAGGGTTTCCGGAAAAATCGAAAGTCAGACGGGAACGGTTATTATCGGAGAAAAAGCCGTGATTGAAGCGGATATTTCCGTGGGCGTGGCTATTATCATGGGACGGGTCAAAGGGGTCATCGATGCCGCCAACCGGATCGAGATTTATCCTCCGGCGCAGGTGGATGGAGATATCCAGTCGCCGGTCATTTCCATTGATGCCGGGGTCCAGTTTAACGGCAAATGCACCATGAAACCCCGCGGAACAACGTTGGAGAAGAATCTTCCTCCTTTCGGTTCCCGGGAGGCGGAAGCGGGAGGAAAAGTTAAAAATTTTCCAAAAAACCTTTGACATTAATTAACGCTATGGTATAAGAGCAGTTTGTTTTGCATTTTATATGTGTTTAATTAAGAATTTTTGTAATAGCGACAGTGGTTTTGATTGCCGGAGGCGTTTTTATGGGATGTGATCGAAAATGGGTGTCGGCAGGAATAACCGTAGGATCCGGGGTATTCCTTTTAACGGGAGCCGCCCAGGCTTCAGGTGGCGGTATCAGTGTTTTCCCGGACCAGTCGTGTATTCTGCAGATCATTAATTTTCTGGTTTTGATCTGGGCGCTTAATATTATTTTGTATCGGCCGATGCGGAGCATAGTGGCCAAGCGTCAGGAGCACATGTCCGGTCTGGACAAAGATATTGAGCAGGCTAAAAAAGAGTTAAGCGAAAAGGAAAATGCTTACGCGGGTGCCATCAAAGAGGCCAAGACTGACGGCATGAAAGCAAAAAACGCTCTTCTCGAGGAGGGGACCGCGGAGGAAAATAAAATAATCGAAGAAATTAATCAGAAGGCCCAGCAGGCGCTGGCTGATAACAAAGCCAGAATTGCCCAGGATGTGAAAAAAGCAGCCGCGGATTTGCAGAAGGAAGTGGAAGCTTTTGCAGCAGATATCGGCCGGAAAATCTTGGGGAGGGAGCTTTCATGAGGACAACGGGAACATATAACTCATTGTTTAACCTGTCCAAATCGGCGAAGAAAACGGTTTTGATGGCGGTTACGGTCTGCCTGTTGCTGACGGCGGCAGGCCTTTGTGCCGCCAGTGAGGGGAATGCTGAAGTCATATGGAAAAAAACAGATTGGTATAAAGTGTTGAATTTCGCCGTTCTGGCGATTGCCCTGATTGTAGCGGTCCGCAAGCCGGTATCCAACGCCTTGAATGGACGGATTGAAAAGATCAAAGAAGACCTGAAAGTTCTGGAAGCGGAAAAAGAAGCGGCGGAAAAACAGTTGAATGAATATACCAGACGGATTGCTTCACTGGATCAGGAGGTGGAGGCCATTCTGAAGGATTATCGTCAGCAGGGAGAGGCGGCAAAGGAAAGGATTCTGGCCAGCGCCAGGGAGTCCGCCGATAAAATTACCGAACAGGTCAAAAGAAATATCGAAAATGAATTCGAAGTGGCCAGAAAAAAACTGCGGGAGGACATTTTTGATCAGGCGGTTGTCCGGGCGGAGGTGCTGGTAAAGGGAAAGATAACATCGGCGGATCAGGACCGGTTGGTTGAGGAATATTTAGAGAAGGTGGTGCTATAGTGAAGAACTATGCTATTTCAAGGCGTTATGCTAAAGCGCTAATGCTTATCGGCACCGAGGACAATCAGGCCGAGCGTTACCAGGAAGAACTGGAGGGCTTTGTCGGTGTGCTGGACGGCGAGAAGACCTTTGAGGATTTGATGGTCAATCCTTTGTTCGCGGCCGAGGACCGCAAACGGGTTTTGGTGGCGGTCATGGACAAGATGGGGCTGTCGCAGATTGTCAGATCGTTCCTTGTTCTGCTGTTTGAAAAACGTCGCATTGATCATATCCGCGGAATAACCGATTATTACAAGAAGCTTGTCGACGAGTTTAAGGGAATCGTTCGCGCGGATGTGGTGTCGGCCACCCTGCTTTCCGACGACGCGGTTGAAAAAATCCGCGTCTCCCTTTCCAGGATGACCGGGAAGAAGATTATCCTTGATATCAAACAGGATGAGGCTCTTATCGGCGGCGTGGTGACCAAAGTTGGCGATATCGTATTGGATGGAAGCATAAAAACCCAATTAGCAAATATGAAAGAATCTTTAAGAAAAGGTGAGAGAGTCTAATGGAAATAAGAGCAGAAGAGATCAGTCAGGTTATCAAGGAGCAGATTAAGGGGTTCGACAAAAAGGTCGAATTGAGCGAGACGGGCGTGGTGCTGTCCGTCGGCGATGGTATCGCCAGAGTCTACGGCTTGACAAATGTGATGGTTCTGGAACTGGTCGAATTTCCAGGAGGCATCCTCGGTCTGGCGATGAACCTGGAGCAGGACAGCGTCGGTATCGCCGTTATGGGTGACGACAGGCATATCAAGGAAGGCGATATTGTCAAGCGGACCAAGCGTATCGCGGAGATCCCCGTCGGTGAAGGTGTTCTGGGCCGTGTTATCGACACCACCGGCGCACCGCTGGATGGCAAAGGACCGATTGCCTCGACTGAAAGCCGCCGTATTGAAATGGTCGCGCCGGGCGTTATTGCCAGAAAGAGCGTTCATGAGCCGATGATGACCGGTTTGAAAGCGATTGACTCCATGACCCCGGTCGGGCGGGGGCAGCGGGAACTCATCATCGGTGACCGTCAGATCGGTAAAACGGCAGTAGCCGTTGACTCCATCATCAGCCAGAAAAATACCGATGTTTATTGTATCTATGTCGCCTGCGGTCAGAAAAAATCGACAGTTGCCCAGGTCGCGGCTATCCTGGAAAAACACGGCGCCATGGAATACACCACCATCGTCGCGGCCAACGCCAGCGATCCGGCCTCTCTGCAGTTTCTGGCGCCTTATGCCGGGTGCGCCATCGGCGAATATTTCAGGGATAAAGGTCAGCACGCCCTGATTATCTACGATGACCTTTCCAAACAGGCGGCGGCTTATCGTCAGGTTTCCCTGCTCATGAGACGGCCTCCCGGCCGTGAAGCTTACCCCGGCGATATTTTTTATAACCACTCCCGTCTGCTGGAGCGCGCCGCCAAGCTGAATGACGAACTCGGCGCCGGTTCCCTGACGGCCCTGCCGATTATTGAAACCCAGGCCGGCGACGTTTCCGCCTATATCCCGACGAAC
The DNA here is from genome assembly GCA_040753795.1 of Thermodesulfobacteriota bacterium. Lineage (NCBI taxonomy): Bacteria > Pseudomonadati > Thermodesulfobacteriota > Thermodesulfobacteriota bacterium. Next base: position 81,731 of record JBFMDX010000001.1, read on the forward strand.
GTTATTTCCATTACGGATGGCCAGATCTACCTTGAGCCCAGCCTTTTCTTCGCTGGCGTTCGTCCGGCCATTAACGTCGGCCTGTCCGTCTCCCGCGTCGGCGGTGCCGCCCAAGCCAAGGCCATGAAACAGGTCGCCGGAAACTTACGGCTGGATCTGGCCCAGTACCGGGAACTGGAATCGTTTGCCGCTTTCGGCAGTGATGTTGACGAGGCTACACGCAAACAGCTGACTCGTGGCGCCAGGTTGGTGGAAATCTTAAAACAGCCGCAGTACAAGCCGCTGCCTCTGGAGAAGCAGGTATCGATTATTTATGCTGGTACCAAGGGATATCTCGACAAGTACGACACCGGCGTTCTCGCCAAATATGAAGAGAGCCTGTATGCCTTTATTGAGAACAAATACCCGCAGCTGTTCAAGGGAATTGCCGAAAAGAAGCAGATCACCGATGATATCGATGCGCTGTTGAAGCAGGCGCTCACCGCCTTTGACGAGGAGTTTAAGGACACGGTTAAATAGCGACCGGGTTTGAGCGGATAATGCAGACCGGTTATTAATAAGGGTAATAAAGCATGGCGAGTTTAAAAGAGGTCAAGTCGAAAATATCCGGGGTTCAGAAAACCAAAAAGATCACCCGGGCAATGAACATGGTGGCCAGCTCCAAGATGCGGGGCTCCCAGATGGCCATGGAAGCTTTTCGCCCCTATGCGGAGAAGTTTTCTGAAGTCCTGGGCAGCCTGGCGGAAAAAGCCGGAGATGAGGCCAGTCCCCTTCTGGTTCCCCGCGACGAGGTAAAAAAAATTCATGTGGTCCTCTGCACCTCCGACCGTGGTCTGTGCGGGGGGTTTAACAACAAGCTGACGGAACAGGCCAACTCGTTTCTGAAGGAAAAATCCGGTCAGAACATCGAGGTTTCCCTTACCCATTTCGGAAAAAAAGGATTCAAGTGGGCGCAGAAGAATAAACTGACCATCTGGTCAAGCTACCTTGATGTGGTGGGCACAAAAATTCCTTTTGACGTTGCCATGAAGGCCGGCCGAAAGCTGATTGACAGTTTTCTGAACGGTGAATGTGACGAGATCTATGTGATCTATTCTGAATTTCAAGGTATGTCCCGGCAGGTTCCGACGTTGCAGAAGCTGTTGCCGATCCCACCGCTGGAAACCGGGAAAACAGGGGGCGACTCCGGAGGTGATGCCGCTTTTCAGGCCGAGCACATCTGTGAGCCTTCAGCCCGTGAATTGATGGCGGAGATGCTTCCGCGTAATATTTATATTCAGCTCTACAGAGCCCTGCTGGAAACATCCACCAGTGAACATGCCGCCCGCATGGCGGCCATGGATAATGCCACCAAGGCCTGTAACGATATGATCGACGCGCTGACGTTGACTTATAACAAGGCGAGGCAGGCAGCGATTACAGCGGAATTGATGGATATTGTCGGCGGCGCCGAGGCGCTTAGAGGATAATTTTTGAATCGGATTTTTTCATAATAGTGTTTGGGAGGTTATAAATGGGAGAGAATATAGGGAAGATCACGCAGGTCATGGGACCGGTCGTCGATGTGGAATTCGCGCCAGGTAATCTGCCGCCCATCAAAGACGCTTTATTGATCACCAACCCCGCCATCAACGATGAACCGGGAAACTTGGTGGTGGAGGTGGCGCAGCATCTGGGCGACAATGTGGTGCGGACGATCGCCATGGACATTACCGACGGACTGGTTCGCGGGGCTGCTGTCACGCACACCGGGAAACCGATCATGATGCCGGTCGGCGCGGCCGGACTGGGGCGGGTTCTCAATGTTGTGGGCAGGCCGGTGGATGGCCTCGGTCCCATCAGCCAGGAAAAAATGCTGCCGATTCATCGGCCGGCGCCGAAATTCACCGAACAGGACACGGAAGTGCATGTTCTGGAGACCGGTGTCAAGGTTATCGACCTGCTGGTTCCCTTTCCCCGCGGCGGTAAGATGGGCATGTTCGGCGGGGCCGGCGTCGGTAAAACCGTTATCATGATGGAAATGGTTCATAATATCGCCATGCAGCATGGCGGTATTTCCGTTTTCGCGGGCGTCGGCGAGAGAACCCGCGAAGGCAACGACCTCTATCATGAAATGAAAGATTCCGGCGTTCTGCCCAAGGCCGCCCTGATTTACGGACAGATGACCGAACCTCCCGGAGCGAGAGCACGCGTTGCCCTGTCCGCCCTGACGGCGGCTGAATACTTCCGTGATGTGGAAGGTCAGGACGTGCTGATCTTCATTGACAACATCTTCCGGTTTACCCAGGCCGGTCAGGAGGTTTCTTCTCTGCTGGGTCGTATTCCTTCCGCGGTCGGTTACCAGCCGACGCTGGCGGTTGACCTGGGCGAACTTCAGGAACGCATCACCTCTACCGATAAAGGCTCCATTACAGCGGTACAATGTGTGTACGTTCCCGCCGATGACCTGACCGACCCGGCTCCGGCAACAACGTTTGCCCATCTGGACGGTACCGTGGTTCTGTCCCGTCAGATCGCTGAACTGGGGATTTATCCCGCAGTGGATCCGCTGGATTCCACCTCCCGTATTCTGGACGCCAACTATATCGGGGAAGAGCATTACCGCACGGCTCGTCAGGTTCAGCAGATTCTTCAAAAATATAAAGAACTTCAGGATATTATCGCTATTCTCGGTATGGAAGAGCTCTCTGATGAGGACAAGCTCACAGTTGAGCGCGCCCGGAAGTTGCAGCGGTTCCTGTCTCAGCCGTTCCACGTGGCCGAAACTTTTACCGGCATGGCCGGCAAGTACGTGAAAGTGGAAGATACCGTCAGGGGATTCAAGGAGATCTGTGAAGGCAAGTATGATGACCTCCCTGAACGGGCCTTCTATATGGTTGGGTCTATCGAAGAAGCCGTTCAAAAAGCGGAAAAGATGAAACAGGAAGCCTAATTTTTTTTAGCCCGGGGAGTTGATTTGTAAATGGCACAGAATATTAAGTTGTCGATTGTGACACCTGAAAAAGAGGTGGTCAGCGATGATTGTCAGATCGTCATGGCTCCTGGATCTGTTGGTGAATTCGGCGTGCTTTCTGGACATACGCCCTTTTTGACTTCCCTGAAAATCGGCGCGATTCGTTATACGGATGGTAGTGGTAAAGAGCACATGGTGTTTGTCAGCGGAGGCTTTGCTGAAGTGTTGCCGGATAAAGTGACCATTCTGGCCGAATCGGCTGAAAGCAAGGAAGCTATCGATGCCAATCGTGCGGAAGCAGCCAGGGACAGAGCCGAAAAACGAATTGCCGAGGCGGGTAAGGATTTGGATATGATCCGGGCGCAAGCGGCGTTGGCAAGGGCGATACAGCGTCTTAAAATTGTGTCATCCTTATAGGCCGGTTTTTTCGCCGGTTGCCGGCTTGTGTTTTAAAATCAGGGGCATGCCTTTAGCAAGGGATGCCCCTTTTTTCTGGGGAGATGATGGGGGCGGGATTATATGAATATGGCAATGAACGGGGGAGAGGGCATCGCGGTCGTGATTCTGGCTGCGGGTATGGGCACCCGGATGAAGTCCGAAAAAGCCAAGGTGCTTCATGAAATCGCCGGAAAGAGCATGATCAGTTATGTCTTGGAAACCGCTCTGGGCGTTACCTCCTGCGACCATATCGTGGTGGTTGTCGGTTGTCAGGCAGATGCGGTTCGCAGGGAGGCGCTGAAAAGGGCAGCTGTAAAATTTGCCTACCAAAGACAGCAGCTTGGCACCGGACATGCGGTCTTGTGCGCTATGGACAGCCTCGCGGAAAATGTCCGGGATGTTGTTATCCTGTCAGGGGATATGCCTTTTATCAGTCAGAAAACGGTTAATGCCTTGATTGATAAAAAGAGGAGCGATGAGTTGGATATGACCCTTCTTGCTGCTAGAGTGGATTGCCCGAAGGGGTATGGCAGACTTCTTTTTGATGGTCAGGACAGGGTCCTGAAGATAGTGGAAGAAAGTGACGCCAGTGAACCAGAGAAATTGATAAATATAATAAACGCAGGAACTTATTGCGTCGACAAAGTGTTTCTGGAGTGGTCGCTAGCGCAGATCGGATCTGACAATAAACAAAAAGAACTGTATTTAACGGATATCGTCGGCATTGCCCGCAGTGCCAACAGACCGGCCGGGGCGGTGGTTGTGCAGGATCAGCATGAAGTTATCGGAGTAAACAGTCTGGACGATCTTGGCAGGGCTACAAGCTCATTATGCCAAAAAATGCGCTAATTTTCTTGACATTACATGTCATTGGCAATATAAATAATACATAATCTAGAGAGGTGTTTTGGGAACCATGGGAAATGAGCAGCTTTTTTCACAATTTGAAGAGATCGAGAAAAAAGTAGAAAAATTGTTTGATAAAATTCAATCGCTTGAATCAATTAATGCACAACTGAAAGAAACGATTTCGGATCTTGAGAAGGGAGCCAGGAAAAAAGCAGAGGAAGAAGAAAAGTACAGTGAGGAAAAGGCTTTGATTAGGTCCAAGGTTGATGGGTTAATTCAGAAAATAAATGCGTTTGTATCACAGGTGTAACAAAGATATTTTTCAGCAGTACAACAGGGCTGATTATTGACTGAAGATATAACGATAACGCTGTTGGGAAAAAGGTTAAGGTTCACGGCGGACGAGGGTGTCGCCGATGCCAGGCGGGTTGCGGAATTACTGACGCAGGAAGTGCATAAAGTAACAGCCAGAGAAAAACAACCGTCCAGCATGGATAATTTCGCCAAGCTGACTCAAGCCGCCCTGAATATAGCAAATGATTTTGTCGAACTGCAGCGACGATATACGGAACTGGAAAAAAAATTTACAGACAGATCAAATGCTTTGCTCAAATCAATAAACGCCCGTTTGTAAATAAAGCTGCTGCTGTTATCCGTATAGCCTGTTTCACCTGTAAGGTGATGTAACATAATCAGAGCCTCATGTTTGCCCCCTGCCGTGCAAGTGATTGACAGATGCTCTTTGTCCCAAATACAACAAGAAGGGAGCCGTCACTGATTTTGGTGTGCATGTTCTGCTGAAGCAGAAAAGCCTAAAAAAATCAAATGGCGCCCACGTTGTTAAAACCAGGTCAAAGACCTAACAACACGGCACAATGGCAGGGGGCTTTTTTTTGTGCCGCGTTTCCGACCAGTAGACATCCTTCTTCCTCGCAGTAATTTCAGGTTACAAAAGAGACCCCATTTTCCCGCTTTCCGGGTGTTGTGCGTTAAGGCAGCCCTGAAAACGGTCGCGGACTTTCGGGTTGACAAGACTTCAGGACAGTAGAAAGACAGAATTGAGTTTTTCGTGGGGTCGGTAAATCTATTTGGTCTTTACGTGGCATATGCCGCATAAGATGGGCTTGACATGGCAGGGACGTTTTGTGACATACGCCGCTGCAAAATAATAATACTTGGTTGAGGGGATCAACAATGGAAATAATATTTGCGATATTGGGGCTGGCGGTCGGGCTTGTCTTGGCGATATGGGTCCGTAAGAAAAATTATATAAAGCAGATGGATGACGCCAGGGCCGAGTCCGGTCGCATTTTAGAAGACGCCCGGTTGCGGGCTGAAAATCTCATCAAAGAAGCCAAACTGGAGGCTAAAGACAGGCTTCTGAAGATGAAAAGCGATTTTGACGCTGAAACCATAGAAACCAAAGGAGAACTGAAAAAACAGGAACAGCGCCTGATCTCTAAAGAGGAAAATCTGGATCGGAAATATGATCAGATCGAGCACAGAGAGCAGGAGGTTTATAAAAAAGAAAAATCTCTCCAGAAGCGGGAAGAAAATCTGGAAAAGAAAGAGACGGAATGCAATCGGATGTTTGATGAGCAGAAAAGGCAGCTGGAGGCCATTTCCGGTCTGACTTCCGATCAGGCCAAAGACATCCTGGTGCAATCCATGGAAGAAGATGCCCGGCATGAAGCCGCCAAACTGATTAAACGGATCACCACCGACGCCGAAGAGGAAGCCGACAAGAAGGCGAAAAAGATCATTGCCACCGCGATTCAACGTTATGCCGGCGATTTTGTCGCAGAACGGACTGTCTCCGTGGTTGAGTTACCCGGAGATGAAATGAAGGGCCGGATTATCGGTCGGGAGGGTAGAAACATCCGGGCGCTGGAAGCCGCTACCGGTATTGATTTGATTATTGATGACACTCCGGAAGCGGTAATCCTGTCCGGGTTTAATCCGGTCCGGCGAGAGGTGGCGCGGATTTCCATTCAGCGGTTGATAGCCGACGGCCGCATTCATCCCGCCCGTATCGAGGATGTGGTTAAGAAAGTAAAAGCCGAGGTGGATGTCACCATCAAGGAAGCCGGTGAGCAGGCTGCTTTTGATACCGGCGTGCACGGCATCAACCCCGAACTGATAAAAATTCTGGGCAGCCTGAAGTTCAGAACCAGTTTCGTCCAGAATGTGCTGCAGCATTCCGTGGAAGTGAGCTTCCTGTGCGGTATCATGGCGACGGAGCTCGGCCTGGATGCCAAGCTTGCCAAGCGTATGGGCCTGCTTCATGACATCGGCAAGGCCATTGACCATGAGGTGGAGGGCCCCCATGCCCTTATCGGCGCCAATGTGGCTCAAAAGTACGGTGAATCGGCGGAGGTCACCCACGCCATTTCGGCCCATCATGAAGACGTGGCGCCGGAAACTGTTTATGACCTTCTCGTCCAGGCCGCGGACGCTCTGTCCGGAGCCCGGCCGGGGGCGAGAAAAGAGCTCTTGGAAAACTATATCAAGCGGCTGGAGGACCTTGAGAAAATCGCTGCCGGATATAAGGGCGTGGCCAACGCCTTTGCCATTCAGGCCGGCCGGGAGTTGAGGGTAATGGTTGAGGGAGACAATATTTCCGATGAAAAGGCGGTATTGCTGAGCCGGGATATCGCCCGTGAAATAGAAGCCAAACTCACTTTCCCGGGCCAGATCAAGGTGACGGTGATCAGGGAAACCAGAGCCGTTGAATATGCCAACAAGTGAGCCGGTTAAGGGGTTTTTGATAATGAATGTCCTTGATGTATTGCAGGAGCGGGGATTCGTGGCGGAAATGACGCATCCCGAGGAGTTGCGGGACGCCCTGGGAAGCCGGCGCCTCGTCTGCTATATCGGTTTTGATCCCACGGCCTCAAGCCTTCATGTGGGCAGCCTGGTGCCGATCATGGCACTGGCGCATATGCAGCGAAACGGACATCTGCCCATCGCGCTGATGGGCGGGGGGACCGGTCTGGTCGGTGACCCCAGCGGCAAGACGGAAATGCGCAAGCTGATCACGGTTGAAGATGTCAATGAAAACGTCAAGGGGATTCGAGGCCAGCTGGAGCGGTTTATCGATTTTGCGGAAGGGCGGGCGAAGCTGGAGAATAACGCCGAATGGCTGTTGCCGATTAATTACATCGAATTTTTAAGAGATATCGGCCGGTATTTCAGCGTTAACCGCATGATTAAAGCCGAAAGCTATAAGATGCGTCTTGATTCCGAAGACGGGTTGAGCTTTATTGAGTTCAACTACATGTTGCTGCAGGCCTATGATTTTTTGCAGCTTTTTGACAAACACCAATGCGTTCTGCAGATGGGCGGCAGCGACCAGTGGGGCAACATCGTGGCCGGCATTGATCTGGTCCGGCGAGTGCGCAACGCGCAGGTGTACGGGCTGACTTTCCCGCTGATAACGACCAGCAGCGGCGCCAAAATGGGAAAGACTGCGGCCGGCGCGGTCTGGCTTGATTCCGACCGGACCTCGCCTTATGAATATTACCAGTACTGGATTAATACCCATGACGATGACGTCGCCCGGTTTCTGGCTCTGTTTACCTTTCTACCCATGGAGGAGATCAATCGGGTAAAGTCGCTTGCAGGGGCCGATTTGAACGCGGCCAAGACCATTTTAGCTTTTGAGGCGACCACCATCGCGCATGGTATGGACAAGGCGATTAAGGCGCATCAGGATACGATTAAAAAATTTGGCGTCCGGAATATTCCCGAAGATCTATTGCCATCCAGTGCCGTACCGAGGGACACCGTTATTATTGCGTCTCCGGCTGATTTGGCCTTTTCAGGTTCTTCGGATATTTCTGTTGCCATGGCCGGCGAGCCGCAAACCAAATTGCCTTTATCGACCATTAAAGCCGGCATTTCAGCCGTGGATCTTTTTAACACCACCGGTCTGGCCCAATCCAAAGGAGCCGCCCGGCGGTTGATTCAGCAGGGCGGTGTTTATATCAATGGTCAGCGTCTGGAATCGGTGGATTATTGCGTGACGGCCGACGATATCAGGGACGGGGAAATCGTACTCAGAGCCGGTAAAAAGAAATACCACACGATTAGAATCCAGGACGACCTCAAGGCTTGATAGACCGGCATTGCACCAGGATTGATCTTGACAACCGTTGAGATTTTGCGTAAGCGAAAAATAGTTACACCAAGGTGCCGTGACCGTTGCCCGGAAGGGCCGGTCGATAACGGGTAAAAGGAAAGATGGTGCAAGTCCATCGCATCCCAGCCGTTGCCGTAAGCGGGGACAAAAACCGCCTGATGCCACTTCTGGTGAGAATTCGCCGGGGGGAAGGCGCGGTTTAAGAATGATCCGTAAGCCGGAAAGCCTGCCTGGTTGTGTTTAATCGAATTTTTGCTGGATAAAATTCTTCTGAGGTATTTTTTATCAGGAGGTGTTTTATGCCGGCAGAAATCGACCGCAATTTCGGGGCCCTCATCTCCCGCCTGGCCCGCCATCAGGATCTTACCCGTGAGGAAAGCAGTCAGGCGTTTTCCGCTGTTTTAAATGACGCTACCACTTCCATGCAGCAGGGCGCCTTTCTGGCCGCCCTGGCCACCAAGGGCGAAACCGGAGAGGAAATGGCCGGCGCCTGGGAAGCCATCTTCAATCTGGATACGGTCAAAATAAATTTGTTGCCACCCCGGCCGCTGGTGGAGAACAGCGGTACAGGAATGGATGCCTTCAAAACGTTTAATATCAGCACCGCGGCCGCGGTTATCGCTGCCGCCGGCGGCCTTTCCATGGCGCGCCACGGCGCCCGCGCCATTACTTCAGCCTGCGGGACGGTGGATATGGCCGAGGCGGTGGGCGTGGATGTGGAGTGCCCTGTTGAGATGGTGGCGGAAAGCATTGCCCGGGCCGGAATCGGGTTGTTTAACGGCATGAGTCCGACCATTCATCCCGGATCGCTGGCTAGAATCCTTTCTCAGATTCATTTCGGGTCCATCCTGAACATCGCGGCATCCCTGGCCAATCCGGCCATGCCCGTAATCGGGGTGAGAGGCGTTTATTCCGAAGCAATGATATTGCCGGTAGTCCGGCTGATGAAATCCATCGGCTATAAGAAAGCGATTGGTCTTTACGGCACGATTACCGGCCTTGATGGGGGAATGGACGAAGCCTCTGTCTGCGGGCCCACTCATTGCGCCGAATTGCGCGAATCAGGAGACATAAGAGCGTTTACGCTCTATCCTGAAGATTACGGCTTGCGGGCAACGAATCCCCAAGACCTGGCGCCGTCGGGCGGCCTTGCCGCCGAAGCCCGTCGTTTTGTTTCGTTGCTGCAAAACCGGGAAAACGGCATCCGGAAAGATGCGGTGTTGCTGAATGCCGCCCTTGTTTTTTATGCTGCCGGAACCGTATCCGGTATTGATGGCGGGCTGCAGAAAGCGACCCGGCTGCTGGAAAACGGTCAAGCGTTTGCGACGCTGACGGCCTGGGTTGCCGCGCAAAACCGGGAGCCGGAGAAAGGGTTGCGAACACTGGAACGACTGGCCGATCCGGGCTGCTTAAGAAAGGAGAGGTCATGAGACTGATGCTGACCGGCTCCGGGCAGATGGAAGTAATGCGTGACGATAACCATCCGTCTTCAGGGGTTGGTGAAATTCCGTTGAAGGTGCTGTATTGCGGCGTTTGCAGGACGGACGCTAAAATGTGGGCCCAGGGGCACCGGGATCTGGTTCTGCCCCGGGTTCCCGGGCATGAAATCGTTGCGATTGATGGCCGAGGACGGCGTTACGTGGTCTGGCCCGGAGACAGTTGCGGCGAATGCGATTTCTGCCGGGGCGATCGTGAAAACCTTTGCCGTCGGTTGAAGATAATCGGGTTTCATCGGGACGGAGGATTTGCGGACCGGATAAACGTTCCCGAAGCCGCTCTGATTCCATTCCCGGAAACACTGGATCCGCTTGTCGCCTGCCTGGCTGAACCGGCCGGGTGCGTGCTGCACGCGCTGGACAAATGCCGGCTTGGCGCCGGTGCCCGCGTTCTGATTTATGGCGGTGGTACCATGGGGCTTTTGAGCGCGCTGGCAGCGGCAGCCTGCGGCGCCGTGCCGATTGTGATTGAACCGAACGCGGCCAAACGGCGGGCGGCACAAATACTGCTGGACGAGAGCGCGGCGATGTGTCTGGCGGAAACAGAAGAGACGGAAGTCGATGCGGTGATCAACGCCTGCCCGGACGCGGCGGCGTTTGCCCGGGGATTGACGCGGCTTTGCTGTGGCGGGTGTTTCTGCTTTTTCAGCGGACTCAATGCGGACAATGCTTTCCCGGCAGATCTGATCAATCATATTCACTACCGTGAAATTACCGTTATCGGAAGTTACGGGCTGACGCGTTCGGATATGCGCCGTGCCATTGCCTTTCTGAAGGACCGGCAACCGGTCGCTGGCGCTTTGATACAGGCTATTGCCGGACCGGAAGAAGCGCCTGGCCTGATGCCGCGGGTGTTGGCGGGCGGCGGATTTAAATATATTCTGAATTTTTGCGATTTGTGAAAAAAAGCTCTTGACATGCCGGGAGCGAGAGCGTAAAAGGGTGAAACTTTGACGGTGTTCCGAAGAAAATGAACACCGAAAAAAGATGAAACTTTGAAAAAAAAGTCTTGACAGTATCAATAACGGCCGTTATATTACGTCCGTTAAACTTGATCTTTGAAAACTAAATAGTAACAGCATGCTCGGATTTGACCCAATTAATTCCATGTCGCTTCCGGTACCAACTGGTAGCGATTTTTTAATTTTAATTGGAGAGTTTGATCCTGGCTCAGATTGAACGCTGGCGGCGTGCTTAACACATGCAAGTCGTACGAGAACGCTTTAGCTTGCTAGAGCTAGTAAAGTGGCGCACGGGTGAGTAACACGTGGGTAATTTACCTTCGGATTCGGGACAACACTGCGAAAGCGGTGCTAATACCGGATAATATCAGTGAAGCTCCGGCTTTGCGGATCAAAGGGGGCCTCTACACGTAAGCCTCTGTCTGAAGAAAAGCCCGCGTACCATTAGCTTGTTGGTGAGGTAACGGCTCACCAAGGCGACGATGGTTAGCTGGTCTGAGAGGATGGCCAGCCACACTGGAACTGAGACACGGTCCAGACTCCTACGGGAGGCAGCAGTGAGGAATTTTGCGCAATGGGGGAAACCCTGACGCAGCAACGCCGCGTGAGTGAAGAAGGCCCTTGGGTCGTAAAGCTCTGTCAAGTGGAAAGAAAATGTTTATTACGAATGGTAATAAGCATTGACGGTACCGCTAAAGGAAGCACCGGCTAACTCCGTGCCAGCAGCCGCGGTAATACGGGGGGTGCTAGCGTTAATCGGATTTATTGGGCGTAAAGCGCGCGTAGGCGGCTTCATAAGTCAGATGTGAAAGCCCGGGGCTCAACCTCGGAAGTACATTTGAAACTGTGGAGCTTGAGTATGGGAGAGGGAAGTGGAATTCCTGGTGTAGCGGTGAAATGCGTAGATATCAGGAGGAACACCGGTGGCGAAGGCGACTTCCTGGACCAATACTGACGTTGAGGCGCGAAGGTGTGGGGAGCAAACAGGATTAGATACCCTGGTAGTCCACACAGTAAACGTTGATCACTAGGTGTAGCGGGTTTTTACCCCCGCTGTGCCGAAGCTAACGCATTAAGTGATCCGCCTGGGGAGTACGATCGCAAGGTTAAAACTCAAAGGAATTGACGGGGGCCCGCACAAGCGGTGGAGCATGTGGTTTAATTCGACGCAACGCGAAGAACCTTACCTGGATTTGACATCCCGGGAAGTCCTTTGAAAGAAGGATGTGCCCTTCGGGGAACCCGGTGACAGGTGCTGCATGGCTGTCGTCAGCTCGTGTCGTGAGATGTTGGGTTAAGTCCCGCAACGAGCGCAACCCTTTTCTTTATTTGCCATCATTAAGTTGGGAACTCTAAAGAGACTGCCCCGGTTAACGGGGAGGAAGGTGGGGATGACGTCAAGTCCTCATGGCCCTCATGTCCAGGGCTACACACGTGCTACAATGGGCTGTACAAAGGGTTGCGAACCCGCGAGGGTAAGCCAATCCCAAAAAGCAGTTCTCAGTTCGGATTGGAGTCTGCAACTCGACTCCATGAAGCTGGAATCGCTAGTAATCGTGGATCAGCACGCCACGGTGAATACGTTCCCGGGCCTTGTACACACCGCCCGTCACACCATGAGAGTTGGTTGTACCCGAAGTTGCTGGGCCAACCCATTCGGGAGGCAGGTACCTAAGGTATGGCTGATGATTGGGGTGAAGTCGTAACAAGGTAGCCGTAGGGGAACCTGCGGCTGGATCACCTCCTTTCTAAGGAAAGAAAATTTAAAAAAATTCGACACTGTTACTATTTAGTTTTGAGGGATCAAGTTTTATTTTTGTTCTTTGTCTTATGGAAAGTGAAATGGGGCTGATTCCGAGCTGATGAAGGCACCATTTGGGCCTGTAGCTCAGTTTCGGTTAGAGCGCACGCCTGATAAGCGTGAGGTCGATGGTTCAATTCCATCCAGGCCCACCATATTGTTACCGTGAGTTCCATTGACCCTGATTTTAGCAATTTGAATTGGGGGTGTAGCTCAGCTGGGAGAGCGCCTGCCTTGCACGCAGGAGGCCATCGGTTCGAACCCGTTCACCTCCACCAAAGTGTATTCAATACGTTATCTTGTGAATGGTTGACCAGGGATTACGAATATATAAAACATGATTCGTCGTCTCTGATCTGTAATTCACATTACAGAGATGCACTGTTCTTTGACAAATAGAATGTAGACGCATTTTAAGCGTTCATGGTGTTTTCTGGCAATACAATTTTGTGGCTAAGCTACTAAGGGCAAATGGTGGATGCCTTGGTGCCAAGATGCGATGAAAGACGTGGTAAGCTGCGATAAGCTTCGGGGAGCTGCTAAACAAGCTTTGATCCGGAGATTTCTGAATGGGAAAACCTGTTCCGGGTAGTGTCGGAACATCTGCAATTGAATACATAGATTGCAGAAGCGAACGGGATGAACTGAAACATCTCAGTAATCCCAGGAAAAGAAAACAACAGTGATTCCCTAAGTAGCGGCGAGCGAACGGGGAGCAGCCCAAACCGAGTATATGTAAGCCCGAAAGCGTTGTATACTCGGGGTCGCGGGATCCGACCGGATGGCGTTTCGGAGCCGTCGGAAAGTTACAAAACAGTCTATTAGTTGAACAGTCTGGAACGACTGACCATAGAAGGTGAAAGTCCTGTAAGCGAAAATATACTGTCTTTCTGGGTCGGACACCCAAGTACCGCGGGACACGAGAAACCCTGCGGGAATTTATGAGGACCATCTCATAAGGCTAAATAATCCTTGGCAACCGATAGCGAACTAGTACCGTGAGGGAAAGGTGAAAAGTACTCCAGTGAGGAGAGTGAAATAGTACCTGAAACCGTTTGCCTACAAGCAGTGGGAGGACTATGATATGCGCCTTGTGCGCATTTCAGTCTGACCGCATGCCTTTTGCATAATGAGTCAGCGAGTTACTTTGTGTAGCGAGGTTAAGCCGTCAGGTGTAGCCGTAGCGAAAGCGAGTCTGAACAGGGCGTATTAGTTGCACGAAGTAGACCCGAAACCAGGTGAGCTATCCATGGGCAGGGTGAAGCGTGAGTAAAATCACGTGGAGGCCCGAACCGGTGTAGGTTGAAAACTGCTCGGATGATCTGTGGATAGGGGTGAAAGGCCAAACAAACCTGGAGATAGCTGGTTCTCCCCGAAATATATTTAGGTATAGCCTTGTAAGATTGTTAACGGGGGTAGAGCACTGGATGGGCTAGGGGTCCTACCAGATTACCAAACCTAACCAAACTCCGAATACCGTTAATTTCATTACAGGAGTCAGACTACGGGAGCTAAGTTTCGTGGTCAAAAGGGAAACAGCCCAGATCGCCAGCTAAGGTCCCTAAATGTAAGCTCAGTGGGAAAGGATGTGGAAATGCATAGACAGCCAGGAGGTTGGCTTAGAAGCAGCCATCCTTTAAAGAAAGCGTAATAGCTCACTGGTCGAGTAGGTCTGTGCCGAAAATGTAACGGGGCTAAGCTTACTACCGAAGCTGCGAAATTCTGCCGCAAGGCGGGGTTGGTAGGGGAGCATTCTATTCGGGCTGAAGGTCGATCGTAAGAACGGCTGGACTGAATAGAAGAGATCATGCTGACATGAGTAGCGATAAATACTGTGAAAAACAGTATCGCCGGAAGTCTAAGGGTTCCTGAGTAAAGCTAATCTTCTCAGGGTTAGTCGAAATCCTAAGTCGAGGCCGAAAGGCGTAGGCGATGGAAAACAGGTTAATATTCCTGTACCACCTAGTTATTGTTTGAGCGATGGGGGGACGCAGGAGGGTAGATCAGCCGTCTGTTGGAATAGGCGGTTCAAGCCGGTAGGCGGAGGGAGCAGGGAAATCCACTCCCTTGTTAACGCCGAGAGGTGACGAGGAGAGGCGTAAGCCTCATAAACTGATTGAGCCCATGCTGCCAAGAAAAGCCTCTAAGCGAGATAACGGGTGATCGTACCGCAAACCGACACAGGTAGACAGGGAGAGTATCCCGAGGCGCTTGAGAGAACTCTGGTTAAGGAACTCGGCAAAATGACACCGTAACTTCGGAAGAAGGTGTGCCCTTGTTATGTGAAGTCCCCGCGGATGGAGCAGAGAAGGGTCGCAGAGAAACGGCGGGAGCGACTGTTTACTAAAAACACAGGACTCTGCTAAGTCGTAAGACGATGTATAGGGTCTGACGCCTGCCCGGTGCTGGAAGGTTAAGGGGAGTGGTCATCCGCTTTCAGCGGAGAAGCTGTGAACCGAAGCCCCAGTAAACGGCGGCCGTAACTATAACGGTCCTAAGGTAGCGAAATTCCTTGTCGGGTAAGTTCCGACCTGCACGAATGGCGTAACGATTCCCGCACTGTCTCAACCAGAGACTCAGCGAAATTGTATTGGCGGTGAAGATGCCGTCTACCCGCGAAAAGACGGAAAGACCCCGGCACCTTTACTATAGCTTGACATTGGATCTTGAAATGGCATGTGCAGGATAGGTGGGAGGCTGTGAAATCACACCGCCAGGTGTGATGGAGCCAACCTTGAAATACCACCCTTGCCATTTTGTGATTCTAATTTCGTCCCGTAATCCGGGCGAAAGACAGTGTCTGGTGGGTAGTTTGACTGGGGCGGTTGCCTCCTAAAGAGTAACGGAGGCGCGCAAAGGTTCCCTCAGGCTGATTGGAAACCAGCCGTAGAGTGTAAAGGCATAAGGGAGCTTGACTGCGAGAGAGACATTTCGAGCAGGTACGAAAGTAGGTCTTAGTGATCCGGCGGTTCTGCATGGAAGGGCCGTCGCTCATCGGACAAAAGGTACGCCGGGGATAACAGGCTTATCGCCTCCAAGAGTTCACATCGACGAGGCGGTTTGGCACCTCGATGTCGGCTCATCACATCCTGGGGCTGAAGCAGGTCCCAAGGGTTCGGCTGTTCGCCGATTAAAGTGGTACGCGAGCTGGGTTTAAAACGTCGTGAGACAGTTTGGTCCCTATCTTTCGCGGGCGCAGGATATTTGAGAGGAGCTGTCCCTAGTACGAGAGGACCGGGATGGACAAACCAATGGTGATCCAGTTGTCGCGCCAGCGGCATTGCTGGGTAGCTAAGTTTGGAATGGATAACCGCTGAAAGCATCTAAGCGGGAAGCCAGCCTCAAGATAAGATATCCCTTCCAATGGAAACAAAGGAACTAAAGACCCCTTGAAGATTACAAGGTTGATAGGCCGGAGGTGTAAGTACAGTAATGTATTCAGCTTACCGGTACTAATTGGTCGTGCGGCTTAGCCACAAATTTTTTCCAGAGGAACCCATGAACGTTTAATTGTGTTTACATTCTATTTATATGTGACATCGCTTTTTTCGGTGGCCATGGCAAAGAGGAAACACCCGTTCCCATCCCGAACACGGAAGTTAAGCTCTTTAGCGCCGATGGTACTGTGCGGGAGACTGCACGGGAGAGTAGGACGCTGCCGAAAAAATTTTCAAAAAACCCGGAACCGGATGATCTGATCATTTCGATTCCGGGTTTTTTTATGCCCGGAAATGAAAAATATTTATATTTGGAAAGGGCCATTTTGCAAACCGGAATATTCCGGAATAAACGACAATTTTGGGAGCATGACATGATGTGGCAATTAAAAAAGGCGTATTACCGGACTTTTCAATTCGGCATGGGGATGGGCATGAAACTCATGCCTTGGTTTGAGCCGGAAATCATCGAAGGCGCGGGCAGCCTTAAAAAACTGCCCGCCGTTATCAAAGAAAAAGGTTTTGCCCGGGTCCTGGTGGTCACCGACCCTGTCCTTATGGGCCTTCACCTGCCTGATTCTCTTTTTGATGCATTAAAGGATGCCGGTATCCAGTACTTTCTCTATGATCAGGTTCAGCCAAATCCGACCATCGAGAATATCGAAGCGGCCCTCAAAGTTTACAAGACGAACAATTGTCAGGCTATCATCGCCTTTGGCGGCGGCTCGCCCATGGATTGCGCCAAGGCGACGGGCGCACGAGTCGCCCGGCCCAATCGTCCGGTAGCCAAAATGAGAGGCCTGTTCAAGGTCAGTCTGCCGGCCCTGAAAATGGGCTCGATCCTGCCACCGGCGCTGTTCGCGGTTCCCACCACGGCGGGCACCGGGTCCGAGACCACCATCGCGGCGGTGGTGTCCGACCCCACCACTCATGAAAAATATCCCCTGACCGATCTCGTGCTCCGGCCCAAATACGCGGTGCTGGACCCGATGCTGACGGTGGGCCTGCCGCCGCACATCACCGCCACCACCGGCATGGACGCCATGACCCACGCCGTCGAGTCGTACATCGGCAAGTTTTATAACAGCAGAGACACTCGCCAAAAAGCCCTTCTGGCGGTTGAAATCATTTTCCGGAATATCGAAAAGGCCTACCAGAACGGCCAGGACCTGGAAGCCCGCGGCCAGATGCTGTGGGCCGCGTATTACGGCGGATATACCTTCACGCGCGGCGGCGTGGGCAACATCCACTGTATTGGTCATAATCTGGGAGGCCTGTACGGCGTACCCCATGGCCTGGCCATGCCGGTCATCATGCCCTATGTCCTGGAATGGTATGGAGAGGTAGTTCATAAATCACTGGCCGAGCTGGCCGACGTGGCCGGCGTTGCCAAACCCGGCATGAGCCGTTCAGAAAAAGCAGGGGCTTTTATTCAGGCCATCAAGGACTTGAACCGGCGGATGAACATTCCCGACAAATTTGACTGCATCCGGGACGAAGACATCCCCATCATCGCCGAACGCGCCCTGATGGAGTGCAACCCGACCTATCCGGTTCCTAAAATTATGAACCAGGAAGACTGCATGGCCGTTATCCGGCGGCTTAAAGCGTAACCGTGGAAACGCATCGATATCAGGCCCTGCTGCTGGTGGGACCGACCGGTTCCGGCAAGACGCCTCTGGGAAGGTTTTTTGAAAAGAACGGTCTGAATGGCCGGGCCTGCCATCATTTTGATTTCGGGGAAAACCTGCGGCAGGCGGCCGCCTGCGGCCATACGGACATCAGCGAAACCGACCGGCGGTTTCTGGAGGGTGTGTTGCATGGCGGCGCATTGCTTGAAAACGATACGTTCTATCTGGCTGAATCCATTCTGTCGGCTTTTATTAAAGACCGGCAAGTCGGGAATAACGATCTGCTGGTGCTAAACGGTTTGCCTCGTCACCTGGACCAGGCCAGGGATACGGACCGGCTGGTGAACATTCAGGCCTTGGTCCATCTGGTCTGTACGCCTGAAGGGGTCTGCCGGCGCATTGCCGAAAACACGGGAAAGGACCGTACCGGCCGGATTGACGATACGCCGGAGGAGATAGCAAGAAAGCTGGACGTCTTTAACCGTCGAACCCTGCCACTGATCGAGTACTATCGGGATCGGGGCGCCCGGATATGGGCCGTAGCGGCAACCGTCGATGCCACCCCGGCGGATATGGCTTGTCTGGTGGCATCAGGTTATGCAACAGAATAGATTCCTCCCCGGATTCTAATAATATTGTTCTTCCAGCATGACGGCAACCGACTCGTCAAAGAGCTCCCTCTTCTGAACCCGGTCAAAGGTGGCCATCAGGTCAGGCACCCGGACCCGTCGTTTCCGTTCCTGCTGATAGTCTTCCACGATCATTCCCCGGTGCATCATGATAATGCGGTCGGGCAGATCAACGGCCTGCTGCATGGAATGGGTCACCATCAGAGCGGTGAGCTTTTCCTTCTCGATCATCTTTTTTGTCAGTTCCGCCACCTTGGCGGCGCTTTTGGGATCCAGGGCGGCCGTGTGTTCATCCAGCAGAAGGAGCCGGGGACGGGTCCAGACAGCCATGAGCAGCGTCAACGCCTGCCGCTGGCCGCCGGAAAGGGTGCCGATGGGATTGCCCAGCCGGTCTTCAAGCCCCATCTTCAGAATGCGGACCCGCTCGGCCACCTCCTCACGGAAAGAGCGGGTCACGGCCGGGCGAAGGGACCGGTGTTTGCCCCGTTTCACGGCAATGGCGATGTTCTCCGCGATGGTCATGTCCGGCGCTGTCCCCGCGAACGGGTCCTGAAAGACCCGGCCGATGAGACAAGCCCGTTTATACTCCGGCCAGGCGGTGATATCGCGGCCATCGAGATGGATACGGCCGCTGTCCACGAAAAACGTTCCGGCCACGGCGTTGAGCAGCGTGCTTTTGCCTGACCCGTTGGTCCCGATGATCGCGGTAAAACTTCCCTCTTCTATGGTCAAACGGACATCCCGCAGGGCCCGGATTTCATTAACGGTATGGGCATGAAAAGTCTTGGCGACCGCGTCAATTTTCAGCATGCCGGCGCCCTCCTTTTATCTTGCGACCCAGGGAGCCGAACCATGCCGGTGCGACCAGCGCGGCGAAGACAAAAACGGCCGTCACCAGTTTCAGGTCGTTGGGGTTCAATCCCCAGCGCAGGGCGATGGCAATCAGCAGCCGGAACAGGATGGTCCCCAGGATCACGCCGGTGATGGTCAGCCCGAGACCCGCGCGTCCCACCAGGGCTTCGCCGATGATGATGCTGGCCAGGCCCCAGACCATCATGCCAATGCCCATCTGGACATCCGCGAAACCCTGATACTGGGCCAGCAGCGAGCCGGCGAAAGCCACCAGGGCATTGGCTAGGGCCAGGCTGAAAACGATCATGGTCCGGTTGTTGACACCCTGTGCCCGCACCATTTGGGGATTGCTGCCGGCGGCCCGCAGGGCGGTACCGATATGGGTCAGCAGGAACATGAACAGCAGCGCGGATATCAGCACGGTAATGGCGCCGCTGGTTGCTAAAATCGCCAGGTCCCCCGGCGGCACCGGCCATCCCAGGACGTCGATCCGGGAAGCCCCGGAGGTGATTTTCTCAAGCACTCTTTCAATGCCGCTGGAAACGGTAGCCACATCCAGAAGCGGGATATTGCTCCTGCCCATGATTCGCAGGTTGATGGAATACAGGGCCGTCATCACCAGGATCCCGGACAGAATCTCCTGGATTCTGAAGCGGGTATAAAGGATGCCGGTGGCTGTCCCGGCCAGGGCGCCGCCCGTGACGGAAACCAGAATCGCCAGCCAGGGGGAATATCCATGCGCGATCATGAGGGCGGAAACGGACGCGCCCAGGGTGATGGAACCGTCAACGGTAATGTCCGTAAACCGGATCATCCGGAAACTGATGAACATGCCCAGGGACAGGAGGGAAAGAATCAGTCCCATGGTAAAGGCGCCGATGACCAGGCTCATGACAAAACCTCCGGATTGTTCAAGGGGCCACACCAGCAGGCGCCCCGTATCAAGGCGCTTTCACCCAGTCCGATGGCGGGACGGTTATCATCGGTCAGGTGGATGACGGCCAGGGGGGACGGCCCGTTGAAAAATTTCTCCGTGATCGCCGGCAGATCGATCCTGCCGTTGGGCAGCGGCTGGTATGGAAAAACCGCGGCATGAATATGGGCGGCCCAATCCGATGAGGCGGACATCTCCGGCGTCAGAGGGCCGACCGCAGCCGTGACAACGCCGACCAGCAGGGCCTGTTGATGGGCAAAGGACCGCTCTCCGCAGAAGGTCAGCCATTTCCGGATTTCGGGAAAGGAGATGGTTTCAATATCCTCCTGGATATGTCCCGGCGACCGGATCAGCGCCGCTCCCACCAGCCCCTCGATTTCTCCTGCGATAACGAACCCGGCCGGCCGGCCGCCGGTCTGCTCCAGAACAAGCTTTATCAGGGCCGAGACAGTATAAAAGGGCCTTGTGTCCGTGGGGGCGAACCGGATTAAATGACCCATCTCGCCGGTCCAGCTCAAAGCCTGGATACACTGCATGCGGGGCAGAAACCGGTTTTCGGCGATCAGATAATCCGGAGGCGCCTGTTCATCCGGCGGCTGATAAACCACGTTTCCGGCCACGACCAGAAATTCGCCGAAAAGATCTTCGGCTTCCTTATCGGTGGCGGCGGCGCTGCCGATTCCCAGGCAGCAGGCGTTCCGGTCAAAGGTAAGGGTTTTTACCCGGTCTTTGCCGACTTTCCGCCAGGGCCGCCAGCAGACCGGCTCGGAGACAGCCAGCGCGGCTTTTTCGTTCAGTCGATAACGCTGAATGCCGGCTTGACCGGTCGCTGCCGGTTCTTCGCCTGCCCCGTCGGCCGGCATATCCTCCGGCATCCCCCGGCCCAGCCACATCTGGAATCCGGAGGTGTTCAGGGTCTGTTCCACAAAAGCGCTAGGATTGACGATCCGAAAATCACCTTCTACCGCCTTGAGCTCCCGGAACACCTGCAGCAGGGCGCGGATACCGGCGGAGCTTAAGAAAATCGTGCCCGCGGCATCAAGTATCAGATGGTGCTGCCCCTGGCGGATCTGAAGCAGAAGCGTGTCCGCGAAATATTCCGCCCAGGAGGCGTCTAACCGTCCTTCCGCCTTTATCAGCAGATATTTTCCCCGTTGCCGGCAGTCAATTTTCATTTTCCGTCCCGCTCGTTATCAGGCTTGAAAAGGGTAGCCTTTTTCATGAGTTCGTCCGAGATCCGGAGCTTGTATCGTGCGGCCAGATCCCGATTGACAAGCAGTTTTTCGGACTGGGTATTGGTAAAGGGGATAGTCCCGGGGTTTTCCCCGCGCAGGATCCGGACGGCTTTTTCCGCCGCCTCCAGCCCGGCGTCATAATAATCCCGGGCCAGGCAGATCACCCCGCCGTCTTTCATCTGGGCGCTGTCAAAAACAAAGACCGGCAGATCGTTCTCCGCGGCTTTTCTGGCAATCAGCGCGAACCCCGGGCGGGTCAGGTTGTCCACCACCTGGGCCACGACCTGAATGTCCTGGCCGCAGAGCTCGATGGCCGCCTGGGCCACATCGGCGCTGGACGTGACCGGGACGGTCACCAGTTCCAGGCCCTCTTTTTCCAGCGCTTCTTTGAGCCCGTCCTTGTAAAGCACGCTGTTGATTTCAGCCGGTGTGAACAGGGTGCCCACCCGGCGGGCATCCGGCAGGGTCTGCCGGATGATCCGGACCATGCCTTCAAAGGGCGAGCGGGTAGTGATCCCGGTGACATTGGGCAGATGGTCGGTCTCGCTTTTCCCCGCGCCTGCTTTGACGCCGTCTCCCACGCCGGTGAAAACGATGCGGGTCTCTTCGCCGGCCTGTCGCAGGGCCGCCTGAAGGGTGGGCGTTGAAACCGCCATCAGCAGGTCCACCCGGTCCGATCGGACGGTGGTCATGATGCTCGACAGGGTGGACATGTCACCCTGGGCGTTGTAGGATTTCAGCACGTAATCCCTTCCCTCCCGGAGTCCGGCTTTGGCGATTCCGTCAATCAGCCCTTGCCGGCATTGCTCGGCGAATTCCGTTTCACTGTACAGCACGATCCGCAGTTGAAAGGGTTTGGCCGGCGGTGCAGCCGTTATCTCTCCGGGATCCACCCGGTGATGAACCCGGGTCGGCGATACCGGCAGCCGGGCCGGCGGCACGCCGGCCAGGACCCTGGCCACCAGTTCTCCGGAAGCCTTGCCCCACTCGAAATAACTGTCGCCGATGGCGCCGTCCGCCCCTTTTGCCACCAGATCGACATCGGTCACGTATATCGGAATGCCGGCCTCTCCGGCCGCCTTGTCAATGGCGGCAAATCCCGTCGTGACCAGGTTGTCGGCGGACAGGATGATGGCGCCCGCTCCCCGCTGGATTACCGACCGGGCCGCCATGGGCAGATCGGAAACCGTGGACGCCGTGGCCTCAAGAACGGTTATGCCCTGGTCCGGCCCCGCCCGGCGGAGCTTTTCCACGGAAATCAGAGAGTTCATCTGGCCGGCGTCGTAGATGATGCCGACCGCCTTCAGGGCCGGATCATGTTTTGCCGCCATTCTGAGCAGTTCGGCCACCGGCGGGTCATCATAAATGCCGCAGACGTTGGGCGGGCGGCCGGTCTTGAAGACCCCCAGTTTTTCCGGATCGCTGCACACGGTGAAAATCAGGGGAAAGGCAAAATCTCTTTTGACGGCGGCGATGAACGCCGGCGTGGTCACCGTGACCAGGGCATCAGGCGGTTCCATGGCGATGCGGTCCAGGATCTGGGAAAGCTGAGACATGTCCCCCTGGGCGCAGTATTCGGTCACCGTAAAATCGGTTTTTTCACGCAATCCCATTTCGTATAACGCCGTTTTCACGCCGTTGACGGCATCCAGCAGGGCGGTGTTTTCCACCAGGTTCACCAGGGCGATTTTCGCCGGCGGTTGATCCGGGCCGCGGAGATTGAGAAAAACATCGGCTTTTGTCAGCAGGTCTTCCGGAGGCGTGACGCCGGCTTTTTCCAAGGCCGCCATATCCAGCGCCAGTTGCCTGCTTTTTTCCGGAGAGAGGGGCGTGTCCGCGGGTGACGAACTCCCCGGTGCTGTCCGGGCGGTTAGTTCGGCCAAGTCCTGTACGGGGCTGTCCGGATCAGGATCAGCCGGTTCTTCTCCGGGCTGGGGCTTCTGGCCGGACAGTAACTGTTCAATCGGGGATGTCATTCGCCACATATCCTTCAGGGAGGCCAGGACTTGCCGGTTCACGGCCAGTTTTTCCGGAACCATGTTTTCAATGCGGAAGGCGGACGGCTTCTTCCCCTCCAGGACCGCCACGGCAATGTCGGCGGTATACTGCCCCACGGTAAAATAATCGGCGCCCAGGCCGAACAGGGCTCCTTTTTCCGTATCCGTGGGATCGTTGGTGAACACCGGTATACCGGCCTGGCCGGCCAGATCGATCATCAGCCGGACGGCCGCGATGGCGACGTTGTCTCCGCCGACCCAGACGGCGTTCACGTTTTTGGCGATCACCGAACGCAGGGCTTCGGGCACCTCGGAGGTATTGCCGGCGTTGGCTTCAACCAGTTCGATCCCCAGCGATTCACAGGTCTGCCGGGCTTTTTTCAGGCAAACTTCCGAACACTGCTCCCCGGGGTTCCAGACCACCCCCAGCCGTTTGAGCCCGGGGTTCATGTCCCGGGCGATCTCGATGGTGCGCTCGACCGGCTGAAACGTCCCCACTCCGGCCATGTAGGGCGGGTGCTGGTCCGGTTCCGGGCCGGTGATGCCCACCCCGGCCCCGTAGGGGTCGGTGACCGTTCCGAATACATGGGGTTTCCGGACGGCTGTGTTGGCCTTGGCGACCACCTGCAGGGCGACGGTGCTGGAGGTGATGAGCAGGCCATAGGGACTGTTGACCATGTCCCGGGCCATGGCGCTGGCCGTGGCGTAATCCCCCTGGGGATTGTAGAAACGGATGTTTTTCCCGTCCGGCGCCCGGTAGCCTTTTTCATCCAGCCGGCTGACCACGCCGGCAACGTGGGTGTCCAGCACGGCCGACGAAGCGATCTGCATCACCGCGATGGACGGAAAGACGCGGGCGATCTCTTTGACATGTCCGGTTCGCTGTTCCCGGTCCGACAGCAGCAGTATAAAAGACGCCGCCAGAATCAGGCTGACGGCCGGCCACAAGTGCCTGAAAATGGTTTTCATGTTTTCCGATCCGCCCGCGGGAAGACGAGTTAACCGCGTTCTTTCTTCATCACCAGGGTGAGGATGTTCTGTTTATCCGTCCGCTGATACCCGACCTCATCGGCCATTTTTCGAAGCAGATGAATCCCCAGCCCCCTGGCGTCGAAATTGTCCAGAGAATCGCCGAAAGCCGGGGACGGCACCATCAGGGGATTGAACAACTCTCCCTGATCAATGAGGTCCACTTCAAAGGCGTCGGCCTTATTCCTGAGATTTACCACCACGTAGCCCGGATTCTGATAGGCATAATTGACGCGGTTGATGGCGGACTCTTCCAGATAGGCATAATGGCAGATATTGGTAATCGCCTCTTCCGCGGCCAGCTGCAGGCGGGAAACCGTCCGGCCTGGAAGCCCGGCTTGTTCCGCCTGGGCCGTGATGAAATTGATGACCGGCCGGATCACATCCGGTCTGGCCGGGAAAGAGCGGGTCGTTTCTCCGGCAGCCGGGATTTCCGGAACCGGAGGCGGAACCGGCCGCTGCTGCAGTTTCCTGACATGACGCAAATCCAGGCGGATCAGCAGCGACACCGTCAGGGCCAGGCAGAATAAAACCATGAAAACGGACATGGTGCCGACATAGTTTCCAGTGGATTCCCTCACCCAGGCCGCGAACACCGGTCCGGCCAGGCCGGCGGCCGCCCAGGCGGTCAGGATGTACCCATGAATCGCGGCCAGCTGGCGGGTGCCGAAAATATCGCCGATATAAGCCGGGATACAGGAAAATCCGCCGCCGTAACAGGTCATGGCCAGAAAAAGCAGCCCCTGGAAAAGCCAGGGATCGGATGTCTTGGGCAGCAGGAAGAAAGCGATAATCTGAATCACAAAAAAAGCGGAATAGGTGTTCGCCCGGCCGATGTAATCCGACAGCGTGGCCCAGACGATGCGGCCGCCGCCGTTGAACAGCCCGATAAGCCCGACCATGGCCGCGGCCTGTGAGGCCGTCAGTCCGGCTATTTCCTGTCCCATGGGCGAGGCCGCGGAAATGACCGCTATCCCGCAGGTGACATTGATAAACAGCATGATCCAGAGCCAGTAGAAGCGCCGCGTTTTAACGGCTTCACCGGCGCAAAGCTGCCAGCGCTCATCCTTTATTTTTCCTTCCTCCGGCAGGGGCGCCGCTCCCTGGAAATTTCCCGGGACCCAGCCGGGCCGGGGTGGGGCCAGGTATTGCGAGGACAGAAACATGAGGGTGAAATAAAACAGACCCAGCAGGAAAAATGTGTCGGCCAGTCCCGCCGCTACAATCAGTCTCTGGATAATCGGGCCGGCGATCAGTGACGCGAAGCCGAATCCCATGATGGCCAGGCCGGTCGCCAGTCCGCGCCGGTCCGGGAACCATTTGACCAGCGTCGACACCGGAGCGATATACCCCACCCCCAGGCCGATGCCGCCCAGAACCCCGTAGCAGATATAGAGGAGATACAGGTTCTCCAGCCGGACCGCCAGCCCGGACGAGGCGATGCCGACGCCGAAAAAGCAGGCGGCCAGAGTGCCGGCTTTCCGGGGCCCGTATTTTTCGACAAAACGCCCCAGAAAAGCGGCGGAAAGACCGAGAAACAGAATGGCGATGCTGAATGTCAGCTGGACTTCCTTGAAACTCCATCCGACCTGGGCGACGATGGGCTTGGCAAAAACGCTCCAGGCGTAAACGGATCCGATGGACAGGTGAATGCCCACGGCCGAAGCGGCAATAAGCCACCGGTTTTTTTCTTTCCCGTTCATTTTCCCCCGGAATAACGGATCATCATCATGGTGATATCGTCCGATTGCGGGGCGCCGTCTGAAAAACGATGAACCGCATTCATTATTTTTTCGATGGCCTCCCTGATTGAAAGATCCGCGGCGCCGGCCAGTTCTCCGATCAGGCTTTCCTCCGAAAAGAATTCTTCGGCTTTGTTCATTGCCTCGGTCACGCCGTCGGTGTAAAGGAAGAGGTTGTCCCCCGGTCCAAGGCGGAGGCGTTCACACTGGAATTCAACTTCCGGCATGGCGCCGGCCACCAGGGATGCGGCCCGGGGCAGCCATTCCACCCCGCCGTTTCTCTTGATGAGGACCGGCGGGTTGTGGCCGGCGTTGGCGTACCGGATCTCCCCGCTGGTCATGTCAAGCAGGCCGCAGAAAAGCGTGACAAACATGCAGGCTTCATTATCGGCGGCCAGTTCCCCGTTGACATGGGAGAGGATCTCGTCCGGCGAGACATCCCCTCTGGCAAAAGACTTGATCAGCGTTTTGGTGATCGCCATGAACAGGGCCGCCGGCACCCCCTTGCCGGAAACATCACCGATGACAAAACAGAGCGTGTTTTCGTTCAGTTGAAAGAAGTCGTAAAAGTCCCCGCCGACCTCCCTGGCCGGCGCGATCAGGGCATAAAGGTCGAATTCATCGCGGGTGGGAAACGGTGGAAAGGTCTTGGGCAGGATCGACATCTGGATGTCGTGGGCGATTTTCAGCTCACTCTCCATCCGCTCCCTGGCGGCGGTTGTTTCCGTCAACCGGCGGATGTGATCCTTGAGCGAGTCCCGCATGGTCCTGAAATCCCGGGTCAGGACGCCGATCTCGTCCCGGGACCGGGGTTCCGGCAGTCCGGCATCGAAATCCCCGGCCGCGATTCTGCCTGACGAGTCCGCCAGCGCCCGGATAGGCCGCGTGATGGATCCGGAAATGAAGACCACCACCAGGGCCAGCAGCAGAACACCCGCCAATCCCATGCTGGCCATAATTCCCGTCAGGTTGCGGATGTCCGAAAGCAGTTCGCCCTCCGGGAAAACCACGCCGATGGTGCCGCCCATCTGCCCCAACGGGGCGTAGTACATCCAGCCGGGAGCGCCGTCAATGGCGGCGGACGGAATAAACCCGCTCTGTCCGGCGGCCATGCGGCGGCCCATTTCCCGCAGCGACTGATCGTTCCGTTCCTCGGCGAGGCTGAACACGGATTCGTTCATGACGATGTCCTGCCGGGGATGGGCCAGAAAAACGCCGTTCCTGGACAGCAGAAAGCCGTATCCTGTTTTCAGCACCCGGATCGAAGAGACGATATCCGTCAGGTGCCCAAGGGATATGTCGGCCGTCACGATTCCGGCAAACCGCCTTTGACTCCCCCGCTTTTCATAAAAGGGGACAGAGTAGGTGGCCATGAGGATGTTGCCGCCGCCTTCGTCGAAATAGGGCTCGCTCCATTCCTTTCTCCCCAGTTCCCGGGGAATCTGGTACCAGTCCTGCAGGGTGTAGTCGTAACTCTCCTTCAGGTCGACAAAACCCGCGCCGTCCGGTGTTTTGTAAAAATAAGGCGCGTAAGGGGCCGGGAATCGGCTGTCCGTGTAAGGCTCGAAGGCTACGGTGGAGCCGAACACATCCGGGTGGGACAGAACCGATGCCCTGATAAAGGCCAGCAGCCGGTCGTTGTCATAGGGAAACATTTCCAGGGAAAGGGCCATGGAATCCGTAACGGCCACTACCGAGGCAATGGTGGTCGACACTTTGTCGGCGGCCGCGGTGACGATATTTCTGGCCTGCGCCTCCGTCTTGGCGATGATCATTTTCCGGGCATGATAATAATTATAGCCCAGCACCCCGCTGAAAATCAGAATACTGAAGACGGAAAACAGAACGCTCAACCGGACGGATAACCGGTGATGCCATTTGATGCCGGAGTGAAGTGATCGGGCGTCAGGGGGCGACACGGGGCCCTCCGGTAAATGCGTCAAAATCCGGGGCTTCTCTGATCAGCCCGGACTGCAGAAGAAAGGTTGAGACCGACGTAAAATCCGTCCGGTTCAATGGCCTGTGATCTCCGGTTTTCATGGCCGGCATGATCAGGTCCCGCATTCTCGCCAGCATCCAGCGCTGATGCGTCCGGTTGGCGCTTATTTTCGCCGCTTGCATATATTGCATGACAATGTCCAGGGCTTCTTCGGGATGGTCGAAGGCATAGGCCCATCCTTCCAGCGACGCCTGGACGCAAGCGGCGGCAAGGGAGGGATTTTTCCTGTAGGCGGCTTCCATCATGTAAAGGCCGTCTTCGGGAAAATTCAGACCGTATTCCCACATGGGAAAGACGGTCAGTTCGTCGGGATCGATGCCGGAGTTCAGGATGGTGTGGTATTCGTTGTACCACATGGCCGAGGCCGCATCCACGCCCCCGCGCAGGAAAAGATTGACGGTATAGGACTGAGGGACTTCTTTCACTTCAAGTCCGAATTTTCTGAAGAACGCCCGGGGCGGCAGGGCCAGATCACCCCCCCAGACCCCCACCTTGGCGCCCTTCAGATCGGCCGGCTCCCGGATGTCCCTTGACTTTCTGGCCACCAGCATCATGGAAGACCGGGGAACCATCTGTCCCACATGCACCAGCCGGAGCCCTTCACCGTATTGCCGGATGGCCGTGGTCAGCCACAGGACGGCGAAATCGGCCCGGCCGTCTTTGAGATATTCACAGCCGGAACAGGCGGGACCGCCTTTGAGGATGACCATGTCCAGGCCGTGTTTCCGGTAAAACCCCTTGTCCTGCGCCACATAGTATCCGGCAAACTGGGCCTGGGGGCTCCACAGGGGCATCAGGGTGCAGGGCGTCAAGCCCTCTTCTTCGCCGCCGTTGGCGCCGCCAACCCCAAGCAGCAGGCAACACCCCAGGCACAGCAGGACAATGCGGGCGAATTCGGTTGCGGGCCGGGATTTCATTATGGTTGTGATCCCCCGCCGCTCAGATGGACGGTCAGGCGGAGGATGTTCCTGCCGTTTTCCCGGCGCCAGTCGGCATGGTCCGTGAATTTCCGGATAAAATGGATGCCCAGGCCGCCGATCCGCCGCTGTTCCATGGGAGCGGAAAGGTCCGGCTCCGGAACCGACAGCAGGTCAAATTCCGGCCCGGTATCCGCAATTTCCAGCACAAAGGCGCCGGCAGCGGCCGCACAGGTCAGGGCCACCTCTCCCTGTCCGTTTTTGAAAGCATAGGAACAGATGTTGACAAAGGCCTCTTCCACGGCCAGGCAGAGGGCGGAACGCTTTGCCGCGGGGACCCCGGCCGCCGCGGCATGGGTTTCCACGAATGTCATTACCTCCGGAAGGCGTGTCAGGGCGGCCGGAAGGCGGATGGCGGAAGGAGAAGTCTGCATCACCCCGCTGCTTTCACAGCCGCTTCCACGGATTCATGCATGCTGAACACGGACCCGAAACCCGAGATATCAAAGACTTCTTTGACCGTCCCCCGGACATTGGCCAGCAGCAGGACACCGTTTTTGCTTTTAAGCGCTTTGGCCGTCGCCAATATTACTCTCAGGCCGGCGCTGCTGATATATTCCACCCCGCCAAGATCCAGGGCCAGGCATAGCCGCCCCTCCCCGATCAGACCGGAAAGTGAGGCTTCAAAAGCCGGCGCGGTCATGGCGTCGATCTTTCCCGAAGGGGACACCACGGTCACTCTGCCTTCCTGTCTTGTCTGCATATCCACTTGTCCTCCTCGTCTGAAATGAGAAACAAACCCTTCGTCCGGGCGCTCTTTTTAGGGAGGCCTGATGAACTCTGATCGAAGGACCCGGCTGCGCCAAACCATCCGGTTTAACAGCAGATGTCCTGCCACCGGAACCTGAAATCCGACCTTGAAACTACTCCAGGGCGCCGGTTTTGTCAATGCGGATCCGGCCCGTTCCGGTGTCATCTTTAATCCCGGGCGGGAATTGGACCTGAAGGATATCATTGACTTTTTCTCCGGAGCATATTAAGGGAAAGCTTTGTTTCAAAAGGTTCAGCAGAATGCATATAAAACCATCAAAGCCTATAATTGCTGTTGTGTAGAAAGGAGTATGTCCATGAAAGATGTCGTTATTGTTTCGGCCTGCCGGACGCCCATCGGAACCTTCGGCGGAACCCTGAAGGATATGCCTGCCGCCCATATTGCCAGCGTCTCCATGAAAGAAGCGGTCAAAAGGGCCGGTATTGATCCTGTCATTATTGATGACGTGCGTTTCGGCTGCTGCCTGGATCCGGCGGACTCCATGAACGTCACCCGCGTCGGCGCGCTGCTGGCCGGCATTCCGGACACGGTCACCGCGGCAACGATCAACCGGGTGTGCATATCCGGCATGGAGGCGGTGGTGAGCGGCATGGCCATGATCCAGGCCGGCATGGCCGATGTGATCCTGGCCGGTGGCGTGGAGCACATGTCCGGCGTACCTTATATCTCCCAGGATGCCCGCTGGGGCTGCCGTCTTCAGGACAAGCCCCTGGTGGATGCCCTGATCCGGGGTCTTCACTGCGGTTCCCACATTATTCCTCATCCGGAAGACGGTCCGGTCAAGGAAGGTGAAATCATCGACCTGATGAGGGGGAAACCCTATATCATGGGCCACACGGCCGAACTGGTGGCGGCCTATAAAAACATCAGCCGCGAAGAGATGGACGAGATCGCGGTCCGCAGCCACAATAACGTGGAGCGGGCCACCAGGGAAGGCGATTTTGTCGAGGAAATCGTGCCGGTGGAAATCCCCCAGAAAAGAGGGAAACCCCCGGTTATTTTTGACAAGGACGAGCATTTCCGGCCGGGCGCGACCCTGGAGCAGATGGCCAAGCTGCCGCCGGCGTTTATTCCCAAAATCGGCAAGGTCACGGCCGGCAACGCTTCGGGGTTGAATGACGGCTCCTCGGCCATGGTGCTGATGTCCGCGGAAAAGGCCAAGGAGCTGGGCAAAAAGCCGCTGGCCAGAATCAAAGCCGTTTCCCGCGGCGCCTGTCACCCGGCGGTGATGGGCTTGAGCCCGGTGCCGGCGGTGAAAAACCTGCTGGCTAAAAATGCCGGCCTGAACATGGACTCGTTTGAACTGATCGAGCTGAACGAGGCTTTTGCCGCCCAGTATCTGGGCTGTGAAAAGGAAATGGGCCTGAAGCGGGAGATCACCAACGTCAACGGTTCCGGCATCGGTCTGGGCCATCCGGTCGGTTCCACCGGCTGCCGCGTAATGGTGACGCTGATCCATGCCATGAAAAAACGCGGCAAAACCCTGGGCCTGGCCACCCTCTGCGGCGGCGGCGGGGTCTCCATGGCCACGGTTCTGGAAATGATGTAATCCCGATACCAGATCAAAGCGCTCTTTTGTGTCGGCTGTCTGTCCGCCTTGAGATCATCTTTGATTTGGTCCCGGCATAAGCCTCAACGAGGACCGCGTTCTTTATGATAAAGGCAAGGCGCTCAAAGACGACTGTTTTTGAGCGCCTTTTTTCTCATGGAAAATCAACAAAGCGAAAGCCATTTTCATTTGAGATACCGGATAATGGTGTATCTGTATGATACGTTCCGTCGTCACCCCAATTCATCGGTTGATATCAGGGAACTGGAAGAGTCTTGCGGCACCAGCCCGGAAGAGATGAACTGGAACCTGATTTACCTTGAGAAATGCGAATACATCGAACTGGGAAAGTCCGTTCTCTTTCCTCCTTATGTCGCCACCATGATCACGCTGACGGTAAAAGGCATCGACCTGGTGGAAGATGCGGAGGCGCTGAAAAAGCGGTTCGGCATTCCTTGACCCCGCGGACTTATCCGTCCAGCCCCAGTGTTCCCCCCGGATTCATGATGTTGTTGGGGTCAAAATGTTTTTTAATGGCCTTTAAGACCGCCATCTGTTCCTTGCCCAGGTGCTTTTCCATCCAGGGCCCCATCATTTTCCCCGCGCCGTGGTGATGGCTCAATGATCCGCCGTGCTTTTCGATCTGTTCGATGACGTTCCGCTGAAACTCCAGAAACTCTTTGGCGGGCATGGATCGCCTTAGAAAGATAAAATAGAGGTTTGTGCCCTGGCGGTAAAAATGCGAGGAGTGGGTCATGCAGATGGTGTGTGGGTGACTTTTGATGTAAGCGCGGACCCCCTGATGCAGGCGGTGCAGGTTGTCCCAGGTGACCGATGATTCCAGGGTATCGATAATCACGCCGTAATCATTCAGGTCTTCCCGCATAAACGGATCGCTGAAGCGGCCGTGCATCCACTTGTTCATGGGGTAGCTGGTCAGGTACATTCCGTTATAACTAGCGCAAATCTCTTTTATATTTTTCTTCACTTGAAATGCAAATTTTTTATTTCCGTCTGACTGGCCGATGAGCAGGCAGCGTCTTCCCGGTTTCTGATTGCGGAAAATCATCAGTTTATCCAGGGGTGATCCGGAGATGCCGAACATTTTCATGGCAATGTCCGTTTCTTCGGCATCGGATATGCGCAAGATGGCGGGCATGCCGAATTCTCCCTGGCAGATATCCCGGGCGGCATTCACGGCGGATTCCCAGTCCGGCATCATGTAGGAGAAAGGTTGGCGATTTTCCGGAAAATACCTAAAAATTTTCATTGTAACTGCAACAAGTACGCCGAAGCACCCCTCGCTGCCTTTCATGATGTCGTTGACCTTGGGACCGGTAGCGGTGGCAGGAAACGGCAGGGTGGTGAAAGATCCCGTGGGTGTAACATATTCCTGACTGATAACAAGGTCATAGGCATCACCGTAATAAGAAGAATTCTGGCCGGCGCCTAGGGTAACCACCCAACCGCCCACGGATGAATATTCAAAGGACTGGGGAAAATGACCGCCGGTGTAGCGGTAGGCGGCCTTGAATCTCTCCGGCGCGCTGTTTAAAATCTTCTCATACTCCGGTCCCATCATCCCTGCTTCCACGGTTATGGTCTGACGGGTTTCATTAAAATCCAGAACGCGGTTCATGTGGGTGTTCATGGCCAGAGAAATGCCGCCGCGGATGCATGACAGCCCCAGGGTAACGGAACTGCCGCCCCCATACACGTAAACAGGTATCTTTCTCTGGTTGCAGAGGGCCACGATTTTTTTCACGTCTTCCCTGTGGCGGGGATGCACCACTACATCGGAAATGTTTTCAATGATCTGTTCGCGCAGCTTCAGAATATCTTCCATGGCCTTGCCGGAAGAATATTTCAGCCGGTTGAAGGTGTCGGTGGACACGTTTTCCTGGCCGACAATGTCCACCAGGTCTTTCAGGTCATTCGAAGAAATCCCGGGCGGAATTTCCCGGCCGACCTTTTCCTCACCGGTACTGACTTTCCTGGAAAAATCAGCGTCGGTCATGCCGAGGGCGTCTTTGACTGCCTGATAAAATCCATGGCTGGGATGTTTGACCCGTTCAGGGGCGCCCCACTTGAAAATGGATCGGAATGATCCTGCCGGCGGCGGTGTATCCGTCCAGTCCGGCGTGAAAGATTTATTCTGGCTCATGTTTATCTCTCCTTGGGATTATTTTTCAGGATATCCGGTAATATCTCGTATCTCCTCATAAAGCGGCGCCAGGGCGTCGTACATCCGCTGATACACCCGGTCATACAACGCCTCATAAATCTCAACCGCCTCCGGATTGGGATCAAACTGTTTTTCGTGGGTAACCATGCCGTTGATGGCCTGGGGAAAGGAGTCGTAAAGTCCTGTCCCCACGGCGGTGACAATGGCCGCTCCCAGGCCCGATGTCTCGTGGGTTTTCCCCCGGACCATGGGCAGGTTGAAGATATCGGCCACAATTTTGCAGATTTCGTCGCTCTGGGAGGCGCCGCCGGACACGGCCGCTGACTGGGCCGACATTTTCCCGGCTTTTTCCATTTTTTCCAGCCCGTCCTTCAGGGCGAAGCCCAGCCCTTCAATGACGGCGCGGTAAATCATTCCTTTGGTATGCACGTCGCCGAAGCCGATCATGGCGCCCTTGGCGGCCGGGTGTTTGAGACCCGGGCTCCAGTAAGGCTGCACCACCAGGCCCATGGAGCCCGGCCGGGTCTGAGCCAGGTGCTGGTTTAAAACGACTTCGGCGGGGATGCCCTGCCGGGCGGCCTCCTGGACTTCCTCGTGGGCGAATTCGTTCTTGAACCAGGAGATCATCCAGAAGCCGCGGAAGATCTCCACTTCGGGATTGTAGTATCCGGGAATCGGGGCCGGGTAGGGCGGCATGAAGCGGATGGGCTCAAAATATCTGGCGGAAGTGGTCTGGACCGTGGCGGTGGTGCCGAAACTTAAGCTGACCATGGTCTGGTCGATGACGCCCGCGCCGATGGTTTCGCAGCCCTTGTCCGAGCCGCAGGCGATGACGGGAATCCCGGCCGCGAGCCCGGTGACCGCGGCCGCGGCATGGGTCACCTTGCCGATCGTTTCTCCGGGCATGACAATGTCCGGCAGCTTTTCCTTTTCCACGGGGAAGAACAGGGAGGAGGGGTCATATTTACCCGCCCACCTGATTTTTTTGTAATTGAAAGGGATATGGCCGATCTGAGATGCCGCGGAATCGGCAAACTCGCCCGTCAGGCGGAAGTTGAGAAACCCGGACACCTGCAGATACTTGTGGGTGGCTTCCCATATCTCCGGCTGGTTCTGGCGGATCCAGTTGCATTTGCCCTCGGCCTGAAGCTCGGCAATGGCTTCTTCCATATTAATAAGGCGTAAAACCGGCTTCAGGACGGCCGGGGGAACAAACGGCGGTTCGGCCTTGCGCTGGTCCAGCCAGATAATGGCCGGACGCAGGGGCATGCCGTTGCGGTCTACGTTGATCATGCTGGCCCGCTGGGAGGTGACGCCGATTCCGGCAACGGCCAAAAAATGATCCGGCGCGTCATTCTGCAGACGCCGGCAGGCCTGGCCGACACTGGTCCAGAACACCTCCGGGTCCTGTTCCGCCCAGCCGGGCTTGACGCTGTAGTAGGGCGCGTATTCGATCTGCGCCCTTGCCAGCATATCCCCGTTGACGGAAAAGAGCAGCGCCCGCAGGCTCTGGGTTCCGCAGTCGATGGATAGGAGCGTTTTATTCATTTTTTAACTCCTGTCTTTGGGAAATTGCTTGTTCGATTAATTTTATAATGGTTTAGTTGTTGAGGCGTTTAGTTGTTGAGAAGGATTCAGAGAATCAAGTAGCCTCACCCCTCAACTCCTCAACGGCGCGGAGCGCCATCTCAACCCACCGGCGGTCCGTAATATTTTTTCCACGTCTCGAGATAATGGTTTTTCTCGGTCTGCCACCGGGTCTCATCCCAGCCCAGGGAAGACCGGCACAGGGAACCGATTTTTTCAAGATGCGCGCTGCCGCCGTCCCTCGCCACCAGACCCAGGCGGACACGGCGCAGCAGCAGGTCGGTCAGGCGCCGGACCTGTTCGCTCCTGGCGGCATGGATCACTTCGCCCCACAAAATATTGGTCTCCGGGATCGTTTCGGCGGTGTTTTTCAGGCAGTAGTCAAGGATGGGGTCGGCCTGCTGCCCGTAGCGGCCGTAAAGCCGGCGCCGGGTATCCGGGGCAATGGACGCCGGCAGGTCCTGTCGCTGCTTCGGAGTAGTGAACACCGGTTCCCGGTCCGGAGGCAGGGTTTGTTTGGGAAGATACTCCCCGGCCTCTTTCAGCGCGTCTCTGGCCAGCAGCCGGAAGGTGGTCAGTTTCCCGCCGGTGACGGTGACCAGGCCGTTGTTTTTCCAGACCACATGCTCCCGTGATTCCTGGGAGGCCGCCTTGTGCCCGGTGCTGAGAACCGGCCTGACCCCGGCGATGGTGGCGATGGCGTCGGATTTTTTCAAGGGCAGATCCGGCATGATGAATTTGATCCCCTCCATCAGGTAATCGGCCTCCGCCGTGGAGATGGCCGGATTCAGGTTCATGTCCTGATCATGATCGATGTCGGTGGTGCCCAGGATGGCTACCCCCTCCCAGGGGAACATGAACACCGGCCGCTTGTCCGCCGGGTGCATGAAGCTGACGACGCTGTCCACCGGGAACAAGTCCTTGGGAAAAATCAGATGGCTGCCGCGCAGGGGGCGCAGGTGAAGCCCGTGCTGGGGCGACGGCTGAAGGGTTTCGGCCCAGGCGCCGGTGGCGTTGATGACCGCCCTGGTCCGCAATTCGGCTTCCTGGCCCGTCAGCGTGTCTTTTACCGTGACGCCGGAGACATTCCCCTGCCGGTCCCGGAGGATCTCCCGGACGCCGGCATAGTTGACGGCGCAGCCGCCGACCGCGATTGTTTCATTGATCAGCCGCAGGACCAGCCTGGCGTCGTCCACCTGGGCGTCCTTGAAATAAAATCCGCCGGCCAGGTGATGCTGACGCAGAAACGGAATGCGCCGGGTCATTTCTGCGGCGCTGTAACCGACGTGCTGTTTTTCCAGGGCCATCAGGCTGTAAACCATCAGGCCGATACCCATGATTTTTTTGGAAGGGCTGCGGTCCGTGAACAGGGGCATCAGGAAACCCAGGGGATCGATCAGCCCCGGCGCTTCGTTCAGCAGGCGCTGACGTTCCCTGACTGAGGCCCGGGTCAGCAGGGGCTTGCCTTCCTTAAGGTAACGCAGGCCCCCGTGCACCATTTTGGAAGACCGGCTGGAGGTGCCCCAGGCAAAATCCTGTTTCTCCACCAGCAGGGTCCGCAGCCCCATGCGCACGGCTTCGCGGAAAATGCCCGCGCCGGTGACGCCGCCGCCGACGACAATCAGATCCCAGTCCTTTTTAATATCGGTAAGATTCATGGCTATTGCTCCCTCGGATTTTCTTGAAACGTTTTCCATATTTTCAGGCTTTCCTCCATGGCCTTGCGGACAATGCCTTCGACCGTCGTTTTCCGGCGGATGGCCCGGTCCAGCTTGCGATAATATCCGGCCGAGGCCGCCCGTCCTTCCGGGAGGGTGAAATAGCGCTCGCCCAACGCTCTGAAAACCGGCGCGAAATCATTCAGAATCAGCGGACTGATCATGTTGTCGCTGAACTTGGCCATCAGAGATTGCAGCTCCCAGTCAAAGACGGAGTAATCCGCAGGGGATTGGCCGAGTGTTTCGGCCGTTTCCAGGTGCTTGAGGAATTGATCCGCATGATTTCGGATCGCCGTGCCGGCGCAGGCCGGCATGAAGACCGCCCGGGCCTGAAGCAGATGCGCGATAAATTCGCCCGGCAGGTAATCCGTAAAATTGACCAGGGTCTTGAGAATGCCCAGGCCGCCCTCCCGCCAGTAATGATTGACGACGGTTGGCTTACCATGCTGAATGGTGATCCAGCGATCGCCGGCCAGGCGCTGCAGAACTTCTCGCAGGGTCTGGCGGGTGACGTTCAATTGCTCGGCCAGCACCCGTTCCGCCGGCAGGGAGGATCCCGGCGGATAGGTTTCATCCAGAATGGCCGTCACCAGCCGGTGCTCGGCAAACTGGGCGGGACGGAAAATCGTTTTTTCGGTCTGAACCATTATTTCTCCTTACTGGTAGGAGGTCATACCAGATAGCCGGAGCGTTTGTCAAGGGAAAAAAAGCTCGACCCCTTGAATCCTATGCGTTAATTAAATTGGAGCGGACCAAACAATGAGAACAATAAAAAAAGGACGGATTTTCATGAAAACCAGTTTCGTTTATCCCATGATGATGCTGGCGGTTATTCTGGCCGGCTGCGCCGGGCGGACGCCGTCGCTGGGGGTGACCGGCGGGAGGCTGACACCCTGCCCGGATACGCCCAACTGCGTCAATAGCCAGGCACCGGATGACCGGCACTTTGTCGCGCCCATCTCCTATTCCTGCACCCGGGAGGAGGCCCGGCAACGCCTGCTGCAGATAGCGAAAACCACTTCCCGGACGCGACTCCTGGCGGAGGAAGCGGATTATGTGCGGGTTGAATATACCAGCCTGATTTTCCGGTTTGTCGATGACGTGGAGTTCTATTTTCCGGAGGAGCCGGTTATTCACGTCCGGTCGGCCTCCCGGCTGGGCTACTCGGACATGGGCGCCAATCGCCGGCGGGTCGAGCGCATCCGGGAACTTTTCTCCGGCACGGACAGCCAAAAATAAATTCGCGGTTTCTAAAAGATGGAGCGCTCAACCAGGATCGGAGCTATTTTGGCGCCATCATGTCCGACAGGCACTGGTACTCCATCTGCAGCGAATAATCAAACACCTGGTTGAGCATCCATTTGACGTAGAGGTTGACCGCTTTCTTGGTGGAGCGGATGGCCGGCTGGTGGCCCAGGCAGAGCTTGACGGCCATGTCCATCACCGCCCGGTCCAGATCCTCATGGGGCACGACCTGATTGAACAGGCCGATGCGCAGGGCCTCCTCGGCGCCGATGACCTCGCCGGTCATCAGCATCTCCTTGGCCTTGTTGACGCCGACCAGGATGGGCCAGATGACCGCGCCGCCGTCGCCGGCGGCCAGTCCCACCTTGACATGGGTGTCGCCGATTTTCGCCCGGTCCGAGGCGATAACGATGTCGGCGAACAGGGCCAGGGTGGCGCCGAGACCGGCAGCCGCGCCGTTGACTCCGGCAATGATGGGTCGGTCGATTTCCATGATGTTGACCAGCAGTTCCCGGGCTTCGGCAAACACCCGGTCCATGGCCGCCCGGTCCGGTATCGGCTCCTTCAGATCGGCGCCGGCGCAGAAGGCCTTGCCGGCGCCGGTGATGGTCACAACCTTGACCCCCTTGTCTTTGCGGATATCGGCGAAGATCTCGGTCAGTTCCGTGTGAAGCGCCGGTGTTACGGCGTTCATGCGGTCGGGCCGGTTCAGGGTCAGGCGAAGAATTTCGTCTTTGTTCTCTACGATAATATGCTGGTAGCGATTGTAATCCATGGTTTTCCTCCTGCCGCGGGTTTACGTTTTGAACCTGATGTATATCAGTAATGGATGTTATTTTCCACCTGGTTCCTGGCCGGTGCCCGGAAAACCGTTGACATGACAGGCCACCCTTGTTATGGATAATACTCATAAAACAGCTTGTTACCTTAATGGTATCCCATACAGACAGCCGTCAATCCCTCTTTAACGGACAGGAGCCGACCAATGAGCGACAAAGAAGCCGTGGAACAGAAGTTTAAACAGGCCGCCGGGCTGATCTCCAGCGCGGGCATGATCCCCTTTGCGATTACCGACACGCTGATGGAAATCATCCGGTTCTACCTGGATGAAGACGATGCCGATTTCATCAACGCCTCTTTTGACAGGAGCAAGTCGCTTTCCTACGATCAGCTCAAGGCCAAGACCGGGTTTTCGGATGAACGCATCCGGACCAAAACCGAATCGCTGGCAAAAAAAGGCATTATCTTCAACCAGCCCAACACCCAGGGCGTCATCGTCTACAAGCTGCTGCCCCTGATTCTGGTGGGGACTTTTGAATACACTTTCATGACCAGGCTGCCGGAAGGCAAAGAGCGGGAACCCCTGGGGAAAATCGCCCGGCTCTATCACCAATTGCTGACGGAACTGCGCGACAACATGCAACGCAGCTATGATAGCCTGCTGCCCATCTTCGAGCACCAGCCGCCGGTCGACCGGACCGTGCCTGTTCGCACCACCGAAGACGGCCGGACCATCAATATCGTGGTCGACAAGTCCATCAAGGCCGAGGACACGGTCCTGCCGGCCCAGACGGTCGAGGAGATTATCGCCAAGTTTGACGACATCGCCGTGGGCTACTGCTTCTGCCGTAACTACAACAAGGTCCTGGGCCATGACTGTGAAATCAAGGCGCCCAACGAAGTCTGTTTTACCTTCGGAAAATCCGCCCGACATACGGTGGCCCAGGGGTTTGCCCGGGCGGTGTCCAAAGCGGAGGCCCTGGCCATCATGAAGCAGGCCGAAGAGGGCGGACTGGTTCACAAGGCCTTTCACAACGGCTCCAATATTAATAAGGAAGAAAACAGCATCTGCAACTGCTGCAAGGACTGCTGCGACACCTTCACCCTGTGGCGCAACGGCGCCGTCCCCATGGTCAACTCCACCAATTATCTTTCCGTCATCGACGCCGACGCCTGCACCGGCTGCGGCATTTGCGTGGAACGGTGCCCGGTCGACGCCATATCGTTAAATAGCGACAGCGTCGCGGTCCGCGTAGAGCAATACTGCATCGGCTGCGGTATCTGCGCCCGGTTCTGCCCGGCCGACGCTATTTCCCTGAAGGAAGGGGCGCGGCGTGTTTATGTGCCGCCTCCGCGCCTGCGAGTATAAAAACTATTCATGAAAGGAGACGTCCATGAACACTTCAAAATTGATCGGGTTGCTGCTGGTCACAGCTATCGCTGTCTTTGCTTTTCCCGCCGCCGCCCTGGCGGATGATGTCGAGACGTATATCAATGAGGGCCTGAAGTATTACAAGGAAGGCAAGTTTTCCGAGGCGGTTTCCAGTTTGAGCGCCGCCGAACAGCTCATCCAGCAGAAGAAAAGCAGCGGCCTGGAAGGCTTTCTGCCCAAGCCCCTGGCCGGATGGGAGGCGGAGGACGCTACTTCCCAGGCCGCGCCCGCCGCGTTTCTGGGCGGCGGCATTACGGCCGAACGCAGTTATACGAAAGGCGACAGCTCTGTCCGGGTTCAGATCATGGCCGATTCACCCATGCTCCAGAGCGCGCTGATGATGATCTCCAATCCCATGTACGCCACGGCCGACGGCGGCAAGCTGGAGCGCATCGGCAACCAGAAGGCCGTTATAAAATTTGATGCCGCTGATAAATCGGGTAACCTTCAGCTGGTCGCGGCCAACCGTTTTCTGGTGCAGATCGAAGGCAGCAACATCACGGCTCAAGAGCTCAAGGATTATGCCGCTGCCATCGATTATGACAAGCTGGCGACCCTTCCCTGATTCGTAAGACAGGCCAATGACCTTTTTCGGGACGACCATCGGCCCCCTTCGGCGCCGGGCGTTTCAAACCGCCGTTCTGCTGGTTCTGCTTCTCCTGGCCGGACTGCCGGACGGGCGCTGCGGCGAGGTCCGGGGCGAAACGTCATGGCATATCGAGGCCGAGCGCTGGCCGGCGGCCGAGGCGATTTTCCGTTCCGATCCCCGCTGGCTGGGCGGCGACGGGGCCTCCTCTGTGGACCTGGGTGGAAACCGGGTGCTCTGGCTTTTCGGCGACAGCTTTGTCGCTCCTGCCGGGATCAGCGACAGAAAATCCTCCGCCCTGGTGCGTAACAGCATCGCCGTCCAGACCGGTTATGACCCCGCCCTTGCTTCCATGGCCTTTGCCTGGAAAACAGAGCCCGGCGGCCCGGTCGCCTTTTTTCATAAAAAAGGGGAAACCTGGTACTGGCCGTCCTCGGGAATTATGCTGGGCCGGTCTCTGCTGGTATTTCTGATGGAAATCCGGCCCGCGGAAAACGCCCTGGGCTTTGAGTCCTGCGGCTGGAAGGCGGCCTGGGTCAGCAATCCCGGAGACCCGCCGGACCGATGGCGGATGACATGGCTGATCAGCCCCCAGTACCGGGAACTGGTGGCGGGGGTCGGCAGCCCGATCCTGGAAAACGGTTTCCTTCAGACCTTTGCCGCCGACGGCAGCGATCGCACGATTTACCTGGTCCGTTGGCCCGAGGCGGCGGCCCGGGCCGGTACCCTCACCGCACCGCAATGGTGGACGGGAGCCGTTTCAGGGTGGGCTGGCGGCGAGGATGACACTCGGCCGCCCCGGCCTGTATTTACCGACGGCCAGATGGAATTTACCGTGGTAAGGAAGCCTCCGGCGGGGGATTTTTTTCGCGTTCAGACCGCCAGCT
Source organism: Thermodesulfobacteriota bacterium (assembly GCA_040753795.1). Lineage (NCBI taxonomy): Bacteria > Pseudomonadati > Thermodesulfobacteriota > Thermodesulfobacteriota bacterium. Next base: position 123,574 of record JBFMDX010000001.1, read on the forward strand.
TTCTGAACCCCTGCCTGGCCGCATCAACGGCGCCCTGCCTTTTCGGGCCCTGGACCACGGCCATCTGTTTTTTTTCACCCCCCGAGCAGGGGAATCCGGAACTGCTGATTTACGCCGGGAAGTTTCACCCCATGCTGCGCGGGGCGGACATGGTCTTTTCTTACGTGATCAATACCACCAGCGCCGACCGGCTTTTTTCCGACATGACCATTTATTTCCCTGTTATGCTGAAAGGCCGGATCGTGAAACAAAGCGCACCCGGCGGCTGTAAGCATTGATCTGACCGCGGCGACAAGACGCCGGGCACCAATGCCGGGGGAAGATTCAGGTTTCCTTGCACCAGAGAACGCAGGGGCGACGCGCCGTGCCCCTGCCGGGCAACGCCTTTCTACATGTTACAAAGACATCCCTTTGCTTTAATCCGGTATAATGGCTTGCTTTTTCCGGCGGTTTTGGGCAAAAAGGAGCTCATCATTATTAATTACCGGGTACGGGCATATATTTTTGATTGAAACCATTTTATCGCAGCTTCATAAAACTACAGTATCCATACAGAAAGGAAAAAGAGATGAACATTAAACTGGACACCAGCATGGGTGAGATCGAACTGGAGATTTTCGAGGACAAGGCCCCCAAGACAGCCGCCAACTTTATCAGTTACGTCAAGTCGGGCCATTACGACGGTACCATTTTTCACCGGGTCATTGACGGGTTCATGATCCAGGGCGGCGGCATGACCGCGGAAATGAAGGAAAAAGCCACCGGTGCGCCCATTCCCAACGAAGCGGACAACGGGTTGACGAACGACGCTTACACCGTTGCCATGGCCCGTACTTCGGACCCGAACAGCGCCACGGCCCAGTTTTTTATCAACGTCAAGAAGAACGATTTTTTAAACTATAAATCCAAGACCCCGCAGGGATGGGGCTACGCGGTTTTCGGCAAGGTCGTCAAAGGCCAGGGCGTGGTCAATAAAATCAAGGGCGTACCCACGGGCAGAAAAGGCATGCACGAGGACGTTCCCCAGACACCGGTCGTGATCAACAAGGCCGAAGTCGTGGAAGCCCCGTAACCCGGTGGATGATGAATCAGGCCGATCTGACGCCGGTCTGCGACCGGCTGTTTATCGTCGACACCCCCACCCGGGGCCGATTCCCCATGGCCTGCTCATTCCTCGTTCTTGGCTCCCGGGTGCGGGCCCTGATCGATACCGGATGCGGGCCGGAGGCCTGCCGGGAAGTGCTGGCGGCTTTCGACGTGGACGTGGTCATCAATTCTCACTGCCATCCCGATCATGTTTCCGGCAATCACCTGTTTGCGGGAAGGGAGTTGTGGGTTCCCGAACAGCGGGTGGGGGAAGTCGGCGCCGTCAGCCGCCTGTGCCGCCGTCTGGTGGGCCCTGATCCCGGGGTCATGGCCGCCTGGGATTTTTTCGCCCGCCAGGGGCTGGGCATGAGGGATTATCACCCGACAAAAACCTTCCGGGATGGTGATATGTTGGACTTCGGTGGTTTAACGCTCCTGGCGGTTCACACGCCCGGTCACCTTGACGACCACTACTGCTTCCTGGAACCGGATGAGAACGTCCTGCTTTCCTTTGATATCGATCTGACGGGTTTTGGCCCTTTTTACGGCAATCCGGAATCGGACATCGCCCTTTTCAGAGACTCCCTAGACAGGATCATGGATCTGCGGCCCCGGGTTGTGGCCAGCTCCCACCGGCTGCCGGTGACCGAACATGTCATGGACGAACTGGCCGCCTTCAGGGAGAAATTTAACAGAAACGCGACGCGGGTGGCTGCGGCGCTGGATGTTCCCCGCACCCTTGACGAGATCTGTGGTTTGAAGCCCGTGTTCGGAAAATATATTCCCGGCCTGGAAGTGATTTATTCTTTTTTTGAGCGGTGCATGGTGGAAAAGCATCTGGAAGAGATGATCCGGCAGGGCCGCATGCAATTCCGGGAAGGAAAATATTCGGTATAGAAGGAGCGCCCATGCGCGAAGACCGGATCCGCTGGAACAGAAAATACGCCGAAAGGGATTGGCCCGCCGAGCCGTCCGAAATCGTGCGACGTTTTCACCGTCTGGCTGAATCGGGCCTGGCCCTGGACATCGGCGCGGGAACCGGCCGGAACGCGCTGTTTCTGGCCGGCCGGGGGTTTGATGTGGTGGCGGCCGACATCGCCGAAGACGGGCTGCGGCGCGTGGCCGGCGTCCACGAAAACGTCCACCCCCTGTGCGTCGACCTGGATGTTTACGATATTCCGGAGGGCCGGTTTCAGCTTATCGTCAACATCATGTTTTTAAGCCGCCGCCTTTTCCCCCATATCATTCACGGGCTGGCGCCCGGCGGCCTGTTGATTTTTGAAACTGTCATCGATTTTCCGGGGAGCGGTGGCCGCCGGCACTCACGGGATTTCCGCCTCGATGAGAACGAACTGCTGCGAGCGTTCCTGCCGCTTCACGTCCTTTATTATGAAGAAACGGAAAAAGCCACGGATGAGGGTGTGGCGCGTATAGCGGCGCTGGTCGCCAGAAAGAAATAAAATATCCATCCGTTATCGGGAGATGATCATGGAATTTACCCGGGAAATGATCGATCTGGTGAATCAGAACCCCCTCTATCAGGCCATGGGAATCCGGATTGAATCGGCCGAAGAGGGGGAAGTGACCGCGCGCCTTGAGCCGACGCCGTCCATGTGCTGGCCCTTTCCCGGGCAGCCCCACGGCGGGGTGCTGTTCACGCTCATGGATACCACCATGGCCTGGGCCGCCATCTCCGCCCAGGAGGAGGCGGGTTCCTGCACGACCATTCACCTGGATATCCAGTATACCCACCCCGCCCGGGGACCGGCTTTTTCCTGCCGGGCCGAGGTCGTGTCCCGGACAAAGCGGATCAGTTTCATCAAAGCGGCCATCCATGACCCGGACGGGCTGATGCTGGCCATGGGGCAGGGCACTTACCGTCTTATCAAGGGAACTATTGTCTGATGATCGCGCAGCCCCTTCTGCCGGGGGTTGCCTTTTGAGGCGGAGAAATCGTTATGGATACCAGAAGATCATTTCTTATCAAGGGGGTGGCCGGATGCCTGGCGATCATGCTGCCGGCCGGGACGGCGGGTTGCTCCCCGGTTAAATCCCATCCCGGCCTCAAAACCCGTTCTCCCCGCCGGGCACTGGTTGCCTGGTACAGTCAGACGGGGCATACCCGGCGGATCGGCAAAATTATCGGAAGCGAATGGATCCGGGCCGGGCTGTCCGTTGACCTGACCGATTACCGCGACATCAATTCTTCCGACCTGGCCGGCTACGACCTGATCGCGCTGGGCACGCCCGTTTATTATATGGATGTGCCCGTCAACCTCCGCCGCTGGATCCGGGCCCTGCCTTCCCTGGCAGGCATTCCGGTGGCGGCTTATGTGACCTATGGCGGTCATGGTGACGGCCAGCATCATACCGCCTGCGGGCTACTGGAGGAACTGGCCCGAAAGGGCGCCGTTCCCGGGGGCATGGACACATACGGTAACATGTCGACTTTTGCGCCGACCTGGTCCATGGGAAATGAAAAACGGACATTAAAATATAAAGACCGGCCGAATGAACAAACTTACGCCCGGGCGCGGCGGTTTGCCGCCGATTTGCTCGAGAAGGTCCGCGCGGGCCAGAGCCATGAAATCGACCGGGAGTTCGGGCTGGACTCCCTGACCCGATTGCTGCCCCAGGTCTGGTTTACCCGGCTGATGATTGGCCGGCATTATATTGATAAAGATACCTGCATTGAATGCGGCTTATGCCGGGACAACTGCCCCGTCGATGCCATCGACCTGTCCGAAAAAACGATCGATCGCGACCGCTGCCTGGTCTGCCTCGGCTGCGTCAATAACTGCCCGGCCGGGGCCGTCAGGATGACGTTCATGGGCAGCGATGTTTACGGCTTTCAGGAATTTCTCAAGCGCAACAACATCACCATTCTCGAGCCGCAGTTGTAAAACGGACATATTATCCCGATTCCAAATCAAAGATGATCTCAAGGCGGCCAGGAGGAGGCGACGCAAACGTATTGTAATAAGCCGAGGAGCCGACGAAGAGAGGGCTTTGATTTGGAATCGGGATTATGTATAGCTGTGGGTGCCGGCGATAACCTTGATCCCGAACTTATCCTCCAGGGCTTTGGCCATTTCTTCCGGGTTCGTGTAGGGGCAACCGGGAACCGCCTTGGCCATGCAGGAACTCAAGTGAATCGCGTCCGGCTTTATCTCCAGAGCCTTGATGGCCATGCCCACGTTGGCGACCGTCGGCCGGCCCGGGCAGGTGCATTTGACAAAGGCCAGCACCTGGGCCGGTTCGCCGAAAGAGCCGTCACCCATGGCTGCCGCTTTCAGGCAGCGCCATTCTCCGGGGCAGCCATAGCCGTTATCCATGTATGCGCCGCAGGCCACTACGACTACTTTTTTCATGTTGTTCCCTTTCATTTTGCTCGCTCTTGATGTCAGTCCGGGATGTCCGGTTTCGGTGCACCGTTCCCGGCGTGTTTGTTATGAGCATATTCTCAAAAAAATAAACAAAATACCATCTTTTTGTGGTTTGTCAATAAATAGTCTTGGTGCCGGATATGGCGCGGGAGGCCTTTTTACTTCCACTCATAGGCGACCCAGGGAATGGAGTCGTATAATTGATCATCGATGGTCAGTTCCAGCGAGCAGGCGCCGTGTTCCCCTTTCCCCTTAAAGGTAATGGCGGCAATTATCTGATCGAAGGTCAGAAAAACGATGGTGTAGTTTCTGGCGATCATGTGCATGACGTTGTTTTCGCGGTCCATGATTTCGGTGCGGATGTCCATATGCTTTCGCGCCGCGATGCTGTGGACAAAACCTTCGATGCAGGCGCTGTAGGGTTCGGTGTATTCAACCAGAACCGTTTCTCCGGGCGGAAGCCCCTCCGGCTTCAGCGGCTGCGAAGGGTAGACGCCGGAGACCGTTATCGGGTTGCCGGTGGCGGCGTCGAGCATCTTCACCTCGCCGCCTGTGAAGACAAAGTCCATGCCACGGGTGCACAGGCTGATCATGTCTCCGGCAAAGGGTTTCCAGAGCCAGGCGGGAATGTCCGGGGAGACCAGGTCGATTTTCATGGCGTCCGATCCCTTCATGGGGCAGGAAAAACTGATCCGGAAATGATCGATGAAGGTGGTGCCCGTGTTTTTCACGGCCACGAAACCCGTCCAGTCTTCCAGGAAGGGGCGAACCGAGAGTCCGCTCCTCTTTCTTTCTCCGTTCATGACCGCGCCGCAGTCCGTGATGGCGGCGCTGATCAAAATCGGTTGCGTCCCTTCCGGTTGGCCGGTATTCTCTTCCGCGACGGTTGGAAAGGCCGCCGCAACCAGAAATATGGAACAGAGAAGCACGCAGATTTTCGACGGCCAAAATATCTTCGTCACTGCCGGTAAGGTGGTTATGGTTTTATTTTTTGGCAAACGACCGCACCGGTCGAACAGAAATATCCCCCGCATGTGCAATTTGCTCCCTCCCTTTGCTGTTAACGATACCCTTACGACTTCAAGACAACTTTTTCAATGAAAATCAAGGGAGGTTCCGTTAAACCGGATGTTCCAGGACAAAAGTGTTGATAAACTCAAAAAAAGGCGTCCGGAAGGCGCGGATGTTGTTGATAATGTCCAGGCCGTTGGTATGGCCCGGTTCATCGCTGACGAATTTGAATATATGGCAGGGTACGGCCAGGGTCCGGCAGGTCTGGACCACGGCCGCCGCTTCCATGTCCACCAGTCCGGCCAGGACCGAGAGCGCTTTCCGGTCGGCCGGTTGGATCACCGGACGGTCGCCGGTGGCCAGAACGGCGGCGGCCAAGCCACCCGCCACCATATCCGGTTGGTGGCTGACGGGCCGGCCGGTGAAAATATCCGGCCGGTCGTGTTCGACGATGTGACGGATCTGAACCATGGCGCCGACCGGATAGCCCGTTTCCAGGGCGCCGGCCGCCCCGGCATTGATGACACGCGACGGCTTGAACAAGACGCAGCCAAAAGCGGTGGCGGCCGCGGCATGGGCCTTGCCGATACCGGAAATCACCAGAACCCGGTTGTTGCTTTTGAAGACCGGAAAGGGCTTTTCCGAAACAGCCTCCAGCCCCAATCCGGACACAAACGGTTTGGCCTCGAGCATGGTGGCCATGATAATCAGGGTCACAGAATGTCCGCCCACAGCGCCATCTCCTCCAGTTTGCAGATCGCCGCCTCGCCCACTTCCCCCAGTTCCAGGGAAAAGGGGTTGACGTACAGTTGAATATGCCCGTCGATAACCTGGTCGTCCATTTCCTGGGCGTGTTTTCTGATAAAATCCCGGGACGTTTCCGGATGGTTGACGGCGTATTGAATGGATTGCCGGATGTCTGTCTGTATGGCCTCACGGTGATCCATGGCCGGTGACGCTTTTTTGACGGCGATGCACCCCAGCGGAATCGGCAGGCCGGTTTCTTCCTCCCACCACTGGCCCAGGTCCACGATCTTCCGGCAGCCGTAATTCTGATAAACAAACCGGCCTTCGTGAATGATCAGGCCGGCGTCATAAACACCCCGGGCCACGCCCGGGAGAATGTCGTCAAATCGGGTTACCACCGTGTGGTGGATGCCCGGGTTCCACAGCTGCAGCAGGAGACTGGCCGTGGTCATCTCTCCCGGGATGGCAATGGTGGCGTCCGGCGAGAACGCCTCCAGGTTGCGGGCTACCAGCAGGGGGCCGCAGCCGAACCCCAGGGCCGCGCCGGCGTCCAGCAGCCGGTAGTTGTCCTGCAGCTTCAGGTAGGCGAAGAAGGACATCTTGGTCACGTCAAAAAGTCCCGAAAAAGCAAATTCGTTAAGCTCGTCGATGTCATGCAGATGGGCAGCATATTCCAGGCCGCCGGTGTCGACAAGGCCGTGCAGGAGGGCATGAAACATGAAGGTGTCGTTGGGGCAGGGCGAGAACGCCAGGCTCAATCGGGTCATGGCGTTTCCTTTCTGGCGATGATGATGGCCGCCACGCCGAAACACTGGGGAATCAGCCGGGTGGACGCGAACCCGTGTTCAAGTAGCATTTTCCGGATGTTTTCCGGGCTGATAAAAGTGGAAATCGTCCGGGCCAGATACTGATAGGCCTGGCGGTGACCCGACAGCAGACCGCCGATAACCGGCAGCAGCCGGGTCAGGTACAGGGTGTATCCGAAACGTATCAGCGGGTTGGCCGGCCGGGTCAGTTCCAGGATGACCAGTTCGCCCCCGGGCGCCAGCACCCGGAAGGCTTCGCCCATGAACACGTTGATGTCCGGTATGTTGCGGATGCCGAAGGCGATGGTGGCCACGGCAAAGGCGTTGTCGGCAAAAGGCAGGCAGGCGGCGTCGCCGGCCACGGGAAAGTGGCGGATGGCTTTTTTCCGCACGCCTTTTTCCAGCATGGCCAGAGAAAAATCCAGTGACGCCACGGCGGCGCCGTGCCTGTCCAGTAACAGCGACAGGTCGCCGGTGCCGCAGGCCAGGTCAACGACGGCTTTGCCTTTCACGTTCTGAATATGTCTGAAAATATTTTTTCGCCAGACAATGTCCGTGCCGAAAGACAAGACATGGTTGAGCAGGTCGTAGGTGGGCACGATGGCGTCGAACAGTCCGCGCACGAACCGCTTTTTCTCCTGGGGGGAATCGTTGTTGATCTTGTAAGTATATTCTTGCATAGGATTAGAAGGGTTCAAGGATTCGAGGGTTCAAGGGTTCAAGGGTGTGGAACAGAAGCATTCTAAGGTTCGATGGACCAAGGGTTAGAGGCCCCATGTTTTTTAGCGATAGTGAAAACACAGGCATCAGACCTCAATTGATTTCTGTTCGAGAGATTTTATCAAAGCTTTCAGCATCCTTTCAATCTCTGAAATATCAGTTTTTGTTCGGTTAAAGTTGTCTATTCTGATAAAGCCTAAATCCCCGGCTAACAGAATCTGGGTTTCCAGTTCACAAACCGAACCATAAGCAATGTAAAGCATCCGGATATAATCAGCGGTTGTTCTTCTGCCGTATCCTTCCGCGATATTAGACGGGATAGAAACAGCCGATCTTCTTATCTGTAGTCGCAAACCATATTTTTCATCACCCGGAAAGGCCGTTGTCAGTTTATATACATCCAAGCATAGCGCGTACGCTTTTTGCCACACCTTCAGCTCTTTATAGTTCTTTAACATTTCTTCGACCCTCCCTGGTCACTCAAACAAGATGTTTTATCCCTCCAGTCGCTTGACCCCTTGACCCCTCGAATCCTTGAATCCTTTAATCATGCTGGCGTTCAACTGGCTATATCAGTACTTGTGAACAATTTTGTATAAGGAATCTCTCTGCACCGGCGCCCTCCCCGCGTTTTTAACCAGCGCGATCATCTCGTCGCGGGACGAGGTGGTGGTTACCCCCGTGGCCTTGACGACCAGTTCTTCGGTAAGCACGCCGCCCATGTCATTGGCGCCAAAGGAGAGAGCGATCTGGGCCAGCCGCACCCCTTCGGTCAGCCAGCCGGCCTGGATATAGCGGATGTTGTCCAGAAAGATCCGGGAAATAGCCACGACCTTGAGATAATCCACGCCGGTGGCCGGGACGATATGCTCAAGGCGGGTCCGGGCAGGGGAGAAAGACCAGGGGATGAAGGCCTGAATGTTGCCGGTCCGGTCGGCCACTTCACGGACTACCACCAGATGTTCGATTTTTTCGGCAATGGTTTCGCCCATGCCGTAGGTCATGGTGGCTGATGACGGCAGGCCCTGATCAGCCAGGGCGGTCATGACTTCTTTCCACTGGGAAACAGTCAGTTTTTTCGGGCTGACGGTGTTGCGGATCCGATCCACCAGCAGGTCGGAGGCGCCCGGCATGGAATCCAGCCCGGCGTTCTTCAGGGCGCCGATCACGCCTTTGACGGGCATCTCTTCTTTTTCACTGATATGGATCACCTCGGCCGGCGAAAAGGAGTGCAGCCAGATGCCGGGGAACCGGGCTTTCACATTTTCCAGCAGCTGCGTGTACTGCTTCAGTCCGTAATCCGGATGCAGGCCGCCCTGGAGCATGACCTGGGTGCCGCCCGCCTCCATCAGGGCCGCGATCTTCGCTTCGATCTCCTCAAAGGAAAGTTCATACGGGTCGATCAGGCCGGCCCGGGCGTGAAAGGCGCAGAAGGCGCAACCGGCCCGGCAGATATTGGTAAAGTTGATGATCCGGTCAAGGATGAATCCGACCGTGTTCTCCGGATGGGCCAGGCGCATCCTGAAATCCGCGGCTTTTCCCAGATCGATCAGGTCCCAGCCAAACAGCTCCAGTGCCTCCATCGGCGTCAATCTTTTGCCCGCGTATATTTTTTCACAAAGCTCGTTGTTTATAACCACCTAACCACCTAACCACTTAATCACTTAAAACTTTTAACTCTTTTACCGTCTTAATCAATCCCAGTCCCGCGGCCTGTTCAAAATAAAACATCAAAGCCGCTTTCAACCGGTCGGTAAATTCAAATTTCAAGGTTTTATAGTATTCATCCAGGTCGTATAACACGTCCTCATATTTTTGCGCGGCCTTGCGAATGACCAGCTCCTTCTGCTGCTTGAGGCAATCCAGAGACAGATGATAAGAATCAATGACCGCCTTTATTTCCGGCAGAAAACGCTTCACGGCGTCCTGCCTGACGACGAATACAGCAAAGACCACCGGGTAGCCCGTCTTCCTTAACCACAGGTCGCCCAAATCGTAGCGGTAAGGGACCGGCCGGGTGGCGCAGACCATGGCGTCGTTGCCGATGAGCAGGGCCGCGTCCAACCCATCCAGCGTGGGCCGGGGGGCGGTGGTGACATAGGTCGGATCGGCCTGATAGTATTTTTTCAGCAGGGTTTTGAGCAGTACCGCCGACGTGTGGGAGGCGCTGGTCACGCCCACGATTTTTCCGTCCAGTTCCTCGATGGGGCATTGCGACGCCAGCGAGACCGAACCCACATAACCGATTGAACTTAAACAGAAGTCCGGCAGCACCATGATGTCGTCATGAATGTCGGCGCAGGTGGCCGAAGAGATGGGACCCATGTCCAGGTCGCCGGCCGCCATCATGGCGTTCAACTTGCCCGGGTACCCCGGCACCACCGTCACGCCGGGAACCGGCGCCTTTTCGAACATGTGATAGTAGAACGGATAGCAGTTTAAAAAATCAATATAGCCCAGTTTCATGATGAATATCCCGCCGTGGCGCGTTTCGGCTCAAATCCCGCGTTTTCGATCAGCCGCCGCAGAAATGGTTCCGACCCGTAATCCGGAGTGGCCGCGCCGGCGGCATGGACCACTTTTTCCTGATGGTAAGTCCCGCCGATGTCGTCCACGCCGAAATGCTGCATCACCTGGGCGATCTTGTCGCCTAAATACATCCACAGCCCTTTGATGTGGGGAATGTTGTGCAGGACGATCCGGGCCGTGGCATAGACGCGGATGTCATCATAACCGGAGACCGTTCTCTTTTCCCGCACGCCGGTGTTGGCCCCGTGAAACCGCAGCGGCACGAAGGTCTTGAATCCGCCGGTCTCATCCTGGAGCTTGCGGATCCGAAGCAGGTGGTCGGCGATGTTGCCGGAGCTTTCGACATGATTGTACAGCATGGTGGCGTTGGTCTTGAGCCCCAGGTGGTGGGCCGTCCGCATCACCTCCAGCCAGCGGTCACCGGAGATCTTTTTGGGGGCGATCCGGCTTCTGATGTCCGGGGAGAAAATTTCCGCGCCGCCGCCGGGCAGGGAGTTGACGCCGGCCGCAATCAGCCGTTTTAGCACCTGCTCCACGGGCAGGCCGCTTTTTTGCGCGAAGTAGTCATACTCCACGGCGGTAAAGGCCACGATAAACAGGCCCGGCCCGACTCGTCGCACGGTGCGGATCATCTCTTCGGCGTAATCCAGGGTCACGTCCGGGTGCAGACCGCCGACAATATGAATTTCATCCAGCCCGTCCGTTACTGCCCGGGAAACAGTCTTTTCAATCTCGTCCAGAGAAAGAAGGTAGGCGCCTTCCTCTCCCGGGTCTTTTGAGAAAGCGCATAACGGGCAGCGCAGTTCACAGATGTTGGTATAGTTCAGGTTCCGGTTGACCCCGTAGTAGGTGGTCCGGCCGTGCATCCGCGTGCGGATGTGGTGGGCCATGGCCCCCAGGTCGAGGATGTCGCTGGCGGTCAGCAGGGTCAGGGCGTCGGCCGAAGAGATCGGCCGGTCTTCCTCTACCTTCCTGGCGATGCTTTTCAGATCACGGCTTTGTATGATATCGGGTAACGGCATGTTGTATCTTCTATTCGCTCCCCCATTCCTTAAAGAGCGTATGTTTTCTTTCCAGCAGGCTTAAAATTTTTCCCACGATAAAATCGACCACGTCATCCACGGTTTCCGGCCGGGTGTAAAAACCGGGCACCGGCGGCAGGATCTCCACGCCGGCTTGAGCCGCCTGGTAAAGATTCCGCACGTGAATCAGGTTCAGCGGGGTCTCCCGGGGAACGATGACGCAACGCCGTTTTTCTTTCAAGGCCACGTCGCAGGCCCGGGTGATAAGCGTGTCGGCAAACCCGGCGGCAATGGCGGCCAGGGTCTTCATGGAACAGGGTACCACCACCACCGCCTCAAAATTAGCCGTGCCGCTGGCCATGGGCGCGAAAAAATCGGTGTTGTCATACTCGGTCAGTCCGGCCGTCTTTTTCACCCGGCCGCGTTTTTTGATGATGCCGGACAGGCCGGGATATTTGGCGCCCGCCTCCGGTAACTCGTGTCCGATGATCTGCCGGGCGGCCGGCGACACCACGGCCATGACCTCTTCCTTTGACCGCAGCAGTTCTTCGATCAGGCGGATGCCCATGATCGGCCCGCTGGCCCCGGATATGCCCACGACAATCATCGCTCGCTCCTTCCTCTGAATCCGTAAAACATGTAGCGGAAGGCGTCAGCCTTCCATTTTTCGCTGGCGGCCTGAAGGCCGCCCCTACATTTCAATTTTAACACCCTAACACCTGAACCACTTAACCACTTAATCACTTAACCACATAACTCATCAACGCCCCGGCTAACAATATCGGCGCCACCCAGCCATTGATTTTAAAGATTATCAATGACGCCCTTTTGATGTCCGGCTTCCGGGCCAACGTCTGCTGGTAAACGAATATCGCGGCAATGGCGATCAACCCGGTCCAGTACGGCCCTTTTTGCCCGCTCATCAGCCCGGCCAGAATCATGGCCGCTATTGACCCGCCATAGCACAGGGCCGACACCTGCAGGGCCCGCTCTTTGCCCAGGGTGACCGGCAGGGAATGCAGGCCGTGGCCGCGGTCAAACTCCAGGTCCTGGAGGGCGTACACGATATCAAGTCCCGCGATCCAGGCCAGAATGATAAAGCCCAGGACAAACGGCAGAAAGGCGAATTCGCCGGTCACAGCCAGAAATCCGCCGATGGGCGCGGCCGCTTCGATCAGGCCCAGGTAGAAATGGGACGAGGACGAAAACCGCTTGAAAAAGGAGTAGGTAAACAGAAGAAACACCCCGGCGAATGACAGGTAAAAGCAGAGGGGGTTGAGCATCCAGGCCGCGAAAACAAAGATCAGGCAGGCGGCCAGGGCGGTCAGCCACACCTCCGTCCGGCTGACGTCACCCTTTGGCAGGGCCCGCTCGGCCGTGCGCGGATTTTTCGCGTCGATGTCGGCGTCGATGACGCGATTGAAAGACATGCCGGCGGTCCGGGCCGCGGCCAGGGCCACCGCCACCCAGACCCAATCCCCGAAGGTCCCGCCCCCGGCAAACAGCACCCCCAGCAGGGCAAACGGCAGCGCGAACAAAGTCTGCTCGATCATGATCAGCTTGGAAAACGTCTTAAAATCCATATTCCTTCCAGCGCCGGGAAACCATTTCGCGGATGTCGGGCGACATGACGATTTCTTCGGGCCAGGGCCGGCCCATGCCTTCCTCTTTGGTTTTGCGGGTGGCGTCAAAACCCATTTTTCCGCCGAAATTGGCAAACGGCGCGGAATGATCCAGAGCATCCAGGGGCCCTTCGGAAAAGAGGATGTCGCGCCTCGGGTCGACGTTGTTTAACAGCTTCCAGACCACCGTGGACGAATCCCGCAGATCAATATCCTTGTCAAACACGGCGATGAACTTGGTCGAGGACATCTGGCCCAGGCCCCACAGGGCGCTGATCACCTTCTTGGCCTGGCCGGGGTGCTTCTTGTCGATGGAGACCAGGGCGCAGTTGTGAAAGACGCCTTCAAAGGGCAGTTCCATGTCCACGATTTCCGGCACCACCATCTTGAGCATGGGCAGAAACAGCCGCTCCGTGGCCTTGGCCATGTAGCAGTCCTCCATGGGCGGCTTGCCCACCACCGTGGCCGGGTAGACGGCTTCTTTGCGGCAGGTGACGCAGGTGACGTGAACGACCGGGTACATGTCCGCGGCCGAGTAAAAGCCGGTGTGGTCCCCGAAGGGGCCTTCGATGCGCTCCTCGGCCGGGTCCACATAACCCTCGATGACAAAGTCCGATTCCGCCGGCACATACAGGTCCACGGTTTTCCCCTTGACGATCTCGATGGCCCGGTTGTTGACAAACCCGGCCAGCATCATCTCGTCCACGTCCGGCGGCAGCGGCGCCGTAGCCGCGTAGGTCACGGCCGGGGACCCGCCCAGGGCCACGGCCACCTCCAGGCGCCGGCCGGCATTGCGGCTCTTGTCATAATGCCGGGCCCCGTCCTTATTATATTGCCAGTGCATGCCGGTGGTGGCCTTGTCATACTTGTGCATGCGGTACATGCCCAGGTTCTGGGTACCGGTGTCCGGGTCCTTGGTGATGACGACCGGCAACGTCACAAACGGTCCGCCGTCACCCGGCCAGCAGGTCAGGATCGGCAGCAGGTCCAGCAGCCCGCTGTCCGGACCAAGGATCACCTCCTGACAGGGGCCGGATTTGACCTTTTTGGGAAACAGGTCGGCCACTTCCTTTAACGTGAACAACGTCTTGATCTTTCCGGCAATGCCTTCCGGCGGCTTGGTTTTGAGCAGGGTTTCAATCTTTGCCGCCACTGCGTCAACAGGGCGGTTGTCAAATACCATCTCCATGCGGCCGACACTGCCGAAGGCGTTGATCAGCACCGGATACTTGTAGCCCCGCACTTTCTCAAACAGCAGGGCCGGGCCGCGCGCCTTGGACACCCGGTCGGCGATCTCGGTGATCTCCAGCTTCGGGTCCACCTCAACGCTCACGCGCTTCAAATCGCCCTTTGCCTCCAACGCCGCGATGAACTGTTTCAGATTCTGCAACATGGCCGATTCCTTTGCGGATATATCCTTTGGATATCATTATATATTCTTGATAACATTAGAAAACAAATTCTACGAGGATGCCCGGCTGATGTCAAGGCAATAACGGGCAGGCCAAAGGGAATAAGGTGTGCCCTTCTTGACGGAGTTGAGGTCTCGTTGCCTTGGGCGAAGAGTTTAGCATCGAGTTCAAAGGCTCCGGTAAGAAGAACAACTTTTACGGATGAAAGGAGGACGCCGTTTATTGCCGCCGGCGGATTCGGGCATGGCCAGGCGTCCGAGGATAATGACATTCCCGTGCGAACGGATCAGTCTTTTTTCAGGACGATCAGGGTGGTGTTGTCCAGATAGTTATATTTGCGGGATTTTATTTTGATGATCCGGATCAGTTCCCGCCCAATCTCTTCAGCGGAAAGATCGAATTTGACGATTTTGCTGACCTGGTGATTCTTCAGGTAGCCCCAGAGGCCGTCCGTGGCGGCAATCAGGATGTATCGCTCCGGCAGTTTGAACACCCCCACGTCCGGTTCGTCCGTGACACCGATCTTTTTCATGGCCAGGTCGCCCAGAGCCCGGGAAATATTCAGACCGAACTCATCGTAGAAAACCCGGTTTCCCTTGATCGTCGCCCCGGCGGCTATTAATCGGTTAAATTCGTCCTGGTTGGTGACACGGTGGTCGGTGGTCAGTTGTGTATTATGATTTTCATCGATAAGCAGCATCCGGCAGTCGCCGGCATTGGCCACAATCAGGGTCCGCCCCTGGATCAAAAACGCCAGGGCCGTACTCCCGATGTACAAATGCTTGCCTTCACAGGAGGCCACCCGGAACGCTTTTTTGAACGCGTCCTTGATGTTGACGCCGTTGCGGGCCTGCATCACCACCTCTTTGGGGATAATTCTGGACGCGTTTTCAGCCACATCGGGCCCGCCGTGTCCGTCATAGACCCCGCCGAGGATCATCCCGGTTTTGTTGCTCAAAGACAGGTTGTACCGGTCTTCCATCTGATTCCGTGTGCCGGTATCGGTTAATATGTATGAATCAATCAGCGGCATATGAACAACGTCAAAACCAACGGTAAGCAGGTGCCATCTATTTTCTGCCGTTCGGCCGATCTGAAAGGGAATCTACGCTCAAATCAGCCGTCAGAAGTCTATTTACACAAAATAAAAATTATCATACACCAAATCAGATCGTTTGGCCATATTTGTGTTTTATTGTGTGTTTTTTTAAAGGGAGGAAAAGATGACAAGAAGGCGGGAAGCCGGCATCAGCCTGTTTCCCGCTTGTGAAAGAGGTTTTTTACTGTTTATTGCGATGGCATAAGTCAGGAGACTGATTTAATGCCTCATTAAGTGGCTGGTTCATCCATTTACCGATGCAGCCGTTTCGCTTACCGGGTTGCCTGGTCTTTTCCCGGTCGACTTCAGATGCCGATATCAACTGGCAGGTCCCATCTTGTTTACATGGGCGACCAGGGATTCTTTCTGTATCCGGTTCCGCTGATTCGGTTGACAGGCCGCATGCCGGTTCAAAAACAGGTTCATTATATATATTGTTGGCTCTGTACATTTTAACACCTCCCCTCCAAGGGGGTGTTTTGACCCCCTTGGAGTATACAGGTTAATACCATGCCCCATAATTTCAGCACATCCGCAAACCCGCCCTTTCCGGGCGGGAGCGCAGTTATGCTGAAAATAAAGAAAGCATATCATATGCCACAATGTGGTATATTCTGATAACAAATTGAAATGGTGAAGATTCGAGAATGGCAGCTCAAGAAAATAACAGCTAAAGATAGATGTTTTGTCTGCCGGGCGGGGAAAAAATATCCATTGCTGATTTTCGATCGGGGTATAACCGGGTAAAAAAGTGACACCGGCCGCATGATGGCGGTGTATTTCGTTACAATTGTCGATACAGTTGAGACAAAAAAAGATAGTCGATTTTTCTTAAAACGCCAAATAGTTGCAAATCGCAAATGACTGTGATTGGTTATGATTCATGAAAAGCCCCAAAAATGGCAGAACGGGTTGGCGGACAATATAAAACGGAGGATGACCCGGATGAAAAAAAAAGGCCTAATCACAGCAATTCACGTTCTTATTCCGGCGGTGCTGGCGGTAACCGCCTTTGCCTCTTCGATCGGACCGATCACGCTGACGGAGCTATATGACAAGGCGGATCTGATCGTCATGGCCCAGGTGTTGAACGTGGCCGCCAAGGGGGATCAGGATGAGGTCACCATAAAGCCGGAAGTGTTTTTAAAGGGCGAAGGTGAGCAGGCCGAGTACACCTTTACCCTGATATCGAGGGGCACCCTGGAGGATTTTGATCCCGCGCTTTCCAAGGGTGACACAGGTGTGTTTTTTCTTAAACGTAAATTATTTTTGGGTCAGGTGGAGAAGGCCTGGTGGGGCAGTGTAGCTGTTTTTGTCAAAAATAATTTTGATCCACAGGGGAAAAAAGTTGGGGGGGAAGCGGACAAATCTCTGGTCGGCTGGCGCGCTTATCGCCTTAAGCTCAAACAGGCGCAGAATACAATTGATTATGACAGCGGTTTCCGGCAGGGATTTTCCGGTCCGCCGGTCATGCCCAAGGGAACGGTTGATTTCAACCTGGGTTATTCCGACGGTCAGCTGGCACGGGAAGGGATGGTTCCCGCCTGGTAATTATACCAATTTCAAATCAAAGCGCTCGCTGTGTTGGCTGCGTCGTCGGCTCCTCGACGTATTACAATACGCCTGCGTCGCCTCCTCCTGGCCGCCTTGCGATCATCTTTGATTTGAAATTGGTATTATCTTCTTACTTTTCGTTTTTGCCGCCGCTTTTAAGGTAACCGTCGATGATCTGGCGGCCGGTCTTTCCACCGGGATAAGGCCCGCACAGGATGACGCCGACCAGGTTGTCATCACGCAGCATGGTTTTGATCAACTGCTCATCCCGGGTCGTCCCGGACAAAAACATTTTCATCACCACCCGGATGGCCTTTTTCTTGCTCTCTTCGGAACCCCAGCCGTACAGCAGGGTCTCGCTGATTTCTCCCTTGTCTTCCCGGAGCATGTCGTCAATGACCGGGCTGTCCCGGATCATGTCTACAAAATCGGAGTCCCGGATAAACTCCCGGAGCCTGGCTACCAGGACTTTTTTTACCTGCTGTTTATCCGCGAAATACTTATCGCAGAGCTCCCGGTCCGGAGAGGTTTTGCCAAGCTCGATGTACTTTTCTTTTTTGAACATCTCTTTCATGTTCATGAAGGTATTATAAATATTGTACTGGCTGGAATAATTGGCCATCCATTCCGGCAGGCTGCCGGCCAGGTCGATGCGATAGGTGTGGACGATGCCGGTCCTTTCCCGGGTCACGAATTCAAACACATACTGGCCGGTCATCTCGGGCACCCGGATAAGATCCGCCTTTGGCGGACAGGAGGCCACTTCGGTACGGTAAAGGTTGGTAACGGCCCTGGCGTGATCATAGTCGTAGGCCGTGTTCGTCTTCATGACCAGGTCTCTGTCCGTCACGGGCCAGGGCAGGTCAAAAGAAAAGTAGGTAGTGAAATCGTTCAGACTTTCTTTTTCAATAACGTACGCCTCTTTGCAGTACGGCAGCCACTGGGGGTCGGCGGGCACGTCACGCAACATTTCGGCGACGACTTCGGGTGGTGCGTCAGCCACCATCACGGCCCGGAATTCAAAAATGCCCGAGTTTTCGACCTTGCGCGAATACGCTTTGATGCCGTTTTTGTCCATGACCAGCTCCCAGCCGCCGGTATCGCACATGTTGGGTGACTCCGGGAGGGCGGGTGACACCAGACAGCAGATCGTCAGAATCAATAGACAGCAGATTTTTTTCATGATGTTCTCCAACTCTGAATATTTTCCGTATTTGCCTGGGTTGTTGTATACTTTCCCGGAGGTTCTGGCAACAGGTTCGATTTTTCATGGCCGCTTTTGCCGGCCATATAAAAATTATTTTTGACAGGTCGCGGGCGGTTCTTTCATAAATAATAACAATAAAATAAAATAATTGTATTTTATTTGTCGACGTTGACAAAAAAACGGGCAAATTGTTTCAACCGCAAAAGGGGAAAATTCTTATGAAAGAAGCGAGCGTTGAGGGGAACACTCTTCTGCCCCTGCCTTACGTGGACCTTACCCGCGGATTGACCGCCGCCATGATCGCCACGGGCGGCCTGATGCACGCCGCCGGTCTTTACGGTGCAGTCCGCGACAACCAGCCGGTCTTCTGGTGGGTCTGGATATTCTTCCTGTTCGCCATCCCCGGCTATCTGTTGGCCGCCGTCGCCCTCATCAACAATCGCCTGCCGGGGTTCATCATCGCCCTGGGCGCTCCGCCTGTCGGCGGATTTTTCATCCTGATCGGATTTTTGTGGCCGGAAACGGAGTTGCTACGTCTTATCCCCGGAACCTATGGCCATGAAATCCGGCTGATCGGCTTTGTCACGCTGATCTGCGAGCCGATCGCTGCCGTTCTGGCCGGCCAGCTGCTGCTGGCGAAAATGTTGACATCACCACCCGGCCTTGCTAATGATAAGGGCTCCGGAGTAAAAGCCATTCCGTAAAGACAACAGGCATCTCTAAAAATTAGAATTTTGGTTCGAGGTCAAGGCGGGCGATAATTTTAATCGGAGGAATACATTGAAGTATTTCGACGATTAAAATTTGAGCACAAAGCCGACACCGAGCCCAAAGGCAATTTTTTACAGGTGCCCAACATTAAAAAATCAGCAGTCCGGCCTGAAGATCCCGAGCCGCTGCGAGGTATTCACGATAGTGTGGTTTTATGAAAAGAGCAGTCAGAATTCTCGTGCCCGGCCTGATCCTGCTGGGGGTTTTGCTTGTCGCCCTGCCCCACGCCATCAGCCTGAAACCGGTTCAGGTCGCCTTTAAATCAGCGCTTGACGTTCAATACGGCATCAAGGCTGATTTTGACAGGATCGCCTGGGAATGGTTTCCGTTTCCCCGGGTGTCTCTGTATCAGGCCAGGTTGTCCCATTCCCGCCTGGACGTTTCTTTTCCCCACGGTATTGTTTATCCGGATATCGTCGGGTTGATTAAATGGCAGTCCGCAGGCCGGATGATGCTGGAGCAGCCGGTGATCGTCGTCAAATCCCTGCGACCATCGGCGAACACCGAAGAAAAGAGCGGGGCAGTCCAGAAAACGCCGCCGCCATTTTTTTCCTTAAAGATCAAGGACGGTCATTTGCTGCTACCTGCCGACGGTTTTCTGGATAAGCTGGCGGCGCAGAAAACCCGTACGGAAATTACCGGAATCAACGCCGACGTCCGGTTTCATCATGACGGTCTGATGGTAAAAACCGACGGCCGGTTTTCTTTTGCCGATCGTATTCTTTCCCAGGTCAGCGTGAAAAGGCAGCTTCAGAAAGAGACCGGCGTTCTGAAAAATTACTGGCGCCTGGACATCGACGGTGAAAATATCGACCTGACCCGGGCCCGGGATATTGTACTCCTGCTTTTCGGGGAGCACCGGGTCGCCCAAAAAGTATGTGATATCGTCAGGGGCGGCCGGGTGAAGGAAGGGCATTATGGGTTTACGGGGTATGCCGAGGATTTGAATCATCTGGAAGCCATGAAAATTTCGGCTCTGGCGGATGATGTCTCCATCCGCGTTCCGAAAATCGACCTTCCCATTGAACACGGCCGCGGTTCCGTGGTCATCGAAAACGCCATCCTGAACGGGCAGGGACTGGCCGCCGGCCTGGGAAAGTCCACCGGTAAGAACGGCAGCTTCCGGCTGGGTCTTGGCCGGGATCCCGTTTTTCAGCTGGCCGTGGATGTGGACGCCGATCTGGATGAACTGCGCGGGTGGCTGGCCAACAATTTACTCAAGCATAAAGAGACGGTCGTCAACGAACTTCAGAAAATAAGCAGCGTCAAAGGGCGGGCCAGGGGCCGCCTGGAAATCGGCGACGATTTGCATCACCTGGCAGTTAACGCCGACATCCTGTCATCGGACGGCCGGATTGAGTATGGGCGCTTGCAGGAACCCATTTTATTCAAACGCGGCGATCTGACGATCTATCCCGACCGGCTGACCTGGGCAGGGGCTCAGGGCCAGATCGGATCGCAACGGATTGATGACACCAGCGGCACGGTCTTTTGGAAAGAAAAGGTAGTGCTGGATATCGATGATATCGACGCCCGCCTGGACGCGGGTCCCTTGTTGAAGGAAGTTATCGCGTACCCGTCCGCCCGGCAAATTCTGGAGCCGGTGATCCGCTCCGTTTCCGGTCCGCTTCAGGTAAAAAAGGTGACGGTCCGGGGACCCATAACGGATATCAGCAAGCTGAACTATGACGCCACGGTCAGTACCGACGGGTTGACGATTGACTCTCCCCTCCTGCCGGGCGAAGCCCGGGTCAGGGTCTCGGACGCCCGGATCAGCAGCAAACGGATCGTTTTACCATCCATACCCTTGGACATGTCCGGCGAGCGGGTGACCCTGGAAGCCGATTTTTCGCATACGCTCTGGAAGACTTTTGCCGGAACCCTGACGGTTACCGGGACCGTCGAGCGGCAGACGGCTCAATGGATCAGGGGAAAGGGCTGGATTCCGGACATGGTTTTTCCCCGCTCTCCCTGCCAGGTGAAGCCGTTAACGATCGTCTTCAACGGAAAGGACGTCTCCCTGAACGGGACCATTGTATCCGGGCAGGGCGCCGACAGCGTTACCAGCCGTCTGGATATGAACGTGGCCGAAGGCCGGGTGAATCTGAAGAAGGTGATCATCGCTTCGGCGGATGAAGCCGCCGAGGTCCGGCTGTCGCTTGACCGGCGCCGGTCTCCGGGCCTGACGGTGGGATTTTCCGGCAGCCTGCGGAAAAAGAGCCTGGATACGATCCTGGAAAACAACCGCTTTCTCAACGGAAAAATTACCGGCGACTGCGAACTGGCCTATGATTTTTCCCATGCCTCCGCCCACCGGTTCAAGGGGAATCTGGAAGCATCGGGCAGCACCTTCTTCATCAAAGACAGCCGTATTACAATTAATAATACTGTAGTTTCCGGCCAGGACTCTTTTGTTGAGATCAAGAAGGCGGACCTTAACCTCAACGACGAATTTGTTTTTGTTGACGGGCGTGTTTACTTTCCGGATGACGCCGGGATCAGGACCGAACTGAACGCCAGATCGGGGTATATTTCAGTCGCCAATCTGAAGCGGCTGTCTAACGACTTAAAAAACCTGTTCAAAGAACGTGATGCCGCTTCTTCGTCTTCCTCCCCGTCTCCTTCACCGGCGTCTACAACACTGAGCGGTATGGCGGCGACGGGAACCATCAACTTTGACGTCAATATTTTTCAATACAACCCCGAGTCGGAGCCGTCGACGGCCCAGGCGATCATGGATTCAACGGCCAGGGAGTTCACCGGCCATGATTTAACCGGCACGATCAACCTGATGCAGCCGGGCAACCGGGTCTCCGTTTCCATTAATACCGGCAGCATCTGCGACGCCGCCATCTCCGGAATGGTTGGTCTGCCGCCGGAAAAGACCTTCCTGACGTTTCTGACCGGCGCCCGTGAAAAAAACGACGCCCAGCAGCTTCTGGACTGCCTGGGGATAAAAGACAGAAAAATTTCCGGGGTGTATTCCCTTGACGTGGTCATCGAAGGGACGCCGGGTAGCTGGACCGGCGGTCATATCGACTTCCGGGTGAAAGATGGGACCATGAAGGGGATGGTGATTCTTTCGAAAATTTTTACCCTGCTGAACGTGACCGACCTGATTTCGCTGAACGTGGTTAAAAAATTTTTCACCCTGGGCTATCCTTTTTCGGACATCAAGGTGAGGGGAAAAATCGCGGACAACATTCTGACTATCGATGAGACCAAGATTATCGGGGAAGGGTTGAATATTTTTTTCAAGGGAACTATCGATCTGAAGACTACCGCCATGGACCTGGTGGCCTATGTTACTCCTTTTAAAACCATTGATTCCATTGTGACCCTGATCCCTTATGTGGGGAAAAAAATGGGGCGGGGCGAAAAGAGCGTCGTTTTTATCCCTTTCAAGATCAGGGGCACCGTCAAGAATCCCGACGTCTTTCTGCTGTACGAAAGCAAGCCCAAAGAAACGCCGCCATAGTGAACCCGGACCGGGCCTCGTTAGTTTCCATCCATAAATGGCCTTTTTTCGCAATCTCTGCGTCAAACTGCGGGGCTTTTTGTGCGGCGTACGAAAAGGTCGCCTCCGCAAAACCCCTTGTTTTCCTTGACCTTGCGCAATCCCGCCATGGCGGGACTGGGTTGGAAACGGTTCAGTGTCCCTTTTCATAGCCTTGGATGGACACTCGTTAACTGACGGGATCCGGTTTCCGGTGGTGGTCGTCCACATGCTCGATGATGCGGGTTCTGACCATCTCGGCGGTCTCCTCGTCCGTCAGGCCGGCAAAGTCCTCGTAGGGGATTTCATCCAGAATGGTCACCCGGATCTTGTGAAAGCCGTGAAAGTTCATGCTTTTTTTCGGCAGCGCCCGGGTGGTGCCGCTGATGGCGATGGGCAGGATCGGCTTGCGGGTCTTTCTGGCCAGGTGAAAGGCCCCGGGCTTGAAGGCTTTCACCCGGCCGTCCGGGGAGCGGGTGCCCTCCGGGAAGAAGAAGACCGAGCTGCCTTGATCCAGGGCCTTTTCCGCGTCGGCCAGCATTTTGATGATACTCTCCTTGTCGCCCCGGCGCAGACGGATGTAGCGGTTCAGGGTCATGTTCCAGCCGATGAACGGCACCCGGAACATCTCTTCCTTGGATACCCATTTGTAATGAAAAAAGAGCGTGAAGCAGACCAGGATGTCCAGCTGGGACTGATGGTTGGAGACGATCACCCGGCTGCCCCTGCGGGGGATTTTTTCGCGGCCGACCACCGTCACCGACCAGGCCGGCATGATCCAGATGTACATGGAGCCCCACAGACAGGTGAACCAGTGCAGGATCGCCAGCCGCCGGTCGACCAGCACCGTCAGCAGCCAGATGGCCAGGGCCACGCAATATAACACCGCGCAGGAAACGGCGATGTAGGCGATGAACAGAGCGGATACGATTCGTCGTAACATGGTCAGGTCTCCCGGTCGTTTCTGAAATAATAGGTGTGGTCGCAGAATCCGTCGCCGGCGGCCAGGGTATGAAACCGTTCAAAACGGATCAGGGGCTGGAATTTGTCACAGAAGGTCACGTCGCCCTGGCACAGGGCCGGGGTCAGTTCCGGCATGCCCAGCAGAGCAAACACCTCGACAAACTGACAGCGGGTGATGTTGATCTGGAAGGTGTCCGCGGTTCGGATCGTCACCCGGATGGTTTCAAAGGGCATACGGGACAGCACCCGGGCAAAGCGGTCTGAAAACACGGAAAACGGCTGGCCATTTTTAAGGGTCGGGATGTTCCAGGCCAGTACCCGGGCCGAACCGGCGACGATGGCGTCGTAAAACAGCCGCCTCGCCCGGTCCTTTCCCAGGATAACTCCCGCCGCCCGGTACGAAAGGGCCAGCGGCAGAAAAAACAATGTCAGAACCATTTTCCAGAATCTCATCATGTCCCTTGCCTCTGATGAAATTGATCCGTGATCGTTTCCAGGTCCGAAATGTATTTATTCCATTATCGCGGCAGCGCGTCAAGCTCTTCCCAGCGGCGGTAGGCAGCGGCGATGCGCTCTTCCACGGCCTTGAGGCGGTTCTGCTCCCCCACGATTTTTTCCCGGCTCTGCTTGTAGAACGACGGGTCGGCCATGGCCGCCTGAAGGCTGTCCAGTTCGGCTTCCAGGGCCTCTATCTCGGACGGCAGGGCCGCCAGTTCCCGGTTCTGGGCGAAGGTCAGTCGTCTGGTCTTTTCCTGTTCCGGCTTGCGGCGGGCCGGCGCCGGCTTTGGTTCGGGCTGCAGCAGGGCTTCCGGACGGGGACGCTGGAGCAGCCAGTCATCGTATCCGCCGGCGTATTCGACCACCTGCCCCGGCCCTTCAAACACCAGGGTGCTGGTGACAATATGATTTAAAAAACTCCGGTCGTGGCTGACCAGCAGCAAGGTGCCGTCAAAGGAAAACAGCAGCTCTTCCAGCAGCTCCAGGGTTTCGGCGTCCAGGTCGTTGGTCGGCTCGTCGAGCACCAGCAGGTTGGCCGGCCGGGTAAAGAGCCGGGCCAGCATCAGGCGGTTGCGCTCTCCGCCCGAGAGTACGTAAACCGGTGTGCGGCAACGTTCGGGGGAAAAGAGAAAGTCCTGAAGGTAGCTGATCACGTGGCGTTTGCGGCCGTTGAAAACAATATAGTCGTTGTCCGTGGAGATGTTCTGGACAACCGTCTTCTGCTCGTCCAGGCCCGTCCGGAGCTGGTCAAAAAAGGCCGTCTGCAGGCAGGTGCCGTGGCGGACCGTGCCGCTGTCCGGGGCGATGTCACCAAGCAGGAGCCGGATGAGGGTGGTTTTCCCGGCGCCGTTGGGCCCGATGATGCCGATTTTGTCTCCGCGCATGATGGTCGTGGAAAAGTCCTTGACGATAGGGCGGTCTCCGTAACGGTAGGTCAGCTCTTCGGCTTCGATGACCAGCCGGCCGCTGCGCTCGGCCTCCTGCATTTCCAGGTGCGCCAGGCCGATTCGGGCACGGCGCCGGCGGGCCGCGGCCCGGAGTTCCTCCAGGGCGCGCACCCGGCCCTCGTTGCGGGTGCGTCGGGCCTTGATGCCCTGCCGGATCCAGGCTTCCTCCTGGGAAAGTTTACGGTCGAAATGGCGCTGGTGACGGTCGTCGATTTCCAGCTCCGCCCGCCGCCGCTGCAGGTAGGTCTTGTAATCGCAGGCATAGGCGGTCAGCCGACCCCGGTCCAGCTCCATGATCCGGGTGGCGATTTTTTCCAGAAACATCCGGTCATGGGTGATAAACATCAGGGTCTTGACCTGGCGCAGGAGGAAATCCTCCAGCCAGACGATGCTGTCGATATCCAGATGGTTGGTCGGCTCATCCAGCAGCAGCAGGTCGGGCGACATGGCCAGTGCCCGGGCGAACAGGGTCCGCCGTTTCATGCCCGCCGACAGGTCGGCAAACGGTTTATCCGGGTCAAGGCCGGTCCGGAACAGAACGCTTTCGACCTGCTGCCGCAGCGTCCATTCGTCTCCAGTGCCCGTATCTTTTTGGGCATCATCCGTGGCCGGACGCCGTCCGCCCGCCACCACATCAAATACGGTGCCGGTGAATCCGGTGGGGACATCCTGCTCCAGGACGGCCACCCGGACCCCCTGCTGTCGGACAATCTCGCCGCCGTCAGGCAGGATTTCCCGGTTCAGTAGCCGTAGCAGGCTGGTCTTGCCGACACCGTTTCTGCCCAGCAACCCGACCCGTTCGCCTTTCTCGATGTTCAAGCTGATGCCGTCCAGCAGATAGGGTTCGCCGAACCCCCAGCGCACGTCATGCATGCTGATCAGGGCCATATCCGGTCGTTTCCGTTAAGGAGAGAGGACTTGTATTTTCGTTAATATGGATACTTGTTTCACTGCCTGCGTTTATGTATCATGGCGCCATACCCGGATCAATAACGTTCCGGAGTTTCGTCCGGAGGCGGTATGACCATCGAACACGGATTTTCCCGTCGTGATTTTCTGAAGGCAACGGCGGTCATGGCCGCGGCCGGCATGATGCCGTCGTGCGTTGGCCTCAACCCCCGCTCAGCCGGCCGAATGCCGGAGGCCATGAATCGACTGCCGGGATACCAGCCGTGCGTGGCCAGTTGCTGGGTGCCCGGGGCGGGGCACCCCGACTACTACCACCTGTTTAAAAAAACGGCCGAAGCCGCCACGGATTTTTCCTGGCTGCGGCCCGGAGACCGGGTGCTGGTCAAGCTGGCCCTGAATTCAGGCAAACCGTTCCCGGCCACCTCCGATCCCTGGTCGCTTTACTGCGTGGTGAAGCTGCTTTATGAAAAAGGGGCCGGCCAGGTACTGGCGGGCGATCAGAGCGGCGTGGAATCCGTTCACTGGACCGCCGCGGCAAAACGGGGCTCTTCCCGGGAGTGCTGCCGGTCGGCCGGTCTTCTGCGGGTGATAGACGAGACAGGTGCGCGGCCGGTGTTTTTTGAGGAGGCCGGATATGACGCTTACCGGGAAACCCGGTCCGAAGGATCGTCCCACTGGGACCGTCCGCTTTATGTTTCAAATATATTGGATCAGGTCGATCACCTGGTGTACCTGCCCCGGGTCGGTTCTCATATCATGGGAGACATCACTTCCGGCATGAAGCTGGGAGTGGGCTTTCTGCGTGAAGACAGCCGGCTGTTGTTTCATCAGGGCGGCAGCGCTTTTTACGCCATGTACGAGGAGGTCAATCAGGTTCCCGAAATCCGTTCCCGGCTGCGGCTGCTGATTTCCTCCGGCCGGCGCGTGCTGGCGAATTTCGGGCCGGACAACGGTCATGTCGTCGCTCCCGGGCAGGGCCTGGTTTTCGCGTCAACGGATATCCTGGCCCACGAGGTGTTTGCCTCGGCCTGGCTCAAATGGAACCGCCGGGAGTCAATACCGTTTTATTCGGACGCCACCAGCGGCACCCTGACCCGCTTCCGCTCCCTGATCAACAAAGGCTTTGTCCGCTGGATATGGAAGGATGATTACTGGCTGAACGCCACTCCTTCACTGCCCTTCTATCAGGCCGGCAACATCTACTCGCATCCGGCGGTGCAAAACGCCCTGAAGCGGAACGGGGGCCTGCCCGAAGATATTCACTGGGAGGATATCAACCCGGAAGAGGCAGATGCCGTGGCCTCGGCGTTTATCCGGGGTTGTCTGCTGACGGGCTGAAGATAAATTCCGCGCCCCGGGGAAGCGTCCGGTTGAATGCCCCGATTGCTTCGATCGCTTCCTGGCGGTAGCGCTGATCGGTGACGTAAACATCAACATGGTTGACGATTCCTCTGACAAAGGGATCCAGCAGCGGCGGGTTCTTCCCCGGATAATATTCGCCGATTTTTATCCAGACGCCGGGGACGTTTTTAAACCAGGCGCTGGTGATCATCACCAGACGAACGCCTTTTTCACGGGCCAGTCGGGCCACGCAAGACAAGCTGTCGCGCTGGATTCCGCAGCGCAGGGCTTCGATCGATCCCACCCCCCACAAATCCAGAACATAGGCGGAATTTTTGTAAGTCACCCAGCCCAGATCATTAATCGCCGCCGGGTAGGGATAAAATTCCGTGATCAGCCGATGCATCTGGTAGGGATGTCGATAGGCCGCGTTGGATATGGCCGGAACCAGGGTGGTAATGATCAGCGATGGCAGAGACAGGACCAGGAATGGCATGACACCGAAGAAGACGGCTCGCATTGTTCCGCCCGGGTACCGGAAGGTGTCGGCCAGGTAAATCCAGGCGGCGCTGACGGCCAGAAGGGACAGAATGTAGGCTTCATAACGGAACAGGGGCAGGGGGCCGATATTTCCGAAAATCAGGTGCAGCCCTCCGGCGGAGAACACGACCGCCGCCAGCCCGCGGTATTGGCGCCAGCGATCGGCCGTCAATGCCGGCACGTGGCTTAACAGGAGAAGGATGAGGGGCAGGCTGAAGGGGTTGGTCAGATTCAGGAAAATATTGATCCCGAGGCCGCGCAGCGGGTTGCCGAAGCCGTTCTGATGAATAGTTTTAGCCGTTATTGAAGTGGGCAGCATGCCGATGCCGTGGCGGTAAAGATAATAAGAGAAAAGAAAGAGGGTCAGGCCCATGATCAGGCCGGTTAAGACGGATCCGGCGCGATGGTTACGTGAAAAAAGCCGGATCAGGGCGGGGCAGACAAGGGCCAATGATTCGTACCGGATCAGGGGGGAGAGCAGCAGGGCGATGGTCAGGTAAGCGGGCATCCGTCCGGTCTGATGCTCGCGGATCAGCCCCAGAAGGATCAGGTGGGCCAGAAGGATCTGCAGGGGGGTTTCCATGCCGCTGAAAAGCAGCAGGATCAGGTTGGGAATGAAAATCAGGGAAATCAGCAGCAGATAGCGCAGGGCCTGTCCGCGTCGTGTTCGCAGTCGTTCGGGAAGCCGGGAAAACATCGGGGTGATGATGTTGTATTGGATGCGGACGATGGCGATGACGATTCCCAGGTTGAGCAGCAGAACAGCCCATTCAAAGAACGGCAGGGGGGTTAAGGGGGCCAGTATAAAGGGCCATAAGATGCTGGAGTTCGGGGCGGATATTTCGCCCGGGTTATGGCCGTAATGGCCGGCGAGAATGTTTCTGGCCTGTTCAAAATGAATATAGGCATCATCGAAAAGCAGAAGAAAAAAGCCGTCGTTTATTTTCAGGATCAAGATCAGTTCAGTAATAAAAAGGAACAGTATGATCAACAGCGGCAAGAGAAAGGGTGGGGCGGCTTGCTGGGGCGGAGACGTTTCCATGAAGGTATTGTAGAATAATGCCCGCTGATGTCAATTGATTATCGGCTGCTAACAGGCCTCTCTTGCTTTGAGGAGCGTCTTTTCGTCATCACATCCGAAAAAACGTTTATTGAAATTCCACTGTAATAGGACGGCCTGTCCTGTTTTACAGTATTCAAAAGTTGTTGTTCGGAACGTAAACAAGAATTTGCACCGGCTTGTTTTCCCGGTTTGGACACGAGGCCGAAAGGTGTCGCTGCCGGGTTAATTCCGATCCGTAAAATCATCGGCGCGGATTGCTGAGACGCACTTGCGTTTCCGGACCATCTCCCTTAACCCCATGATAATGGAATGCGGATAGGTTCTGCTTTCCACCCAGTTTGCGATGGTGACGGGGATGTTGCCGCCGGGGTCTCCTTTGAATACGAAGGTGACCCGGGTCCTGTCCGGGCTGAGGGGCTCAATCAAATATTGGCTTGAGAATTCGTTCACCCGGCAGTATCCCTCCCGGGGAGGGAGAATGTCCTGGTTGAAGACGTTGAAGTTTATTTCGACCAGGCCTTCATTGGGGTGATAAACCGTTGTATTGCTTAAAATAATGTCCCGATCTTTAAAAGGCCTTGGCGTGTCGATGACGGTATAAAACACTCTGGTATCGCGGTTGATTTCCTTGAGAACCACCGATTCCCTGCACCTGGCCACCCACTGGGGGTAGCCGGCAATATCCTGAAGAACGGAACCGACCACATCGATTCCGGCCTCCACTGAACCGATGCCCTTGAAGGCGTAAACGCCGGTTTCGGGTGAGCTTCTCCGATACACGTCTATACCGTCCCGGGTAAAAAGGTGTTTCCATTCCGTTTCGGAGCAGAAGGACAGGCTCGGCAGGAGCACAAACAAAAAAACGGTTACGGTCCAGGCCCCCGGGCTATAGGTTTTTCTGATATCAATCAACAAGGGCTTCCTATTTAAAGAATTTCGCCAGTCCGGTTCCCCGGATTCCCTGGTGGAACGTCGTTTAAACAGCAAATAATATGCCAGATATATTTGCCGGCGAATCTGTGGCTGATCAATCTTCCGGTCGTGACAAAAAATCACCGGGCGAATAGTCCAACATGCGATTTTTATTTTCTTTTTTATTTTATGTGTCTTATTCTATCCAATACACCAGAACTTAACATAAGGACATCAGCACATGCAGAACACGACCCATCCGATTGATGCGCTCCTGCCTCCGGAAATGGCCGTCAAGGCCGAGGCGGTCGGGGTGAAGAAAGCGACCCTGGGCTGGCGCAACATGTTTCTCCTGGCCGTTCTGGCCGGTGGCTTTATCGCTTTTGGCGCTGTTTTTTCGACAACCGTCACTGCCGGGGACGCGCAGAAAACGGCTTTCGGCGTGACGCGTCTCCTGGGCGGGCTGGTATTCAGCCTGGGGCTGGTGCTGGTCGTCATCGGCGGGGCGGAACTGTTCACGGGCAACAACATGATCGTCATGGCCTGGGCCAGCAGGAAGATCACCAATCGGCAACTGCTGCGAAACTGGTGGATTGTTTACCTCGGTAATTTTGTCGGGTCGGTGCTGGCGGCAGCCACCATGTTTGTCGCCGGGCAGTATATGCTCGGCAAGGGAGCGGTAGGGCTCAACGCTCTCCTGATCGCCGACCAGAAATGCGGGCTTGACTTTGT
Source organism: Thermodesulfobacteriota bacterium (assembly GCA_040753795.1). NCBI lineage: Bacteria > Pseudomonadati > Thermodesulfobacteriota > Thermodesulfobacteriota bacterium. Next base: position 153,947 of record JBFMDX010000001.1, read on the forward strand.
TTCCGCCCTGACCCGCGGCATCCTTTGCAACGTCCTGGTGTGCCTGGCCATCTGGCTTTGCTACAGCGCCCGAAGCGTCACCGACAAGATCCTGTCCATTGTTTTACCCATCGCCGCCTTTGTGGCCGCGGGGTTTGAACATTCCGTGGCCAACATGTACTTCATCCCCGTAGGCCTGCTTATTAAAGCCGGGGCGCCGGCCCACTTCTGGACCCTGATCGGCGGCGCTGCCGAAAATTATTCCCATCTGACGGTGAAGAATTTTCTGATCGGCAATCTGCTGCCCGTGACCATCGGCAACATCATCGGCGGCGCTTTGCTGGTCGGCATGGTCTATTGGTTTATCTATATCCGCAAGCCGCGGGTACCGCTGTTTGATCAACCTCATGACGATAATTAATTTTAAGGAGGGGTGCCATGTCAGATATGAATATTACGAAAAGGCCGTGTCTCCGGAGCGGACAACGGCCTGCCGTCTGTCTGGTCCTGTTCGTCCTGATGCTGCTTTCGCAGTTTGCACCGGGCGTCGTCACCAGGGCCATGGCCTACACGACGTTCACCCCCGCCGAGGTCGAAGCCCGTCTCGCGGCCGGAACGGCGGGAACGATCATCGATGTGCGTGCGTATGAAACATACTGCACGATGGGACATCTTCCCTGCGCCTTGAATTATCCCTGGACAGCGTATCTGCAGAGTCATTACACCGAGCTTGATCCGGACTCCATGTTTCTTCTGGTCTGCGAAAGCGGGATCCGCAGTGCTCAAGCCGCGGCCTTTCTTGACGGTCAGGGCTTTACCAGTGTCTACACGATGAGCAGCGGCATGGATGCCTGGCAGGGGGAGACGCAGAACTGCGACGTGACCTGCCCGGCGATTTACTTCCCGCACGTGACCACCCGGTCTCCCTGGGAAACGGAGATCGCGATTATTGATACCGGCGCCGGTCAAACCGTCACGGGCACGCTGAAGGCTTACGGCGATGATGGCCAGATCGTAAATGTCAGAACCGTATCCCTCCCCGCCCGGGGCCGAAAACAGATCACCGTCAGCGATGAATTTCAAGACCATGCCGGTATCGGTTACATTGTTTTTACCGAAGCCACAGGAACGGTTCAGGGTTACACGAAGTTTTTTCAGGACGGCAAATACCGGACGGCAATTCCTGCGGTCACCGAGGTAAACACGGCCAACATTTATATTCCGCACATAGCGGAAAACGAAACCTTCTGGACCGGAATCAGTCTGGTGAATACCAGTGCTGAAGAAAAGAATCTTTCCATCAGCTTTAATAACGGGCGGCGAAGTGACCTCACCGTTGCCGCCGGGGAACACCGGATCTTTACCATCGCCGGACTGTTCGGAGGGCAACCGCAGCCGGATATTAAATCCGGAGTGATTACCAATGCCGGCGGTATTATCGGTCTGGAACTGTTCGGCAGCGCCAACCAGCTGGACGGTCTTCTCCTGACGGACGATACGGTTTCAACCATATACTATCCTCACGTGGCTGATATCACCAGATGGTGGACCGGAATCGTGGCGTATAACCCCTCGAACGCGGCTTCTGAAATTACCCTCACCCCGTACAGCGCGGCGGGATCCGCTCTTGCCGCCTCCTCCCTGGTTATCGCCGGCCGGGAAAAATATATCGGCGTGGTGAAGAACCTTGATCTTCCGGATGATACCGCCTGGTTCCGCATCGATTCCACCCGGCCGCTGGTCGGATTCGAGCTTTTCGGCACCCTGGATGGGAAACAGCTTGCGGCCTATGCGGAAGGGAGCGGCGCCGGAGCGAAAGCGGGCGCTTTCCCCAAGATCGAAAAAAACGGCTGGACCGGTGTCGCCTTTGTCAATACGGAAAACGATGCGGCCGCTGTTACCCTGACCGCTTATGATGATAATGGAAACCAGGTGGCTGTTCAGACGATTACCGTCGAGGGCCATGCCAAGGTGGTCAACCTGGCTGAAAATGTATTCGCCCCGCGGAGTATTGGCAGAGCCACCTATATTACCTTTACATCGGACAGGGATGTCGTGGGTTTTCAGCTCAACGGTTCCGCTGATGGCAATATGTTAGACGGGTTGCCCGCCCTTTAAATGAGACGTTGATTGAAGAAAAAGGGGGCACGGTTCCGTGCCCCCTTGAAAAGAGATGAGATAAAACCCGGAATTATTTTTTCGTGCCGGTCCCCTGGATCGAGAAGTTGTAGGGATTTTCGTCACCGTCGGTATTGGCGATGCTGACGGTGGCGGTACGCAGGCCGACCGCGGACGGATCGAAGGTGATCTTGAAAGTGGTGCTTCCGCCGGCCGCGACGGACGTTGCCGGAACGGCCGTTACCGTGAAGTTCGACGCGTGGGTCCCGGTGATGGACACAGCCGGTGAGCCGTTAAGCGACAGGGCGCCGTTGCCCGTGTTGGATATCGTAAATGTCTTGACGATCGTACCACCAACGACTTTGGTTGATCCGAAATCGGTGCCGTCCGTCAGAGAGGGGGAAGCGTCGCCGTCGGCAATGGATATCCCGCTGCCAAGAATATTAATCTCAGGATTGACGACCGGCGGAGGGGTGATGCCGACCGTGTCGACGGCGAATTTGATAAATCCGGCCGCCCATTCCGTGGCCAAGGGATTGAGATTTTCGCAGTAGATCCTGGCCAGAATTTTGCTGTTGGCGGCAAGGACCAGGCCGAGATTGTCCGTGGACCTGACGCGGCGGAATTTGTCGATCTTGAACACTGCCGGCGCCACGCCGTTCCCGGCGATGCTGGGATCGCAGGTTGACCAGTCGCCGTCGATATTTTCCAGGTAGAAGTACCCGGTCTCGCCCGGGCAACTCCACCAGTCCGGGTTGTTGCCGACACCGTAGCCAATCCAGTTGTAGCCGACGGCATCAATCTGGTAGCTGTCATTGACAAACCAGCCGCCGTCGTCATAACGCAGGCCGCTACCGGAGCTGTAAGGAAACATGCGCTTGAGTTCACTGTCCGGTTGGGCGTCCCCTTCGACTTCGACCAGGTTCCCGCCGTAATAGGTGGTCATGTAATAGGTCCGCCAGGCGACGTTGCGGACATAGTCGCCGTAATAGTCGGTGGTCATGGTCGGGTGGGGCAGGCCGGCCTGGGCCGTCAGGCCGTCGGTTGACGGGGTCCTCAACTGGTTGGTCAGATAGGTGACTTCGCCGAAATGGTAGTTGGAATAGGTTTCCAGATCGTCGCCGTCTATATGCAGATCGGCGTTGGCGTGGGAGGGAGAAGCCATGTCTTCGATGATGTGGCAGAAACGGCCGATCTGGAAGTAGACGTTCGCGGCGGAGATGACATCGTTCCAGATGTTTTCCGAATAGACAAAGGCATTGGCGAAATCCGGCATTTCATACCAGGTTTCGCCGGTGGTCGGCTCGTATCCGTGGCTCTTCCAGGACAGTGATGGAACGCGAGAATCCTGCTGGCTGCCCCAGACAGCCGTATTCCAGTCGGCGCTTAAGGCGTAATCCTCTTTGACCGAACCTTCATCCATAAACGTGAGCTGGGGGTCGGTGGCGAGATTAAAATACGTATAATTACTCAGAAAGCCGTATTCGGGATGCGTGCCCATCAGCAGGTCGGCGGCGGCATTGGTCATGCCGGGGTGGGACACGTTGTTATCCCATCCGAGAGCGGACGAGGCCATGATAAAAACGCAGCACAGGGTGATGAACATTCGCGTCAAATTCATTTCTTATCTCCTGTAAATATCAAGAATATTTTTTATATAGGGTTATAAGGCGGATTTCATCCGGATCCTGGCGGCCTGGCGCAGGATCGCCATTTCCTGGCCCGGCTGGCCGGCCAGGCTGGCCAGCGCGTTCATGGAAGCCGATGAGCGGATTTTTTTCAACTGCATGGTCCCCCACTGGATAAAGGCCGTGTCGTGCGAATTCTTCATCAACTCTTTTTCAATAAAGCGGACTTTTTCGTCACCGGTCATCCGGGCGGCCGTGATCTGGGCCACGGACAGTTGCGCCGCTCTCCGCGGCACAGCCATTCCGTTCGGGCCGACCGCGTTATTCAGATCCGCAATGGCATCAGCATCTCCGATCAGACCCAAGGCTCTGATGGCGGCCAGCCTGATATCGGCATCTTCTGAATCAAGTCGGGCTTTCACAACATCAAGCCCGTCGTTGACGCCCAGCATGCCCAGCGAACCGGCGGCATAAATGCGGACGATGTCCGTGTTGGCGGCATTATTCAACTCGTCCCGCAGCAGTTCGATGGCCTGTTCGTTTTCACACAGACCGAGACCGACGATGGCCGCTTTTTTCCGGGCTTCGCTCAGTTCGTTATCGGCACCGGCTGTTTCCGCCAGGATGTTTTTCAGAATGTTAAAGGCGTTCGTGCCGCCGATGCGGCCGATGGCCCGGCCGGCATTATAAATGGCGCTGACATTGTCGGAATCTTTCAGCATGTCTCCCAGCAGGACCAGAGCGGACTGGGCTTTCATTTCGCCCAGAAGGTTCATGGCCGTCACTTTTGCTTCCCAGGCCTTTTGCATGACAGCCGGATCTCCGGCCGGCACGTCTTCCCTGAGCAGGGCCAGCAGTTCGCCTGCCGAAGCGTCTCCCTGGTCCAGGATTTCTTCGAATATCGCGCCGTATTCGGCGGGGGTGTTAGCATGTTTCAATCTGCTGACCGCACTGTCGGCCATGGCCGCCAATGGGACTGCCAGAATCAGCAACATCATCGCGGCGCCAATCAATTGGTGTCTCTTCATTTTCCGCTCCTTATGCTTTGTTTTTTTAAATGGTCCTATCTGAAAACCATGATTTCCACTAATGAGGTAAGTGGTCTTACCAGTCGGATGAACATATTGCACCGCCCTCCTGTTTGTCAATAGTTTTTTCCCCTTTTAATTTCAATCTGTTGATTGTTATTAAAGTTGATTGACGCGCAGGAATCAGGGTCGGACGATGGAACCCGGTTACTGTGATTTAAAATGAACATATTGAATTGCCGGCGTTCATTATGATAATAGACAGCGGTAAGAGGTTAGACCACTGTCGGAAAAGGGGAAAAAAGAACTCATGTCTCAAAATGAAAACAACGTTCCCATGCGGCCCGCGCAATTCACGCGGCACCGGCTTCTTGTCCGGATTCTGAACGGTACTTATCCGTCGGGAACCAGTCTGCCCAATGAACGCGCTCTGGCGGAAGAACTGGGCGTCACCCGGCCCACCCTGCGGGAAAATCTTCAGCGGTTTGCGGCCGAGGGGTGGATTACCATCCATCAGGGGAAATCCACCATCGTCAGTGATTACTGGCGCAAAGGCGGCTTGAGCATCTTGGGTACCCTGGCTCAATACGGCGAGTATCTTCCGGAGGACTTTATCGTCGATCTGCTGGAACTGCGAAGGGTGCTGATGCCTGCTGTGGCCAGGGCCGCGGCCGGCCGTGCCCCTCAAGTACTGCTGAAATTCCTGGAACGATTTCCGGATATTCCCTGTGAGCCGGAGCCCACTGCCCAGTATGACTGGGATTTACAGGAAGTGATGGCCCAGGAATCCGGAAACCGCATTTATCCCTTGATCCTGAATGACTTTGTCACCCTGTTTAAGACCCTGGCGCCGCTCTATTTTACCATGCCAGAAACCATGAAGGCGTCCCGCGAATACTATGCCCAGTTGCGGGAGGCCCTGCCCCGGGGGCCGGAGGCGGTTGAAAAGGTCGTGTACCGCACCATGGTGGAAAGCATTGAGTTCTGGAACCGGTTGCAGCCACGATAAACGCGTCAGCGGACGCAATATGCTTTGATGGCGAAAACAATCCGCCGCTGTTGTTACCCCCGCATCCAGGAATGATATTTTTTCAGAAGCGTTAAGATTTTTTCCGGGGCATGGGCTTTTTTCCATTCGCCGGCCGCGTATTTGTTGGCTTCGGCCATGGTCGGGTAGGCATGGATGGTGCCCAGAATCTTGTTGAGCCCCAGGCCATGTTTCATGGCCAGAACATATTCCGAAAGGATATCGCCCGCATGGGCGGCCACAATAGTGACGCCCAGAATTTTATCCGTGCCGGGCCGGGTCAACACTTTTACAAACCCGACATCTTCGGAATCGGTGATGGCCCGGTCCAGATCGCTGATATCGTAGCGGGTCAGTTCATAGGAAATCCCTTTTTCTCCGGCTTCGATTTCACTTAACCCTACCCGGGCAACCTCGGGATCCGTATAGGTGGTCCAGGGAAGAACGCGGTAATCGACCTTGAATGATTTCAATCCGTCAAAAAGAGCGTTAACTGATGCATACCACGCCTGATGGGCGGCGGCATGGGTAAATTGATAGGGGCCGACCACATCACCTGCCCCATAAATGGTAGGAACATTGGTCTGCAAAAATTCATTGACCTGAAGGGTTCTCCGTGAGGTTAACTCGATTCCCAGTTCCTCCAGGCCGAACCCGCTGATGTTGGCCGCCCGTCCCACCGCCACCAGGATGGCGTCAAAGGGGATGGAAACATCCCGGCCGTTTTCGTTGCAGATGAGAACGGGTTGGCTGCTTTCCGTCTTTACTTCCCGGGCCTGATGCCCGGTCAGTACCCGGACCCCTTCTTTTTCCAACCGGTCCTGAATCAGGGCCGCCACCTCTTCGTCTTCCCGGCCCATAATCCGGGGCATCATTTCCACCTGAGTGACCATCGACCCGAACCGGGCAAAGGTTTGAGCCAGTTCGCATCCGATGGGCCCGCCACCCAGCACCACCAGGCGTCGGGGCAGGGTTCCGATGCCCCATATATTATCCGAGGTCAGATACGGCACCTGATCCAACCCGGGGATGGGCGGCACAAACGGCCGTGCTCCCGTGGCGACAACGATTTTCCGGGTGATCAGGGTCCTGCCGTCAACCTCGACCGTATACGGTGAGGTGATCCTTGCCTCTCCGGAAATGCATTCCACCCCGAGTCGGGAATACCGCTCCACCGAATCATGGGGCGCGATCTTTTGGATCACCCGCCGGACCCGCTCCATGACACGTGAAAAATCAACGTCCATTTTCCCGCCGTCAAATCCGAATTCCCCGGCCCGCCGCACATCGGCGAGTAGTTTTGCCGACCGGATCAGGGCCTTGCTCGGCACGCATCCGGTATTTAAGCAGTCGCCGCCCATTTTATGTTTTTCGATGAGTGCCACCCTGGCGCGTGTCGTCGCCGCGATATACGATGTTACCAGACCGGCGGCGCCTGCCCCGATGACGATCAGGTTGTAATCAAATTTTTTCGGTCGGGGATATGGTGCCATGAATTTTCTTCTTTTGATCGCGGCGGTTATTTTTCTGGCCATTAACGGAAAAATGCCGATCAGCACAAACGAAGCCATCAGGCCGGGCGATAAAATGCCGGTCATGGAATTGATTTTCGCCAACTGGGTGCCGGCGTTCACATACACTGCTGTACCGGCCAGCATGCCGACCTGGCTTACCCAATAAAAAACACTTGTCCGGATCGGCGTGAGCCCCATCACCAGATTGATCACGAAAAAAGGAAAAACAGGAACCAGTCGCAGGGAGAACAGATAAAAGGCCCCATCTTTCTCGATTCCCCGGTTGATGGCTTCCAGCCGGTCAGCGAATTTCTTTTGAACGGCATTTTTCAGAAAAAATCGCGCCATCAGGAATGCCAGCGTCGCGCCGATACTGCTGGCAAAGGATACCAGAACAAGACCCCGCCAGAACCCGAAAATCGCTCCCCCGGCAAGGGTCATTACGGCGGCGCCTGGAAACGACAACGCCGCGACAATGACATACACGGCCATATAACCCGCCATGGCCATGAATTGATGGCCGCTGTAAAAGGATACGAGGGCGGCGTGCCGGGATTTCAGATAGTTGAAATTGAGGTATTGCCCGAGATCAAAAGCAAAAAAAACAGTGATCAGCGAGGCTATCACCAGCGCGGCAATCATTCTAGCGGTGGTTGATTTCATTATTTTTTTAGTTTTGTCAGGGCGGCCCGGGTCGCCTGATCGCCGGGATTGATACGCAGGGCTTCCTCTAGGTGGAAGACGGCTTCTTCAGTATTGCCGCCGGCGGCAAGCAACAGACCCAGGTTTTTGTACGCTTCCGCGAAGTCCGGCTTTACGGCCAGGGCCTGCCGGTATTGTGCCATGGCTTCGTCCTTTTTGCCCATGAAAAGAAGCGTATTGCCGAAGTTTAACCGGGCTTTTACATGACCGGGTTCCAGGCGTAAAGCCGCTTCAAAATGGGGGACAGCCTGATCGAGCCGGCCTGTGCGGGCAAAAAGGCTGGCCAGGCTGTAATGAGCCGACGCGAAATCCGGGTTGATCTCCAGGGCCCGCTCAAACGCTTTCTGCGCTTCTCCGGCATTGCCCATGGCAACAAGGGCGGTGCCTTTGCTGTCGAGGACCTCAACCGCCCGTGGATTCTTCTCCAGGACTTTTTCAAATTGCCGCAGCGCCTCCTGATATTTCCCGGCCTTCAACAACAACCTGCCCAGATTCCAGGGAGCGATGATGGAGTCCGGCTCCAGGGAGGCGGCCCTGGCAAAATGGGCCAGGGCCTCGTCGGTCCGTCCGACTTTTTCCAGTTGAGTCCCCAGGTTGATGTGCAGCCGGGCCAGGTCGCCGCCCGTCCGCAGAGCCGCCTGATAGTATTCGATGGCTTCATAAGGCCGCTCTTCTTTAGTTAGGACCTCGGCCATTCCGCAAAGGGGTTCGAAGCAATCGGGACATATGCGGAGAGATTCTTTTAAATGGGTCAGGGCTTCCTCGATGTTGTCTTTTTCGTAGAGGGCCGTTGCCAGGATACAGTGGGCAAACCAGTTGTTGCTTGTCACCGCCAGGGCGCGCTCAAACAGCGTGACGGTGTTCTTCCAGAAACGGACCTGCCAGGCCGAAACAGCCATGCACGCCAGGACAACCGAAACGGAGACAATCGCCAGGGCCGTTTTGCGGTGCCGCCAGGTTCTCAACAGATCCGGGAGCCCCCAGGCGAACATGATAAAGAGTCCCACCAGCGGCACATAGGTGAACCGGTCGGCCATGGCCTGAAAGCCGTTCTGGACAACACCGATGACGGGCACCAGGGTTCCCAGGTACCATAACCAGCCTACGGCCAGATAGGGCCGACTGGTTCTTTGCATTATCACGCCGGCAGAAATCACTGCCACCAGAACAAAAGCGCCGATGACTTTGACCGTATCCGGCCCCGCCGGAGGAAGTGGATAGAGAACCGACAGGCCGGAAGGCCACACCATTTTTACAAGATATCCGGCATAGGCAACAAAGGCGTTTTCCAGGCGGAGGAAAATCGGCAGTGACGCCAATGTCTCTTTTGGCATCAAGAAGAGGGTGACGGCGCTTGCCATGGCCGATAGCATCAAAAAGGGGACCTTCTCCAGGATAAGACGTGTCCGCGAATATTCCGGGGGGGATGTTTTACCGTACAGGCGTTCCAGGGGCCACCAGTCAAGTAGAAGAAAAACAAATGGCAAAGTGACCAGCATGGGCTTTGAAAGAAGTGAAAGGGTAAAAAAGAAGGCCGCGGCAAGGTATGAAGAAGCAACCCCTCGCCCGGTTGCGTACCGGACATAAAAAAGGATGGAGAGCAGCCCGAAAAAAGTAGACAGTACGTCCTTGCGTTCGGTTATCCAGGCTACGGATTCCACATGCAGGGGATGAACGGCAAAGAGAAATGCAGTCAGCGCGCTCGAGAAAAGCGAGCCGGTTATCATCCGCAGAATCGCGAACAGCAACAGCGCATTGACCGCGTGCAGGATCAGATTGGTCAGATGATACCCCCCCGGATTCTGGCCATAGAGGGCATGGTCGACAAGAAAAGAAATCCACGTTCCGGGAAGCCACATACCCACGGAACGGGAAGTAAAATGAGAAGTGAAAGCGGCTTTTATGCTCGCCAGGGAAAGACCGGCCTGGACGCCGGGGTTTCTCGCCACATAATCCATGTCGTCAATGTGTACAAATTCATACCCCACTACCGGGAAGAATATAAGAACAACGGCCGCGACAAGCAGAAAGGCCGTGGCAGCGGGCCAGGCGGATTTGGCCATGGGTTGCTACCCCCCTTTTTCAGATCATTTTCCTGATGAAGTTGATCTTTTTCATGGGCACCATGCCCAGCAGGGACTGGATGTGACGGGCGTCGCGGAAGCGCTTCTCCTGACCGAAATCCTTCATGTAGCCGACGCCGCCCATGACCTGGATGCCGTCGGTGGTCAGGTCACCGGCCATGGCCTGGACATGGATGGCCACGGCCCGGCTGCACGACTCCCAGCCTTTTTCCCCGGCGTCAACAGCCTGGCAGGCCCGGGCCACGGCCAGTTCCGCGTTTTTCGTCATGACGGCCATGTTGGCCAGGATCATCTGGATTTCCGACCAGTTGATGATCTCGCGGCCGCCCTGGGACCGGGCCTTGCTGTAGTCAAAGGCCTCCTTGAAGGCGCCTTTCATGATGCCCGTGGACATGGCCGCGGCCGCCACCGACATCCGGTCGGCCATGGTTTCAAAATAAACGGCGCCTTCCTCCTCCTGGCCGATCAGTTCACCCGTGGCGTCTTTCAATGAAATATCCACCGCCGGGCAGGCATGCAGGCCCAGGCTGTGAACCGGCGGGCTGATGGTCAGGCTTTTCTGGTCCAGGGCCGCCAGGAAAAAGGAATACTTCTTCTGCCCGGCGATAACGCCCGGGATCAGGGCGTGACCGGCCATCCCGCCCAGGACGACATATTCGATATCCCCGGACAGGCGGTACTGATCGTCCTTTTTTTCCGCCCGGATCACGTGGTCGTCTTCGCCGGGGTTGTTGAAGACCGGCAGGGCGATCAGGAATTCTTTGGCTGTCCCGGCGCCGCTGATTTTCTTTTTAAGCAGCTCGCCGGCGCCGGCCGCCAGCATGATTTCCTGGGCGGCGGCGTTGGTATAGATGATGCCGCCCAAGCTGCTGTCCTCCTGACAGAGGCCTTCCAGCAGGATGCACAGGGCGCGGATCCCCTGACCGATGCCGCCGGATTCCTCGGGCAGGGTGGTGTGGAAGAAGTCCGCCGCAAACGCTTTGTCCAGCACGCCATCGAAGAAGGGACCGAAGGGAAACCTGTCGTTTTCCTCCCGGTTGGGAGCCAGTTCTTTTCTGGCGAATTCTATGGCGCTTTTATTGAGCAGCTTCAATTCCTTGTTGTCGGCGGCAATCATATCATCCTCCACTATTCATCAAAAACTTTTGCCTGCGGGTAATTCCTTCCGATCAGGCATTTAAAGACATTCAGCCGGTTGAGCTGGTTGGTGCCCTCGTAGATCTGCAGCAGCTTGGCGTCGCGCAGGAATTTTTCAGCCCGGTGGTCGTGCCGCAGGCCGGCCTGGCCCATCAGGTCCAGGGCCAGGTGGCAGTTTTTAATGCCCATGTCGGTGCCGAAGAATTTGGCCAGGGAGCCGAGGCCGGCCACCCGCAGGGTGTTGTCTTCATCGTGCTGACGGAACCGCCGGCTGCGCATCAGTCGGGTGGCGGCCGGTTTTTCCAGCCAGCCCGACACGACCCGGTCGAACCAGGCGCGGGGCGTCAGCTTCATATAGTAGTACGCCGGCCGGGCCTGAAGGTCGGCGGAAGCACCGTACAGCCCGTTGGCATAGTTGGACTCCATGTAGGTCAGCCGGGCCGAAACCACGTTTTTGTACATCTCGGCCAGCAGGCACTGGGCCCATTCATGATTGATCAGGAGCCGGCCGTTGATTTTTTCACTGGCGGCCATGTCCCGGGCGGCTTCAAAGGCCCCCCGGGCCGCGCCCGCTCCCAGGGCGCCCACGCCTGCCCGGGATGCGGACAGGACGTCATCGAGCAGCAACTGGATGACATCCTTTTTGTCCATGCCCTTGAAGGCGATATCATCCGGCGACCCGCAGACATATTCGTCCGGGACGAAACAGTCGTCGAAAACCAGTTCGCTGGCCGGGCACCCCTTCTGGCCCATCTTTTTTTCCATCTTGCCGAAGGAGAATCCCTTCATGCCGTTGCGGACGGCCATGACCACCGTGTTGCGCGAAGGCTTGTCCAGATCGCTGTAGGCGATGAGGATATGCCAGGTGGAGAGATGGCCGCTGGAGATAAAGACCTTGGTGCCGTTGACCAGGTAGCCGCCGTCCACTTTTTTCGCGTGGCAGGTCACGCGGCCCCGGTCCACCAGTTCGGTCTCCTCCACGTCCGTGCCGGCCCCGGGCTCGGTAATGGCGGTGGAGATGAGGCAGGGCCGGCCGCTCTCCTCACCGGCGGCCACGTCCCGGAAGATCCGGTTCATCAGCCGCGTGTTCAGGGTGCAGGCCAGGGCCGCCACGCCCAGGTAATGGACCAGGATCAGGTTGGCCATGCCCAGGCAGGCCGAGGCCAGTTCCTCGGCTACCGGCGGCGCGGCCAGGGCGGCCACGCCAAGCCCTCCGAACATCTTGGGCAGGAACATGGAGTAGAAACGCCACCGGCCCGCCTCCGTGACGAAGTCCCAGGGCAGGTAAGACGGATCTTCGTGCATCCGGCGGTCCAGTTCCAGGGCGCCCGGCCGGACGTTCTGGTCGTTGAACTTGCGGGCCACGGCCACGGCCCGGCGAACTTCCCTGACGACGGGGCGGGGCAGGGCCGGCTGGGCCATGAGGGTGTTCATGATGTCGTCAAAGCGGGGTTCGCGGTTGACCTGGTCTTTTACGGCTGACCGTGAAAGCATGGCAATGTCCTATTCCTCAAAAACGTTTGCCTGGGGATAATCCCGGCCGATCAGGCACTTGAATAGGTTCAGTCGGTTGAGCTGGTTGGTGCCCTCGTAAATCTGGAGCAGCTTGGCGTCGCGCAGGAATTTTTCGGCCCGGCGGTCGTGCCGCAGGCCGGCCTGACCCATGAGGTCCAGGGCCAGGTGACAGTTGCGGATACCGGCATCGGAAGACGCGAACTTGGCCAGTGAGGCCAGCCCGGAGCAGCGGTGAATCTCGTCATCGGTCTGGCGGTCGGCCATGACATGGCGGAAGATCCGGGTGACAGTCGGGGAATCCAGGAGCGGGGCAATGAATTTTTCAATGATGATGGTGGGAACATGCTTGAGATAGTAAAAAATCAGTTTCTGATGCATGAGCCGGAAAAATCCGTACAGGCCGTTGGCGTAATTGGTTTCCATGTAGGCCAGCCGGGAGGTGACCACGTTCTTGTACATCTCGGCCAGCAGGGATTGGGCCCATTCGTGGTTGATCAGCAGCCTGCCGTTGACTCTGGTTTCGGCGGCAAAGGCCAGGGCTTCCTCAAACGCCCCGCGGGCCGCGCCGGTAGCAAAGGCGCCGACGCCGGCCCGGGTGGCCGAGACCACGAAATCGATGACCTGCTGGGTGGCTGCCTTGCGGCCGCGCTTCGGCGGCGCTGCCTGGTTCCAGTCGTAACAGACATCTTCGTCCGCTATGAAGCAGTCCTTGAAGATCAGTTCGCTGGCCGGGCAGCCTTTCTGACCCATCTTGTGCTCCATGCGGCCGAAGGAAAACCCTTTGGTGCCGGTCCTGACCGCCATCATGACGGTGTTTTCCGACGGTTTTTTCAGGTCCGTGTAGGCGATGAGCATGTGCCAGGTGGAGATATGGCCGTTGGAAATGAAAATCTTGGAACCGTTGACCAGGTAGCCGCCGTCCACCCGTTTGGCGTGGCAGGTGATGTTGCCCTTGTCCGACAGGTCCACCTCCTCCACGTCCGTGCCGGCGCCGGGCTCGGTAATAGCCAGGGAGATCAGGCAGGGCACCCCGGATTTTTCTCCGGCCGCCACGTCCCGGCAGACGCGGTTGATCATGCGCACGTTCCAGGGCGCGCAGAGGGTGGCTACGCCCAGGTAATGGACGCCGATGAGGTTGGCCATGGCCAGACAGACCGAGCCGATCTCCTCCACGAAGACCGACATCGAGGCCATATTATACCCCCGGCCGCCGAACAGGCGGGGAATCCACAGGGTGTAGAGTCCCCACTCGTTGGCCCTGGAGACGAATTCGTAGGGGAGGAAATCCGGATTGTCGTGCATGGCCAGATCCAGTTCCCGCACATAGGGCCGGACCACTTCATCGTTGAACTTGCGGGCCAGGGCCATGACCTGCCGGGTTTCCCGGACCAGACCGGCCGGCAGTTTCGGGGCCGAGCTGAGGCTGACGAACATGTCGTCAAAAGCGGGCGACTTCGCCAGCAGGGATTTTTCTTCCGCGCGCGACAGCATGCTTGTCCCTTCTACTTCTTTTTCTGGGCGTCGAACGTGTCCGGGGTAACCCCTTCCCGTTCCAGAACCCGCTTGATGATCCGGTGCGAATTGGTCTTGGGAAATTCGTCGACCAGACGGATGTACCGCGGAATGGCGAATTTGGCCAGCTTATCGGACAGGAACCGGACCAGCTCGGCCGGATCCACGATTTTGCCTTCCACCGGCCGGATGGCGGCCATGATCTCGTCCTCGGCCAGTTCCGAGGGAACGGCGTAGACCGCCACCTCCTCCACCGCCGGATGATCCATGATGACCTGTTCCACTTCATAGGCGGAGACGTTCTCCCCGCCCTTTCTCATGGACTCGGTGTTACGGCCGACAAAATAGACAAAGTCGTTGATGTCCTGTTTGATCAGGTCGCCGGTGTGCAGCCAGCCGTCGCCGGACTTCTTTTTGGAAGCCTCTTCATTTTTATAGTACTCTACCCGGCTTTTCTCTTTTTTGGCTTCAAAGAGCAGCTCACCGGGGACGCCGGTCGGCACGTCCAGGCCCTTTTCGTCCACCAACCGGTATTTCACCACCCGGGGGATTTTCCCCAGGGAGCCGACCGGGGCGTTGCCGAAGTTGAAGACGCCTTTGCCGCCGCCGTCCACCGCGCCGTAAGCTTCGTACAGCTGGACGCCGAAGCGCTTCTCAAACGGGGCCCACATCTCCGGCGGGCAGCCGGCGGAGGCCACGTAGCGCACCTGATTCTGTGAGTCTTCGGGTCGTTCCGGCTGTTTCATGAGAATGGGAATGATGGACCCGATGGTGTTGAAGACCGTGGCCCGGTACCGGCGGATGTCGTCCCAGAAGCGGCTGGCGGAGAATTTCCGGGCCATGGCCATGGTTCCCTGAATGCCCATGGTCATGGTGGTCGTGGTCAGCAGGGCGTTGCCGTGGCAGAGGGCGAACGCCGTATAATAGATGTCGCTTTTGCGCATCATCAGGTGCGCCGCCAGGCACATCATGGTCACCGATGTCTTCTTGTACCGGTAGACGACGCCCTTGGGCGGGCCGGTGGTGCCGGAAGTGTACAGGATCATGCAGATGTCGTCCGGGTTATGGCCGATACCGGGGTTGGCGGCCGGATAGTCGGCGTAGGCCCGGCTCAAGGGGAGCATGTCGGCGGGGACGGGGATGCCCGCGGCTTCCGTTTCCATGTCATCGACGATGATATCGTTTATTTTTTCGAATTTATCCCGGGCGGCGGTGATGACATCCAGCAGTTCGGCGTCGATGACCAGCAGATGGATGTCGCTGTGGTTGACGACATAGGCCAGGCCGTCGGCCTTGAGTTCGGGATTGATGGGAACGGCATACATGCCGATCTTCTGGCAGCCGAAGAAGATGTCCAGAAAGCGGGGAGAGTTCTTCATGAAGATGCCCACGCCCCGGCCCCGGCCGCCGCCCTGCTCCATCAGGAAGTGGGCCAGGCGGTTGGCGTTTTCGTCCATCTGCCGGTAGGTGTAGGACTCGTCCCGGTAGAGCAGAAAGGGTTTGTCGGGCACTTCGGCGGCGTCTATCTCCAGCAGGTCGGACCAGGAAATGTCAATGGCTTCCTTGCCCAGGACCCCTTTAAGGGTGGGCAGAAGCCGGCCCCGGCGGGCCTGGGCCGCGAAAAAGGCGGTCACGCCCGTTATGGCCTGGCCGGCGATTTTCAGGCTGTTTTTCTTCATCAGCAGCTTTTCCCGCAGTCCGTACTTCGGGTTCAGCATGTTCGGGTCAGGCTCCGGCGGATTTTCGGCCGGTCTTTCTTCCGTCTCCAGGTATAATCTCGGATAGGCCAGGTCGGCTGTCTGGGTTAGCCGCTGAAAATAGAAACCGGGGTTGAATCCGCGTTCAATGGTGATGGCCCCTTCCGGGCAGGCGGCCAGGCAGCAGCCGCAGGAGACGCAGTTGGTCACGCCGGGCGCGATGACGCTCAACCAGGGCAGCCCTTCCTTCCAGTTCATGGGGCCCTGGTCGTTTCTGATGGACCGGGCCGGGCAGATGAAGGAGCAGATGCCGCACCGTTTGCATTTTTCATCGTCAAACCCGAGCAGACCGGTGGTCATTTCTTCGGGATTGATATAATCGGGTATCTTTGTCC
The DNA here is from genome assembly GCA_040753795.1 of Thermodesulfobacteriota bacterium. NCBI lineage: Bacteria > Pseudomonadati > Thermodesulfobacteriota > Thermodesulfobacteriota bacterium. The sequence continues at coordinate 170,283 of JBFMDX010000001.1, forward strand.
AGGGCTTTACGGTTAACGCATTCATTATTCCCCCTGTATTTCAATTCGGGGCGGCGTTTCCAGGCCGCCGACAAACCACTGCACCACCTGTTTCTCTCGGGGCACCTGATCGTCGGCCTTGACCTTTGGCCAGCCCACGGCAATGCAGTCGTTCAATTTGTATGGGTAGCTGACACCGAACTTTTTTCTCCATTTAGGCAGAACCATCAGCAGCTTGATCATGCCCAGCCAGCAGGAACCCGCGCCCAGGCTGTGCGCCGCCAGCACCATGTTCTGTCCGCAGATGCCGATATCGGTCGGCGGACTGGACACGCCCCGCCGGTCCTCCAGCAGCAGGATCAGGGTCGGGGCATGGTGAAAGACCGGGCATTCGTCCCTGGCGATGGCGCTCAGCAAGCCCATGGGAACCGGATGAAGCTGATTGGCATTCAGGCGGATAAACAGCTTGGACAGAGGCTTTAACAAAAGTCGTCGGGTTGGGCTGCGGGTGTAGTCGATGAACCACATCAGCAGCTTGGTTACCTTGACGGCGTCTTTTTCCATTTCCTCCAGAATTTCCGGGCTCTTGACCACGACAAATTTCCAGGGCTGTGAGTTGCCGGCCGAGGGCGCGAACCGTCCCGCCTCCAGTATCCGGCGGATCATGGAATCCGGCAGGGGCTCCCTTTTAAAGGCGCGGATGCTGCGCCGCTTGAAAATCACCTCTTCCACCGGCGTCCATTGGGTTAAGTCCGGTTTGTCCGACTGGTTCTTGCTGGACATAGTCAGGCTCCTTGATCCGTTCTGATATGGCTGTTTGCGCGTCGTTGTTATCTGGACGGCGCTTCCAGGATATGCATGCACATGGCCGCCTCTTCGCTGCCCAGGGCGCCGCCGCCGTTCTCGGCGATGGCCAGGCGGCAGTTTTTCACCTGCCGTTTGCCGGCTTCTCCCCGGAGCTGACAGACCAGTTCGAAGATCTGGGCCAGTCCGGAAGCGCCGATGGGATGACCCCGGGAAATGAGGCCTCCGCTGGTGTTGATGGGAATCCGGCCGTCGATTCGGGTGGCGCCGGATTCGGCCAGCCGGCCGCCTTCGCCCCGGGGGCAGAAGCCGAGGTTTTCGGCCTGGACCAGCTCGCCGTAAGCGGTGGCGTCATGGACTTCGGCCATGTTCATCTCGTTCGGGCCGAGGCCGGCGGCTTCGTAAGCTCGTTTGGACAGGCGTTCGCCGATATCCGGCAGGTCGGAATCAAAGGCCCGGTCCTGGCCCGACCCCAGAATGGAAGCCCGGATGCGCACCGCCCGGCCGGAAACCCCCAGCCTTTTGACCGTCTCTTCCGAACAGAGGACGGCCGAGGCGGCGCCGTCGCCGATGGGCGCACACATGGCCCGGGTCAGGGGGAAGCTGACGATGCGGTCAGCCAGCACTTTTTCCACGGGAACCTCGAAGGTGTACTGGGCCAGGGGGTTGAGGGCGCCGTTGGCGTGATTCTTGGAGGCGATCAGTGCCAGTTGCTCAATGGTACTGCCGAATTTTTTCATGTGCTGGCGGGCGGCGAATCCGTAAACGTCCATGAAGGGGGAATGGTCGCCGGTCGAGAGTTTGCTCATCTGTTTGACGACGTCATAGCCCAGTTTTTCTCCCAGCATGACACCGACCGCCAGTTTGTCTTTGGTTTCCCTGATCCGCTCCCTGACCGGCTTCTTTTTTCGGGGCCGGCTGGCGGCGCTAACCGCCGGCTGATATTTGTTTTTAAAAGATTCCAAACGTTTTTTTTCGGTTTCATCCAGGGCGTAGACGGAGAGGCTTTTGGCGATCTGAACGCAGTTTTCAATATCGATGCCGCCCAGAAAACCGGCGAAAATGGCCGTTTTGTTGGGGCTGTACAGTTTTTCCGCGCCCACCGCCATGGTGACGTCATACAGGCCGCTGGCTACTCCCAGCCAGGCGTGATGAAAGGCCGTAGAACCGCTGGCGCAGGCGTTTTCCACGTTGGTGATGGGAATGGTGTCGATGCCGATGGGCCGCAGGGCGACCTGCCCGCGGATGCAGTCCTGGCCTTTGCCGAACCCCCACCCGGAGTTGGAAAACCAGAGGGCCTGGATCTCTTTTTTCCCGAGGCCGGCGTCCTTGAGGCAGTCGAGCACGGTCATGGCGGTCAGGTCCTTGATGCCCTTGTCCATGTATTTGGCGAATTTGATCATATGCGAACCGATCACATACACGTCTCTCATGTCTTTTCCTCGTCAATGGTTGCGGTCAACGTAAGCAAAACGGGCGAAACTATTCAGCCTGTGACGATAGTTATAGCCGGGCAGCCGGGAATTGTCAATAAAAAATTCTACGACTGCAAAAAAATAAGCCGGAATAAATGTGCTCAGCCGGCGGCAAGAAACGGCGAAATCCCCAGATAAACCCCGAATCCCGCCATAAACACGGCGCAGCAACCCAGGGTGGCATAATATACTTTCCGGTTCAGCCGGCGGATACCCCAGTAAGATAGGACCGAGACCAGCGCATACCAGGCCAGGTCACCGGCCTCATGGCCGATAAAAAAAGCAAAAAATCCGGAAAGGTTGTCGAAGGAGACGTTGAACTGCATCATGAAGGCGAAACCAATAGTGGCCCACCAGATCCACCAGTAGGGGTTGGACATGGATACCAGGGCGCCGCCGGTCACCGGGTGGCGGAGGGCCTTTTTGATCAGCGCCCGATTTTCCACGGCCTCGGGTTCGGGGGGCTCCCCGGTGAACTCATCGGGAATTTTTTCGCGGTACAGATCCCGGATAATCATCAAACTGAACATGACCAGCAGGGCGCCGCCGGTCAAACCGATAATTTTAGCGGCGATATCTTTTTGAAGAACCATGGAAAAGCCGGCCAGCAGCAGGAGGATAATGGCCGCTTCGATCAGGGCATGGCCAACGATCACCCATACGCCCACCAGGTATCCCCGCTTACGGGTGCGGGCCGACTGGACGATGGTGTAGGTCAACAGGGGGCCCGGCGCCATGGCCCCGGTCAGGGCGACGACAAAGGAAAGAGACATGACGGTGAAGAAGGCCGATAAATCCATATGCTGCAACCGCCGGCGTATTTCAAGACGCCGGATTCATTTCCCGTTCTATCCACAATCATGCGCTGACATTCATGGATAATCTGGAGAAACGGATGATAAATAGATGTTATGGCTTTTCCCTATAGCAAGATGGCTATTTTTGTCAATTCTTTTTCAGGTGCGGCACGTTGATGGACATTCTGGGAGAGATGGCCTGGCGATTCAAAAGAAACGGCGAGGGGTGTTTTCGCCTGGTGAAGACAGCGGCGGTATTCATTTTGGGTTATGACTATTTTCGGTCACCGTGGCCTTTTGCGAAAACCCCCGTCCGGCATCCTGTTGTCAGTTTGGTAGACCGTTGTCGAAAACGAATAAACTTAAGTCGGTAAAATTAATATTATATAAATATTTAAATGAATTTAGAATTATAACTGAATTTTTAAATGAATGCGCCGATCTGGTCGCCTACTTTTATAACAAATTGAATTTTATTAAGAAATATAAATTCCTGCATATAATAAAGTATAGATTCTACTCAAAATACAATAAAACCCGGTCGGAAAAAAAAGAATGGTATACAAAAAAAACAATAAAAATAATTGACTTTTTTTTTGAATAGGGAAAAATACAGGGCGGGGACAAATAGATAAACAATTTTCCGTAATTCACTATAAGGGCATTAAGCTGCCCACCATTAACGATCGGGAGGGACGATTGGTTAGTGAGATCCTGTTTTCACGCCGTGGGTTGTTGCAGTCAGGTCGTTGGGGGGCAAGTAAAGGCTGCTCTTCCCTCCCTTTTAGCCCGTACGGTCGGGGTTGGCGGTCAGCATACTGTAAAAAAAGAAACAAGACCCATAACAAGCTGGACCAGGACGGCTTTTCTCTGGCGGAACTGCTGGTGGCGCTGGCGGTCGGCTCGATTGTTATCGTCCTGATAGTGACTGCCTACTGGTCTCAAACCAAGACCGGTCGGGCCCAGCAGATGATGGTGAATATGCAGCAGAATGGCCGCGCCGCCATGTTTCTTCTGACGCAGGATATCATGCTGGCCGGTTTCAGCGACGATCCTTCCAATCCTTCGGACGGAACCATAACCAACGCCGGTTCAACCACGCTGCAGTTTACCTATGCTGGTCAATACTTAATGGATGACAGAATCGACAATAACGGCGACGGCACGGTTGATGAAAAACACGAAAAGGACGGGGTCGACAATAACGGCGACGGCGATATTGACGAAATCAACGAACTTGAAACCATTCAGTATTCGCTGGACGGAGATCGACTGCGGCGGACCCTGCTGGAAGATGCCACCGGCAATGTCCGGAGGACCGAAGTGGTCGCTAATGATATCGATCGGTTGGAGTTTTTTTATGTTTTAGATAATGGTGCTTCCGCCACCACCTATGCCAGTGATGATGATCGGGGAAATATTCGCAAGGTCGGTATATCCATCCTGACCCGAAGCGAGTTTGAGTCCCCCGGTTACACTGACACACAGGTCTACACTGCCCTGTCAGGAGCAAATTGGGGGCCGTTTAACGATCATAACCGGCGCGTATTGCTGACAACCACCGTCCAGTGCCGGAATATGTTGAGATAACGAAAAAAACTAAATATGGGGGGGGCAATCGTGATCAGTATATTTTCACGCATTGGTAATCAGAAGGGCTCGGTCATCGCCATCGCCCTTATGGTCATGATGACGCTGCTGATTGTCGGTCTCATGTCAATCAACGATACAATCGTGGAAAGCGCCATTGCGCGTAACCACACCATTCACCGGCAGAATTTTTACCTTGCGGAAGCCGCTGTCCGGCAGGCGGCCCAGTTAATAGAGGACTATAGAGACGACCCGTCAGTCGTAGGCGAGTTGACGGCGCGGCCCAGAGAGCTCCCCTGGATGCGGCACAAACTGGACTTTGACTTTGGAGCGGATGTCGATTTTGGTGATTTCCGGGGCGACGGCGGCTACATAGATTACGGATCTTTCGTGCCGACCATGCTGGCCAACGGCAATGAAAACGCCTCGGGTTTCATGGCCAGGTATGAAGGCCCTGCCTCTGGGGTTCCTATAGATATGAATGAACCCACCAACGTGTATCAGTTTTCCGTGTACGGCCGGGGGGTTGGGCCCACGAGAAATGACGCTGATGAAGTCGTGGTAAAGATCGGTTACAGGGTGCGGTTTTAGACGGAGAAAAAGGCGTCCGGATTAAGCGGGTGACAGAAAACGACAGGGGGAAAACAAACTTGGAACATAACATGAATGCTAAAGAAATCAGACATGTTTCTATGGGCTCGTTTTCAGGCATCAAATCAGCCCGCGCGCGTTTAACAAAACCAATTCTGTTTTTGCTGGTCCTGCTGGCTCTGGATCTGTTTCTGGCAACCGCGGTCATGGCCGCTCGCTTTTATCGAGACGCTGACAGTGATGGCTATGGAAATCCTTCTGTTTATGTGGATAGACGCATAAGGCCGTCAGGATATGTCACCAACAGCGATGATTGCAATGACGCTAACAGCGCCATTCATCCGGGAGTCCAGGACGTATGTGACAGCGTTGATAATGACTGTGACGGCACCACAGATGAAGGCTGCGTGACCTGGTATCGGGACAGCGACAACGATTTACACGGCAACCCGGCTGTATCCACGGTTTCCCTGGTTCAGCCGGCCGGCTATGTTGTCGACAATACGGATTGTGATGACACCAACAGCGCGGTTTTTTCTGGCGCTACGGAATTTTGCGACACGTTGGATAATGACTGCGACGGCAGCACGGACGAAGGCTGCGTCCCCTGGTACCGCGATCTGGACGGGGACGGGTACGGCAATCTCAATGTCTCCCAAACGGCTAATTCCAGGCCACCCGGCTATGTGGCTGATTCCAGCGACTGCAACGATAGCGATGCCGCCATTTTCCCAGGCGCGACGGAAGTGTGCGACGGCAAAGATAACGACTGCGACAGTAGCGTGGATGAGGGATGTCAATCCTGGTACCAGGATGGCGACGGAGATGGTTACGGCAATCCCGCTATTTCCCAGCAGGCTGTCGGCCAGCCGGCTGGTTTTGTTTCCGGCAATACGGATTGCGATGACGCTGATGCCGCTATAAACCCGGGGGCGGCGGAGGTCTGCGATACCGGGCACAAGGACGAGAACTGCAACGGTTTAGCCAACGAAGGGTGCCAGACCTGGTATCAGGACGGCGACGGCGACGGTTACGGCAACGCCGCTGTATCTGTATCAGCCTTTGCTCAGCCCGCCGGTTACGTCGGGAACAGCACGGATTGTGATGATACCGACGCAGGCTCACATCCCGGCGCCCTGGAGGTTACCGGCGACGGTCATGATAACGACTGCGACGGTGAGACGGATGAAAGCCTGGTCTGGTATTGGGACGGCGACGGAGACGGTTACGGCGATGCCGCGAACACCAGCGTTGTGGCCGCGCCGGGTTATGTGCTGAACAACATGGATTGCGATGACACCAACGCCGCCGCCAACCCGGGGGCAACCGAAGTATGCGACAATGTGGACAATAATTGCAACGGTGTTACGGACGAAGGGTGCCAGATTTTTTATCACGACAATGACCATGACGGTTATGGCGATCCGGCCGCTTCGGTGGCGGACACTAACCTGCCGGCCGGGTATGTGAACAGCGGGACGGACTGTGATGACAGTGACGCCGCCGTTAATCCTGACGCATTTGAAGTATGTGCCGACAGCAAGGATAATGACTGTGACGGAACCACAGATGAAGGGTGCCAGCTCTGGTACGTTGACAATGACGGCGACGGCTTTGGTAACCCTGCAGTTTCTGTTTCGGCTTCTGTACAACCAACCGGGTACGTGGGTGCGGGTACGGACTGCGACGATACCAATGCCGCCATTTCCCCCGGCGCCCGGGAAGTATGCGACGAAGTGGACAACAACTGCAACGGGTTTGTGGACGAGGGTTGTATCCAGAGATGGTATCAGGACAATGACGGCGACACTTTTGGCAACCCGGCCGTTTCGTATACCGGTGAAAAGCGGGACGGTTATGTGCTTGTCCCCGGGGATTGTGATGATACCAGAATCAGCATCAATCCCGATGCGCCGGAAGTATGTAATGATGGTATTGATAATAACTGCGCCGGAGGAGTGGATGAGGGTTGCCTTGAATGGTATCTGGATGCCGATGGCGACACATATGGAAATCCGGGCGTTTCGGTCAATGCGGTTGAACAACCGGCCGGTTTTGTGGCCGATAGCAGCGATTGTAATGACAGCAATGCCGCCGCTCATCCCGGTGCCGAGGAAGCCTGCGACGGAATGGACAGCGATTGCGACGGGTCTATAGACGAGGGCTGCCAGGCCTGGTATCAGGACGCGGACGGCGACGGGTATGGAAATCCGGCGGTTTCCACTGAAGCCATAATGCAGCCTGCCGGTTATGTCAATAACGACGATGATTGCGATGATACCAAGGCCTCCATCAATCCCGGGGCGGAGGAGGCTTGCGATGACGGTGAGGATAACGACTGCGACGGCAGTACTGATGAAGGCTGCATGACATGGTATCAGGATGCGGACGGTGATACCTTTGGTAACCCCGATGTCTCCGACAATACCGGTGACCAGCCAGCCGGGTATGTGGAGAGAGCCGGTGATTGTGACGATACCAGAGCCGATATAAACCCTGATCAGGCGGAAGTCTGCGATGACGGAACTGACAATAATTGCGCCGGCGGTGTGGATGAAGGCTGCGTCCGGTGGTACCGGGACAATGACGGCGATACCTTCGGTACTGCCGATTACGTGATGGCTATCGGGCAACCGGCCGGTTTCGCAGCCCGGAGCGGTGACTGCAACGACGCCAACGCCGCCGTCAATCCTGATGCCACTGAGATATGCGATGGCATCGATAACGACTGTGACGGCGATCGGGATGAAGGCTGCGTCCGGTGGTATCGGGACAGTGATGACGATACCTATGGTGACCCGGCCGTTTCTTTCGAATCCGTGAGCCAGCCGGCCGGTTTCGTTGGCATGGCCGGTGACTGTAACGATACTGACGCCGCTATTCATCCCGGTGTGGCGGAAGTCTGTGATGGCGGCGACAACGACTGTGACGGTATCGTGGACGAAGGCTGCATGCTCTGGTATCGGGACGCGGACGGAGATACTTACGGCGATGCCGGAGTCTCCAGCAATGCCAATGCGCAGCCGGCCGGATACGTCAACGGCAATACCGACTGCGACGATACCAGCGCTGCTGTAAATCCGGGCGCTCCGGAAGTCTGCGGCGACGGGATTGATAACAACTGCTCCGGCGATGCGGACGAAGGCTGTCTGACCTGGTACAGGGACGCTGATGGTGACGGTTACGGTAATCCCGGCGTGTCCACCGTGTCCAGCACTCAGCCGGCCGGATTTGTCAGGGACGGCATGGATTGCGATGACACCGATTCGCTCGTTCATCCCGGAGCCGTGGAAGTCTGCGATGGAATTAAGGATGATAACTGCGACGGCGCCGTGGATGAGGGCTGTGTTGCCTGGCATCAGGACGCCGACGACGATGGTTACGGTAACGCGGCGGTTTCCATGATTTCCATTGCCCAGCCGGCCGGATACGTGCTTGACCGGACGGATTGCGATGACACTAACGCCGCCGTGAACCCTGGGTTGACGGAAGTGTGCGATGACGGCCTGGACAACAACTGCGCCGGCGGTGTTGACGAGGGCTGTCTGACTTGGTATCAGGACGCCGATGGAGATCATTACGGCAATGCCGGCGTGTCTATCACGGCCATCACGCCGCCAGCCGGTTATGTGTTCGACCGGACGGATTGCGATGACGGCGATCCCGGTGTCCATCCCGGCGCGATGGAAGTTTGTGACGGCCTGGACAACAACTGCGCCGGCGGTACGGACGAAGGCTGCCTGGCCTGGTACCGGGACGCCGACGGTGACAATTACGGTAATGCCGGCGTGTCCATGACCTCTCTCACCCAGCCGCCCGGCTACGTGCCTGATAACACCGACTGCAATGACGCCAATCCCGGCGTGAACCCCGGCGCCGCGGAGATCTGCGACTCCTGGGCCAATGACGAAGACTGTGACGGTAGCTGGGACGAGAACTGCCAGTGGTGGTATCAGGATGCCGACGGCGATAATTACGGCAATAACGCCATCTGGCTGGTGTCCCAGACCGCGCCTCCCGGGTATGTCCTGGACTGGAAGGACTGCGATGACACCAATCCCGCAATCAATCCCAGTGCCGTGGAAATCTGCGGTGACGGTCTGGACAACAACTGTAACTGGAACATAGATGAAGGCTGCGTGACCTGGTATCAGGACGGCGACGGTGATAATTATGGCAACTCCGCCGTGTCAGTGGTATCCGAAACCCAGCCGGCCGGTTATGTAATGGACGGCACGGACTGCGATGATACCGATCCGTTGATTCATCCCGGCGCTACGGAAGTCTGTGATGGTATTAATGACGAGGATTGCGACGGCGCCGTGGATGAGAGATGCCTGGTCTGGTACCAGGACGGCGACGGTGACGGCTACGGCAATGCCGGGGTCACCCTCACGGCCGTTGATCAGACGGGCGGTTACGTGGCCGTGGCCGGCGATTGCGACGACACTAATCCGGGAGTAAACCCCGGCGTCGCGGAGGTGTGCGGTGACGGACTGGACAACAACTGCGACGGCGGCACGGACGAAGGCTGCCTGGTTTGGTACCAGGACAGTGACGGCGACAATTACGGCAATGCCGGCGTTTCCCAGTCGGCCGCCTATCAGCCTCCCGGATTTGTCCCCGACAATACCGACTGCGACGACACCAATCCGCTGAAGAATCCCGGCATGTCGGAAAAGTGCGGGGACGGTATTGACAATGACTGCGACGGCAATATTGACGACATAAGTTGTGTTAACTGGTTCAAGGATGTGGACGGCGATACCTACGGTGATCCCACCCAGACCACCATGGCTGTCGGACAGCCGGCTGGCTACGTCTCTCGGGCCGGTGACTGTGATGATGGCAACGCGGCCGTCAATCCTGGCGTTCCGGAAGTGTGCGGTGACGCCATCGACAATAATTGCAATGGGAGCCAGGACGAAGGCTGCGTGATCTGGTACCAGGACGGCGACGGCGACAATTACGGCAATGCCGGGTCTTTTGTCACGTCTATTATTCAGCCGCCGGGGTATGTGCCGGACAGTACCGACTGCGATGACGGCAATGCCGCTGTCAATCCCGGTCAGACGGAGGTTTGCGGGGACGGCCTGGACAACGACTGCGCCGGCGGCGCCGACAACGGCTGCCAGACCTGGTATCAGGACGGCGACGGTGATAATTACGGCAACCCCAGTGTCTGGATTGTCTCCGTCACCAGGCCGCCCGGATACGTGGAAGACCGGACGGATTGTGATGACGCCAATCCGGCCGTCCATCCCGGCGCCCAGGAGGTCTGCGACAACTGGATGACCGATGAAGATTGCGACGGGGTGTGGGACGAGGGCTGCCAGGGGTGGTGTCAGGACGCCGACGGTGACACCTTCGGTAATAGTGCCGTCTGGGTCAACGCCATGGTCCGACCGCCCGGTTATGTCTACGACTGGAACGACTGCGATGATACCAATGCCGCCATTCATCCCGGGGTTCCGGAGTTGTGCGACGGCATCGACAATAACTGCAACTGGTGGACGGACGAGACCTGCGTGACCTGGTATGAAGACGCGGACGGCGACAATTATGGCAACTCCGCCGTATCCGTGGTGGCCATTGTCCAGCCGGCCGGTTACGTGGCGGACGGCACGGACTGCGACGACACCAATGCCGGTGTCAATCCCGGCATGGCGGAGGTGTGCGCGGACGGTCTTGACAATGACTGCTTCGGCGGCGCGGACAACGGCTGCCTGACCTGGTATCCGGATAGCGACGGTGATAATTTTGGCGGTCCCGGTGCCCCCATGGACGCCATTGTCCAGCCGGCGGGCTATGTGTCCGACGACACGGACTGCGACGATACCAACACCGCCGTCCACCCGGGCGCCATGGAAGTGTGCGGGGACGGTCTGGACAACGATTGCCTCGACGGTGCGGATAACGGCTGCCTGACCTGGTATCAGGACAGTGACGGTGACAATTACGGCAATGCCGGTGTTGCCCTGGCGACCGTCATTCAACCCCCGGGCTATGTGTCCGACGGCACGGACTGCGACGACACCAATGCCGGCGTCAATCCCGGCATGGCGGAGGTGTGCGGGGACGGTCTTGACAACGACTGCGCCGGCGGCGTGGACGACGGCTGCCAGGTCTGGTACCTGGACAATGATAGTGATAGTTACGGAGACCCGGCGGTTTCCACCCAGTCCGCTATCCGGCCGGCCGGGTACGTAAGCAACAACATGGATTGTGATGACGCCAGGGCTTTTGTCAATCCCGGCGCGACGGAAATTTGCGACGGCATTGATAATAACTGTGTCGGCGGTATCGATGAGGGCTGCACGGCTTGGTATCGAGACAATGACGGTGACAATTTCGGCTCCGCCGTTTCCACCCGGGCAGATCTCCAGCCGGCCGGTTACGCAGCCCTGCCGGGTGACTGTAATGACGCTAATGCCGCTATTAATCCCGGCGTTACGGAGGTCTGCGGCGACGGCGTTGATAACGATTGTGACGGCGGTCTGGACGAAGGGTGCGTCCGATGGTACCGGGACAGTGACGGCGACGCCTATGGCGACCCGGCCGTCTCTGTCGATGCCGTGAGCCAACCGGCAGGGTATGTCGCTGCCGGAACGGATTGTGATGATAATGATGCCGCCGTCAATCCCGGTGCCGTGGAAGTCTGTGATGGTGTTGATAATGATTGTGACGGCGGTCTGGACGAAGGGTGTGTGGCCTGGTACCAGGATAATGATGCTGACGGTTACGGTAATGACGCCGTCACCACGATAGCCGTCACTCAGCCGGCCGGATATGCCGGCAGAGGCGGAGACTGCAATGACGCTGACACCGCCGTCAATCCCGCCGCCGTTGAAATCTGCGACGGCGCGGACAACGACTGTGACGGCAGAGCCGACGAAGGGTGCGTGGCCTGGTACCAGGACCTTGACGGCGACACTTACGGTGATTCCGCCATTGCTGTCACCGCCGTTCTGCAACCGCTCGGTTTTGCGGCCAGAGACGGAGACTGTGAGGACAGTAATGCCGCCGTCAATCCCGGCGTAACCGAAGTCTGTGGTGACGGGGTTGATAACGACTGTGACGGCAGCGCCGACGAAGGGTGTATTACCTGGTATCAGGACCTCGATGGCGACAATTACGGCCTGCCGGGCGCTGTCATCGAAGCCGTTACCCGGCCGGATGATTACACCGACAGGGGCGGGGATTGCAATGACGCCGATAGCGACGTAAATCCCGGAGTGGCCGAAGTCTGTGACGACGGTATTGACAATGACTGTGACGGATCGCAAGACGAGGGCTGCGCTGACTGGTATCAGGATAATGACGGCGACGGTTACGGCTCCGTCCACACTATTTCTGATTTTACCCGGCCGCCCGGGTACGTGGCGGTCCCCGGCGACTGTAACGACGCCGATGCTGCCATTCATAAAGGAGTGAGGGAAACCTGCGATGGTATTGATAATGACTGCGACGGCGCCGTAGACGAAGGTTGTATCTTCTGGTATCAGGACCTTGATGGCGATAAATTCGGAAACCCCGAGGTTTACATCAAAGAGGTTTCTCAGCCTGCCGGTTACGTGGCCGCCGGCGGTGATTGTGATGACGCCAATCCCGCTATCCGTCCCTTTGTGCTGGATCTGTGCGATCATCTGGATAATGACTGCGACTTTGCTTCCGATGAAGATGTCCCCAAGGAAGATTATAAGAAGACTTATCAGGATTATGACGGCGACGGATACGGTAATCCCGGCGTCTATGTGGAAGATTGCATGCTGGATGTCGGTTATGTCATAGACGCCAGCGATTGTAACGACAAAGATGCGGATGTTCATCCCGAAGCCTTTGATGTTTGCGACAACGGTATTGACGAGGACTGCTCCGGAGCAGACCGTCCCTGCGGCACGACCGCGACCCGGGGCTGCGCGAATATAGCCGCCGTCCCCCTGGAAACCCAGGTGGATTCCGCGCCGCCCATTGTCATGCTGCTGCTGGATAACTCCGGGAGCATGTCGTGGAATGTCATGTGCCCAGGGGAGGCGGACGGGCTTTACAAGGGTTACTCCGACTGCACCACGGGAAATAATGAATACTGGCAGGCCCAATATTCGGGGAAAAATACGATTTATTACAACCCGAATGTGGAATACACGCCCTGGCCGAATTATTCGAACGCGAACAAACAGAGGCCCAGACAACACCCGGATGCGTCACCGACCACGGACCTGGACAGTAAATTTGAAACCTTCAGCGGAGCAGGCGGGATTGACGTCAAGGTAGCCCATTACTATGCCTGGTCCTCAACCGAACAGAGACCCTATTTGGTGTTTGTCAACAATTCCAGCGTAACTTATTACAGGATCAATCCACCGGCGGACAATGAACTGGATGCCAACCATGTCACCGGACCGGTGGCGGCGTCAGCGGTTCCGAATGACGCGATTATTCCCCAGGCCTGGAAGGATGGCAACCGGGAGTGCTCGGCGGCTGAAGCGGATGCCGCGCGGCAGAATTTTGCCAACTGGTACCAGTACTACCGCACCCGCATGCTGACGGCCATCAACACGCTGGTCTCGGTGGTGTCAAATGTTTCGGGCATCAAGCTCGGCGTTACGACTATCAACGTCAATTCCGCCAGCGGCTTCTTCGAGCCGGTTCTGGTGGATGACAAGGTCGACACTGCCAGCGGCCACGACGGCCCCGCCAACCGGCAGAGCGTTATCGACTTTATCCTTGAATCCGGCGTACCCAACGGCGGTACGCCTCTGCTGCGGACGTATCGATCTCTCGGCGATTATTTTGATAATGCCGCTCACGACAGCAGGCCTTCCCCATGGGCCAGCGAGGAGGAAGGGGGCGAATGCCAGATGGCATTCATTATTTTGATGACGGATGGCTATTACAATGGGGCCAATCCGGGCATCGATGACGAGGATGGTAATCAGAACACCGCCTTTGACGGCCCCCCCTTTGCCGACGCTTATGGCCAGGGTGACACGCTGGCGGATATGGCCATGTATTATTATGAGAGGGATCTGGCGACGGAACTGGATGATAACGTGCCCACCACCGCCAACGACACGGCCCGTCATCAGCACGTCGTTACCTACAGTATTTCTTTCGGTGTCATCGGTACCCTTGATCCAAAGGCATATGCTTTTAATTCGAGTTCGACTGGCTGTCTTTCCGGAGCAACCTGCACGGCGGCGGCGCCATGCAATTGCGTACCCTACTGGCCGTATATCCCCCAGAAAGATGAGGGATGCCTCGAGAAGATCGACGACCTGTACCATGCCTCGGTTAACGGACGGGGAAAATATTTTGCCACCTCCAACGTCCGGCAGTTATCGTATGCCTTGTCGACGATTTTAAATGAAATTTCAGATCGCCGGGGATCGGGCGCGTCGGTGGCGGTCAGTACCCAGGAGTTGACGGAAGATACCCAGCTTTACCGCGCCTTTTTCAATACTTCCGGCTGGTTCGGGGAACTGGGCAGCTGGAAGATCAATCTGGATGGCTCCATAAACCCCACCCCCACCTGGCTGGCCGCAGGACTTCTGGATGCACGGGATTTAAGCGCCGATCCGCGGACTATATTCACCTATAATCCGGACGTACCCAGCGGTGTGCCCTTTGAACTGGGCAATCTGTCTCCCGAACAGAAAAAGTTTCTGGGAACCACTGACGGAGAACGGCAACGGCTGATCGATTTTCTGAAAGGCGACCGCTCGCAGGAGGAGCATAATGGCGGCCCTCTGCGCGATCGTGTCTCCCGTTTGGGCGATATCGTCCATTCAGCGCCGGTGCACGTTATGTACGCAGACGGTAATGACTACCTTTACGTCGGCGGTAATGACGGCATGCTTCATGCGTTTGACGCCGCGTCTACAAGTGACGGTGGGCAGGAAGTATTTGCCTATATCCCGAGTCTTGTGTACGAAAATCTGGCCTACCTGTCTGATCCCGATTACAGACACCGGTATTACGTGGATACAACCCCCTTTATAGACTCGACAGGGCTGCTGATCGGCGGTCTGGGAGCGGGCGGCAAAGGCTATTTTGCCCTGGATGTGACCAGTCCCGGGACTTTCAATTCCAGCGACGTGTTGTGGGAGTACCCTCCCGGCATTGACAACGATATGGGTTTCTCCTTTGCCAAACCGATTGTCGTGCCGCACCAGTATGGACGATTGGCGATTTTCGGCAACGGTTATGACAGCAAGAACGGCCGGGCCGTGCTGTATGTTCTCACGCTGGATGCCAACAACGCCATCGTGGAAGTGAGGAAGATTGACACCCTGGCCGGAAGCCAGTCCGGAGATCCGGAGGTTACCACGGGCTGTAACGGCCTCTCTTCTACCATGGCCGCGGATGTCAATTATGATAATCTGCTGGACTTTATCTATGCCGGCGATATGCAGGGTAACCTGTGGAAATTTGATCTGACCGCCCCGACGTCGTTAGGCTGGAAGGTCGCCTATGGCACGGCCGAGGCCCCTCAACCGTTGTTTAAAGCCGAGTATGAAGGCGTCCCGCAGCCAATTTATGCCAAGCCAAGCGCCATGCGGCACTGCCTGGCCAATCGCGAGGGCTATATCGTGGTCTTCGGCACCGGCAAGTTTTTTGCGCAAGGCGATCACCAGGACACTTCGCAGCAGACGATCTACGGCGTCTGGGACTGGGCCGAGGAACTGGAAACCGGCGACATCGTCGATCCGAAAAACTATCCGCTGGGTGCCCCTTCACGGAAGACCGACTACGCCGAGTTGCCGGTCCTGCTGGGCGGATCTTCTCCGGTTACCTTCGCCCTGCAGGGGCAGTCCGCTGGAAGCGTGTCCGGTATTTTCAGCGAAACCTCTGCAATCAAACTGTATGACAAGTACAAAGACCCCAATGGCATTCCCAACGACGCAGACGACCAGCGGGCCTGGTTTGACGCCGACACCTGGCAAGCCAATGGCGCCGGTTATACCGGCGTCAGGTATGCAGGCTGGTATTTAGATCTGCCCAATACCGGCGAACGCGTTATCGCCGATACCACCATCCGTTCCGGTCTGGCCATCATGGTTTCGCTGGATCCTTCTCCGGCGCCCTGCAAGCCCGGCGGTAACTCCTTTCTGATGCTGGTACGGGCCTGCGACGGAAGCAATCCGGAAGAAGAGGTGCTGGACACCAATGATGACGGTGTTATTGATGACAAGGACGATGGCAGTAATCGCGAAGAACTGCCTGATATTGTTTACAAGCCGGTTTTTGTTGAAGGAGATAACACAAAGATGTTTTTCGACGAAAAGAAAGGCAAAGAACCTCCTTCAGAGCATCTTGGCGTGGCTTACTGGCAATTTTTAAGAGTCCTGCATGAATGATCGGGCGATGGCGGTGGCCGCCCCTGAGCGCGGTTTGGTTTTTTAAGGAGATACGATGAAAAAAGGCATGCTTATTGTGATAATGATGGCGATGATACTGGCGCCCCTGGCGCTGCCGGCGGAGGAATCGGTGCCCGCTGATCCGCTGATGGGGGCCGTGGAATTCGGTACCCAGGAAGAGCCCGAACTGGTCTGGAAGTCCGGGCGAATCGATTCGATCAATGACAACGGCATGGTTGTCGATGACGCCGGCTACAGGTTTTCTACTGATATTAAATATTATAGTGAAAGCGGTGTGCGATTGACACGGTTGAATTTTTCACCGGGAACGCCCGTTAAATTTGTTCTGAAAAAGGACCTTGTCACCGTGGTCGCGCTGGTGAAGATATGACCGGAAGTAATATATAAAAAAATCCGGCCAATAAAAATAATCGGTCTAAAACCGCTCATAATGGGTGAATTCGGCTATTTCCCGGCGTTTGGGCGCGCTGGCCGGTTTGGCCGGATAGCCTAAAGGAATCATGGTCACCACTTCATATCCTCCCGGAACGCCGAGAATTTCCTGAATCTTGTTATGATCAAACAGACCCATGACCACCGCGCCTAAACCCATGTCCTGGGCCTGAAGGCAGATGTTCTGGGCGGCAATGCCGATGTCAAACATGAACCAGTCGCCGAACTTGGTGGTGACCACATCTTTGTAGTATCCGGAACTCTTCAGTTTGGCGCAAAGCACCAGTACCACCGGCGCCGCGGACACGGCTTTCTGGGCCGGATTTCCCTTCAGGACCGCTTCGCTGAGCTGGTCCTTGATCTGCTGTCCCCGGACCACGATCACTTCCCAGCACTGGGTGTTGGCCCAGGATTGGGACCATTGCACGGCCTCCAGCAACTCCTTAACGACCGCCTCCGGAACATCCTTCTCTTCGTATTTTCTGATACTTCTTCTGTTCTTAATGGCTTCCATGACAGCGCCCATGACAATCTCCTTTTTATGTTTTCCTGCCTTGCGGCGGTTATACCAGACGGCCTCTTTCAATATATTCCACGTCTTCCACTTCGATGGCCCGGACGATGTGCCGGTTCATGCGGCGTTTCATTTCGCCCACGGTTTTTCTGTCCTTGTTGAATTTTTTGGCAAACGCCACGGCTTCCTTCATCAGTTCATCGCGCGGACAGGCCTTGGTAATAATATGATGCGCTTCGCACTCCTGGGCGGTCAGGCGGGAGCCAAGGTATTGCATCTCGTCCATTTTATAAAGCGGAATGGCCGATTTTAGAAGCTCCAGCATGCCGGGCAGGAAGGGAATGCCCAGGTCCACTTCCGGAAAGCAGAAAAAGCCCCGGTCCGAGCGCATCAGCCGGAAATCAAAAGCGCAGGCCAGGATAGCGCCGCCGGCAAAGGCATGGCCGGAGAGGGCGGCGATGGTGATCAGCGGCGATGTGACCAGCCGCTTGAACATTTCGTTCTGCTTATACAAGAACTTTTTTACCTCGTCGATTCTTCCGGCATTGATGAACCCGGACAGCCAGTCCAGGTCGATGCCGTTGGAAAAGATTTTTTCATGTGAGGAGGTGACAATCAGGGTGCGGGCGTCGGTCCGGTTCTCAACGGCATCCATGGTGGACAGGAAAGCGTCCAGAAAATCATTGTTGAAGCGGTTCTCTCCGCTGTTCATAGCGATGATGGCCACCTCGTTTTCCAGGGAATACGTGACTTTGTCCATTGCTTCTCCTGTTATCAAAAAAACCGCTCCATCGTCAGGCGATGAAGCGGTTTTTGTATTAAAAAAACGATTAACCGGGTTTAACCACAGCAGGTGCTTTTTTCACCGCTTCCGCAGCTTCCGCAGCCTCCCTTGCCAAGCTCAATGCTGGATGAAATGGCAAACCCGTAATTGGTAAAATCGACTTTAACCGGTTTGGCCTTTTCCAGGAAAACCGTGTCAACCAGAAACTTGTAACCGCCGATTTCATGGACACTGTCCGTCTCTTTTGGCTCATCCAGAGCCATCGCAAATGACGGTCCGCCTCAGCCACCTTCGTTTAAAAAAATCCGGATGGGAGAGACTGTCCTGCCTTTGAAATATTCGGTAATCTGCTCCTGCGCGGGGGCAGTAACCTCAACATCAGCCATAATATCCTCCTGAAGCATAAACTATTGAACCGGGAACAGATGCCCGGCTATTTTTTGTTAAAACGCCGGCTTGAGGCCGGAAGTTTCAACCGCCCTTTTTAATATAGATTAAGGATCAACCCGATGGTTGTCAAACACAAATTGTCGAAAGCCGCTGGAGATTTCGAAGGAAAGCAGGCCAAGAGTCATGTCGATTCATTGATAACATTTTGATATAATAGGAGATTGTCATTTGAGAAGACCACCAGCACAACTTTTTTAATTCCCGGTTTTGTTTTCAGCGATTTACATATGGTCGTTATCGCTATCCGGCAGGCCTCTTCCACCGGATAGCCGTACACACCGCAGCTGATGGCGGGAAAAGCCACTGAGGATAACTGATGTTCCGCCGCCAGTTTCAGGCTGTTTTCGTAGCAGGAGGCCAGCAATCGGGGAACTTCCGGGTTATTCCGGTTGTACACCGGCCCCACCGTATGAATGATATACCGGGCGGGAAGATTGTATCCGCCGGTGATGCGGGCTTCTCCTGTGGGGCAACCGCCCAGAGCGCGGCACTCCTCCAGGAGGCCCGGTCCCGCCGCCCGGTGAATGGCCCCGTCCACCCCGCCGCCGCCCAGCAGGCTCTTGTTGGCCGCGTTGACAATGGCATCCACGGCCAGGGTGGTGATGTCCCCCTGCCAGATCTCCACTTTGCTCAACAGGTTGTCTGTCATTTGCGTCCTCCCGTTTTTCCCGGCGCCAATACCGCGCCCGTGACGACTGCTTGGCTCTTTTTAATAACCATTATCATTTTTCCCTGGAAAGTTCAAAACGAACCTATCTGCTCTTCGGGCGCACTTTCCCGGTTGACTTGGCCCCGTAATTCAGGTAACAGGCAGTAAAACTTTGCCTTTCCTAACCACACAGACAATAGAAGGAGATGACGCATGGAACAGACCTTGTCGATTATCAAACCGGACGCGGTTCAGCGCGGCCTCATCGGTGAAGTGGTCAAGCGGCTGGAACAGGCGGGATTCACCATTGCCGCCATGAAAATGGTTTCCATGACCAAGGCCCAGGCCGAGGGGTTTTACGCCGTTCACCGGGGCCGGCCGTTTTTTGAGAGCCTGACCGATTTCATGTGTTCCGGACCGGCCGTGGTCATGGTACTCAAGGGTGAGAATATCATCAAACGTTATCGCGACCTGATGGGCGCCACCAACTGCAAGGATGCCGCCGAAGGCACCATCCGCCGGGATCTGGCCACGGACATCGAGAAAAACGTGGTCCATGGCTCGGACGCGCCGGAAACCGCGGCCTTTGAAATCGGCTATTTTTTCAACGCCTTTGAAATCGTCCGGTAGGCATGACCGCGGCAGCCGTCCTGGAAAACACCGCCATTGTCCTGGTGCGGCCCCGTATTCCGGAAAATATCGGGGCCTGCTGCCGGGCCATGATGAACATGGGCCTCCGGCGGCTGGTGGTAGTGGCACCGGAGAACCTCGAGTTCGACCGGATTTACAAAACCGCCACCCACGTGGCCGTGGCCGTGGCGGACGCCATACAGGTCTGTGACAGCCTGGAAACGGCCTTGTCTTCCTTTACCTATATCGCCGGGACGACCGCCCGAAGGGGGAAGCAGCGCCAGCTGGTTTTGCCCCCGGAGCAGCTGGCCCGCAAAATGGTTGCTCTTTCCGCGGACAATTCCATGGCCATTCTGTTCGGTCCCGAGGACCGGGGGCTGGAAAACGACGAACTGCGCTTTTGTCACAACCTGATCACCATACCGACGGCGGATTTTTCGTCGCTGAATCTGGCTCAGGCGGTCATGATCGTCTGCTATGAAATCTTCCGGGCGGCCGGCGAGAAGGAGCCTGAATTCCAACCCCGTCTGGCCAATCACCACGAGCTGGAGGGCATGTACGATCACTTAAAGGACGCCCTGATCAAGATCGATTTTGTCAACCGCAGCAACCCGGATTACTGGATGAACAATTTCCGCCGGTTTTTTGCACGGGTCGGCCTGACGGCCAAGGAAGTCCGGCTGATCCGCGGCATCTGCCGACAGATCAACTGGTATGGAGAGAAACGGTACGCCGACGGAAAAAAAGAAGGCCGCCCCTGACAGCGGCGGCCCTCTTTATGGCAATCCCTGCTTAATGTGTTTTTGCCCGGAACTCTTCCAGCGCCTTCTGAATTTCGCCCAACAGGTCACCGGGAAATACCGTACCGGTCAGTTTCTGCGCCACGGCCTTATTTACTTTCTGAAGGACCGCCTGATCTTCAGCGGACAGGGTAACGGACTTCATGCCGCACTTGGTTTCAAAGGCTTTCAGACTTTTTTCCTCGTACATTCTGATCTGCCGTCTCCATTCCGGCTCAACGATGTTCCATTCGGCGGCCAGAACCTCAATGATGTTATGGGAAAAGACGGCGGAAACGCCCAGTTGTTTCTGAATTTTATGTTTTTTATCGACGCTGACAATAACGGCCGCCGGTGAATAGAGCAGATGTGGCTTGATATAATAGTTCGAGTACTGGTAGGCCTGCATGCCCAGCATCCAGGCGGCCGGGGCTATATTGGTTTCGGCCGCGCCGGTGTTAAGCGCTGCTACGATATCCGGCACGGCCACGGGTTTGGGGGTAATCCCCAGTTCCTTGAAAAAGGTGGTTTCGATGGAACCGAACCAGGTCAGGACCTTTTGCTTTTTAATATCCTCCAGGCCGGCCGTTTTGGTGGTGGAGAACATGTAAAAGAATCCGGTGTCGATCAGCGCCCACAGGACGTATCCTTTTTTTTCAAACCCGTCGTCCAGCCGTTTTCTGAATTTTTCAAAGATGTAATCCACCTCTTCAAAGCTGGTGAACAGGCCTGGCACCAGCAGGACGGCCGCTTCCGGGCAGGTCTCCAGCACGCCCAGGGCGGTGCAGCCGCAGCAGTCCAGCTGGCCGGAGCCCATTTTTTTCAAAATTTCCGGGTCCTCGCCCATGACGCCGCCGCCGTATATTTTGGTTATAAATTTTCCGTCGCTCAGCCGTTCGAACTCGGGAAAGGCGATGGTCTCGGGAACGCTCAGCCAGGGGGTGCCCGGAGGCGCCAGGGTGCCGACCCTGAATATTACGGGATCTTCTTTCTTGACCGGTGACGCCATGGCCCGCCACATGATTTCCCGGCCTCTTTTCCAATCCATATGGGGCGCGAAAATGGCGTTGAATCGTTCCGGCAGGGCTTTGAGCGCGTATCGCGATGTCTTCTGCCGGTCCAGCAGGGACAGAAACGCCGCTTCCATCATGCTTTCCAGTTCGGCCTTGTTGACGTTGCCGCTCGTCAGCGCGGTCTGCAGCGACTGCTGCCGTTGCTTAACTTCCGGGCTGAATTCCTGTCCGGTCCATATGGCCTCCAGGCTTGCCTGGAGGTTGTTCTGGAAATCCGTGCGGGCGGCGTCAGCTGCCGCGGCCGCGCCAGCGAACAGCAAGGTCGCCGCCAGGAACAGGCATAACCACCGCACCGGCGGCCGGATATTGACTGAACGCGCGATAGAAATAGCCATGACCATAACTCCTTTTGTGAAATGCGGTTGTTGTCGGAAACCTCCGAATTTTTCCAGGCGAAATCGAACGCGGTTGCAGCCGGCGGACAGGCGCCGCAATCAGATTTTATTAGAATACCGTGGAATTGAATACAAAACAATAATTTTCCACCTGCCTGGTTTACTGCTTCTGGGCCCGATACGCCTCCAGCGCTTTCTGAATATCATTCATCAGTTTTGCCGAAAAGACCTTCCCGGCCAGTTTCTGCTGAAGCGACGTGCCTGCCTTTTCAATGACCTGCTGATCTTGCGGAGAGAGGACCACGGGCTGAATGCCGCATTTGGTTTCAAAGGCCATCAGGCTTTTTTCTTCGTAGCTTCTGATCTGCGCTTTCCACTCCGGTTCCAGGCCGTTGAATTCAGAAACCATTACCTCCTGAATGTTCCAGGCGAAAACGTCTGAAATGCCGATTTGCTTTTGCAGCCGGTCTCTCATGCGGGTGGAAACGATAACGGCCGCAGGTGAATAGAGCAGCGGCGGTTTGAGATAATAGCGGCAATACTGATGGGCCTGCATCCCCAGGACCCATGCCGCGGGCGACAGGTTGGTGGTGACGACGTTCGTGCTGAGGGCAGTCACCAGTTCCGGCGTTGTCACAGGGATCGGGACAATTCCCAGTTCCTGATAAAGGGCCGTTTCCACGGTACCGAACCAGGTGGCAACTTTCTGACTTTTCATATCAGTCAGGCCGGTCACGGCGTTTTTAGAAAACAGGTAAAAAAAACCGGTGTCGATCAGGGCCGCCAGAATGTAACCTTTTTCCTCAAAAACCCGGTCCAGGTCCGGACGGAATTTTTCGCAGATGTAATCCACCTCTTCATAGTTTTTAAATAGTCCGGGTATCAGCAGCGCGGATGCGTCGGGAGAGGCCGTTAATACACCCAGGGCGGTGCAGCCGCAGCCGTCAACCTGGTCGTCCTTCATTTTTTTGAGGATTTCAGGGTCTTCCCCCATAACCCCGCCGCCGTAAATCTTGATCAAAATTTTTCCGCCGCTTAATGTTTCGATTTCCGGGATGGTGCTGGTTTCCGGCACGGTCAGCCAGGGCGTTCCGGGAGGAGCCAGCGTGCCAATCCGTATCTGGAAAGGCTCCTTCCCCTGAATGGGGGACGTCAGGGCGCGCCACAGGATCTGCTTAAACTCTTTTTTGTTTATATGCGGGGAAAAAAGAGCGTTAAAACGTTCGGGCAGGTCTTTCTGGATATATCGAGAGGTTTTGTGCCGATCCATAATGGTCGTCAGCGCTGTTTTTGCCATGCTTTCCAGGTCGACCTTGGCCACGGCGCCGTTGTTGAGCATGGACTGCTGGCGCCGTTTGAGTTCAGGCCCTACTTCACGACCGGTCCACAGGGTCTCCAGGCTTTCCTGCAGAATTTTTTGAAAACCATCACGGGCGGGTGCGTCGCCAGCGGCCTCCGGCCGCGACGTGATGCCCAGTATCAGCAGGCAGAAGAATACTGGCAGCGGGCGGCGGATAAGTCCCCAACGAACACCGGGAATATGCATGATTCACCCCTTCTTTTTGTTCCTATAACCGATTCACCCCCGTCTGTCCCGCTGTCACACGAAACAGGCACCGGTACGGATGTGCTTCTGATGGAAGAGGCGGCCGGAAGGCCGCCTCCAAATGTTTTCGGCAAACGATCAGCTTCCGGCCCGGTGCTATTTTTTGCTCGCCCGGTAAGCGTCCAGCTCCTTCTGGATGTCGGCCATCAGTTCCGCGGAGAACGTCTTGCCGGACTGGGAAGCCAGAACCGCCTGGCTGGCCTTTTCAATCATCTTCATGTCTTCGGGAGAGAAGGTCATGGCCTTCATGCCGCACTTGCTTTCAAAGGCTTTCAGGCTTTTTTCCTCGTAGGCCCTGATCTGCTTTTTCCATTCCGGCTCCAGGACGTTGAATTCAGCCACCAGCATTTCCTGGATGTTCTGGGCGTAGGTCTCCGATACGCCAATCTGCTTCTGCAGCCGCTCTTTGGTCTTTGAACTGACGATAACGGCTGCGGGGCAATAGAGGAAAGGCGGTTTGAGATAGTAGTTGGAGTATTGATAGGCCTGCATGCCCAGCATCCAGGCGGCGGGCGCCATGTTGGTATCGGCCAGGCCGGTGCTCAGGGCCGAAACCACTTCCGGAACCGCCACTGGGGTGGCGTTGATGCCCAGTTCCTTGTACAGGGTGGTTTCCATGGCGCCGAACCAGGTCAGGACTTTCTGCTTGCGCAGGTCCTCCAGGCCGGTAATCTTGTTGGCCGAGAATATATAAAAATAGCCGGTGTCGATCAGGGCCGCCAGGATATATCCCTTTTTCTCAAACCCCTCATCCAGTCTTCTCCGGAACTTTTCGCAGATGTAATCGATCTCGGCATAATTTTTAAACAGGCCCGGCAGGAGCAGAGCCGAGGTGTCCGGCGAGGCCGCCAGCACACCGATGGCGGTGCAGCCGCAGCTGTCGAGCTGGCCGATGTCGATCTTTCTGAGGATGTCCGTATCTTCCCCCATGACGCCGCCGCCGTAAATTTTGATCTGGAGCTTTCCTTCGCTCAGCCTTTCGATCTCGGGGAGGGTAACGGTTTCAGGGATGCTCAGCCAGGGGGTGCCCGGAGGCGCCAGGGTGCCGAGCTTGATCACCATGGGGTCCTCCTTCTTAGCCGGGGACGCCATCACCTTCCAGGCAATGTCTTTAAATTTTTTCCAGTCCATCTGCGGGGCCAGCAGGGCGTTGATCTGTTCCGGAAGCCCTATCTGGATATATCGGGATGTCTGCTGGCGATCCAGTACGGAAGGCATCATTTTCTGCAGCATGGCTTCCAGGTCGGCCGCCTGCACGGCGCCTGTTCTCAACGTGTCTTTGATGGTTTCCTGTTTCTGCTTCAACTCCGGGGTCAGATCCTGCCCGGTCCACAGGGCCTCCAGAACGGCCTGAAGCATGCCCTGGAATTCGGCAGTTCCGGCATCCGCCGCCGCAACGGCGGCCGGGCGCCACGTCAGAATCATCATGATCATGATGCCGCACAGTACCCGCAGCCGGGGTTTCATGGAACGCAGATGGATAGTAACCATAACGACTCCTCCTTTATCTTTTCTGGGGCTTGATGGTTAATGCTTTGCTCTGTATTCCTCCAGCGCTTTCTTAATGTCGACGATCAGATCCGCGGAAAAAGCCTTGCCGGCCATCTGTCGCTGCACGGATTCGCCCGCCTTTTCGATGGCCTGCTGGTCTTCAAATGAAAACGTCATGACCTTGATGCCGCATTTGCTTTCGAAGGCCTCCAGGCTTTTGCCCTCGTAAGCCCTGATCTGCCGTCTCCATTCCGGCTCGATGGAATTAAATTCAAAAACCAGCAATTCCTGGACATTGTGGGCGTAAGTCTCGGACACGTTGATCTGCTTCCGCAACCGTTCCTTGGTTTTGGTGCTGACAATGACGGCCGCGGGTGAATAGAGCAGGGCCGGTTTGAGAAAATATTTGGAATACTGATAAGCCTGCATGCCCAGCATCCATCCCGCCGGCGACAGATTGGTGTCGGCCAGTCCGGTACTCAGGGTGGATACGATTTCCGGGACGGCCACGGGCGTGGGATTGATGCTCAGTTCCTTGTAAAGGGCTGTTTCCATGGCACCGAACCAGGTCAGGACCTTCTGCTTGCGCAAATCCGCCAGGCCGGTGATCTTGTTTTTGGAAAACATATAGAAGAAGCCGGTGTCGATCAGGGCCGCCAGAATATACCCTTTTTTTTCAAACCCCTCGTCCAGCCGTTTTCTGAATTTTTCGCAGATGTAATCGACTTCTTCGTAATTTTTGAACAGGCCCGGCACCAGAAAGGCCGAGGTGTCCGGAGAGGCCGCCAGAACGCCGAGGGAGGTGCAGCCGCAGCTGTCGAGCTGCCCCATATCCATCTTTCTGAGAATGTCGGTGTCTTCCCCCATGACGCCGCCTCCGTAAATTTTCATCAGAACCCTGCCCTCGCTCAGCCTTTCGATTTCCGGAAAGGCAATGGTCTCGGGAACGGTCAGCCAGGGTGTGCCCGGCGGAGCCAGGGTGCCGACCTTAAACAATACAGGATCTTCTTTTTTGACCGGTGACGTCATGGCCCGCCAGATGATTTGCTTGATTTCATCCCAGGTCATTTGAGGCGCAAAGAGGGCGCTGGCGCGGGTGGGGAAATCCTTGAGAATGTATCGTGAAGTTTTATGCCGGTCCAGAATGGAAGAAATAGTTTCTTCCGTCATGGTTTCCATCTCGGATTTTGGCACGGCGCCCGATGCCAGCATGGCTTTAAGGGTTTCCTGCCGCTGCTTTAATTCCGGAGAAAATTCCTGACCGGTCCACAGCGCCGTCAAGCTTTCGACCAGGATGGTTTGAAATCCCTGCCGCCCGGCATCCGCTGCCGCGGATACCGTCGGCCCAACCATGATGCTGATCAGCAGCGCGATAAAAACGGATAAAAAGACCCGCGGCAGATTGATTCCGGAACGCGCGTTCGAAATAACCATTTTCCCGTCTCCTTAATCTAATGCTGCGCCCGGTAAGCCTCAAGCGATTTCTGGATGTCTCCCATCAGGTCTTCCGGGAAAACCTTACCGGCCAGTTTCTGCTGGACGGCTTTACCCGCTTTTTCGATGGCCTGCTGATCTTCGGGTGAAAAGGTGACGGCCTTCATGCCGCATTTGCCTTCAAAAGCTTTCAGGCTTTTTTCCTCGTAATCCCTGATCTGCCGGTTCCATTCCGGCTCCAGAGCGATGAATTCAGACACAAGGATTTCCTGAACATTGAAGGCGTAAATCTCGGACACGCCGATCTGTTTTCGTACCCGGTCGACCAAATCTTTAGAGATGAAGACGGCTGACGGTGAATAGAGCAGGGGCGGCTGAAGATAAAAACTGATGTATTGATAGGCCTGCATGCCCAGCATCCAGGCCGCCGGCGCCATGGTGGTTTCAGCCTGGCCGGTACTCAGGGCGGAAACGATGTCCGGCACGGATACCGGCATGGCGGTGATTCCCATTTCCTGGAAAAAGGTGTTTTCCATGGCGCCGAACCAGGTCAGGGCCTTCTGTTTTCTCAAATCCGCCAGGCCGGCCACCTTGTTTTTCGAGAACAGATAGAAATAACCGGTATCAATGATGGCGACCAGGACGTATCCTTTGTCCTCAAAGGCCTTGTCCAGCCGCTTTCTGAACTTTTCACAGATAAAATCCACTTCTTTATAATTCTTAAACAATCCCGGCAGGAGCAGCGACGACATGTCCGGTGACGCTTCCAGCACGCCCAGGGCGGTGCAGCCGCAGCCGTCCAGCTGGCCGGCGCCCATTTTTCTCAGCACCTGGGTGTCTTCCCCCATGACGCCGCCGCCGTAAATCTTGATCAGAACCTTTCCGTCACTCAACTTTTCGATTTCGGGAATGGCGATGGTTTCAGGTACGTTGATCCAGGGAGTGCCCGGCGGGCCCAAGGTGCCGATCCGGATTTGTATGGGATTGTCTTTTCTGGCCGGGGACGACATGGCCTGCCACAAGATGGGTTTCACCTCTTCCCAGGTCATGTGGGGAGACAGGAGGGCGTTCACTCGCGCGGGAAAGTCCTTGAGAATATAACGGGAGGTTTTATGCTGATTCGGTATGGAAAGAAAGGACGCTTCCAGCAGGCTTTCCAGTTCGGCTTTCGACACGGCGCCGGAAGTCAGCATGGTTTTGACGGTTTCCTGCCGCTGTTTCAGCTCCGGGGAAAATTCCTGGCCGGTCCACAGGGCCGTCAGGCTTTCGATCAATACGCCCTGAAATTCCGGGGAAACAGGTTCCGCCGCGGCATTCAATGGACTTCCCGCCGAAAGGGCCAGGATGGCAGTGGCAAACAGCAGCCACGGACGAATGTTTCTGAAAAACACTTGCCGGCTGAACATTTTTTGCCTCCTTACCATTACAGGTTCAACGCATGCCTCCTACAGCAGGGATGACGGGTCAATGATCGCTGGTTTATCCGTGAATTCAAGCAGATAAAGCGATAAGGCCGGGATGTAGGTGATCAGCAGAACGCCGATGAGCAGCAGAGCAATAAAAGGAAGAATCGAGCGCACGATCGTGGGTAAAGATTTGTTGAACTTGAGCGAGGAGATGAACAGGCTCATGCCCACGGGCGGGGTAAGGAAGCCCAGTTCCAGGTTGGCCAGAAAAATAATGCCCAGGTGAACCGGATCGACGCCGTATTTCAGGGCGATGGGGACCACGATCGGCACGACAATGGCGCAGGCGGAAAAGATGTCCATGAGCGCGCCGACCATGAGCAGGAAGCCGTTCAGCAGGAGGAGAAAGGTGTACTTGCTGGTGATGTACTGACCGAGGAATTCAAACAGTTTTTCCGGAACGGACAGGGTCACGAACACGTCCGTCAGGCCCAGGGCCATGCCCACGATCATCAGGATGGCGCCGTTCATGATCATGCTGCGGCGGATGATTGAGATCAGCTTGCGGAAGTTCAAATCCCGGATGACAAACCACTCCACCACCAGCACATAGATTGCGGCCACGGCCGCGGCTTCGGGCGCAGAAAACAGGCCGGTCAGGATGCCGCCGACCACCAGCACGGGCAGGGGCAGTTCCCACTTGATCTCCCAGGTCGCGGCAGCCACTTCCGCAAAAGAGAATTTTTTCAGCGGGCTGTATTTGATGCCGAAGAAGAAGGCATAGGCGTAGAGCAGGGCGATCAGCAGGATTGCCGGAAGCAGCCCGGCTATGAACATGTCCTCCACGTTCAGGCTGACGCCTTTCTGCTGGCCGGCGATGACGCCATATAGGATCAAGGGCAGGCAGGGCATGAGCAGGGTGCCCAGGCTGCCGCCGGTGGTGATCAGGCCGAGGGTGAAATTTTCCGGGTAGCCGTCTTTCTGGAAGACGGGATAGAGCAGGGTGCCGATGCCGACGATGGTGATGGCGCTGGCGCCGGTAAAGGCGGTGAAGATGGAACAGGCGATCAGGGCGACAAAGCACAGTCCTCCGGGCAGCCAGCCCACCAGGGCGTTGGTCAGGCGCAGCATTTTTTCCGGCAGCCGGGTGTCGGCCAGCAGGTATCCGGAAAAGATAAAGAGCGGGATGGCGACAAAGATCGGCATGGTGGTCAGCCGGTAGAAGTCCGTGAACAGGGTGGCGGGGGCGATGTCGATCACGAAATAAAAGTTGGCAAAGGCCATGCCGCCGATGATAATAAACAGGGGTTCACCGGATATCGCCAGCAGGAGAAGTCCTAACGCAATGAATGTCACGCCCGAATTCCTTTCAACCGTATGAGGCTGTTAATCTGTGTTCCTTGCCTTGCGGATATCGTTTATCTCGGTCAGGAAACAAACGAAAAACTTGAAAGCCATGGACAGAAAACATACCGGAAACATCAGGGTGATGACCCATTCCGGGGTGTGAATGGCCGATTCGATTTTTCCCACCTCTCTGGTCACCAGCACGTAATCCCAGGAGAATTTCATGAACAGCAGGCAGGCCAGAGCGGCCACGAGCATTAAAAACATGCTCAAGTATCTGTTGTAGGGAGGCTTGAGTATTCCCTGGAGAAGGTCGATATTGATGTGGCTTCTTTCGAAACTGGAGGTGGCGATGCTGGCGCCGAGCAGGGCCAGCGCCAGCAGGGCCATACTGTTGTATACCGCCATCCAGATGATCGAATAGTCAAAGAAATTTCGCAATACGACCTGAATGAAGGCAAAAATGGAGAGTGACAGCAGCAGGAGAACAATGGCCGTCAACTCGACATTGTAGATGATGCGTTCGATTTTATACAGGATTTTCATCTTATTGCTCCAGGAGACCCCTCTGTTTTAGAATAAATCTGGCCTTGGCCTTGGCGATCTGGTTCAACAGCTCGATTTCTGGCATCTCGCCATCCGGGGTATCGATGATTTTTCGCAGGGTCATCTCGGCGTCTTTGTCGTCGGTCAGATAGAATTTGGCGTAAAACACCTTCGGAAGAAGGAACTTGCCCTTGTTCATCTTGTCGATGGTGTCGAACGCTTCCTTGGCCTTTTTCTTGTCTCCGCCGAAGGTGGCCGGCAGCATGCTGTTGACCGTTCCGACAAACATGTGCGCGAATCCATGGAAATAATTGCTGTCCAGCTCCGCCACATGGTTGGCCATGGTGTTGACCGGGGCCAGGTCAATGGCGATCATGGGGTCGCCGGCGTTCAGCAGTACGTTGGCGCCCATGCAGGAGGCCGTCCACAGCAGGGACGGAGCGAATTTTTTGCTCTTGATCTGCTTGGTGGCTTCGCCCACGCTTTTCCCTTTTTCTATCGCTTTACGGAATCCCCGGTGTTGCTTGAGCAGCCGCATGCCGCATTCGGTTCCGCGGGTATACAGGGCGGTGGCTTTTTCCGGGTGTTCGTCTTCGACCAGCATGCCCAGGCCGGTGTAGGCTTTAACGGCCATGGTCAACAGGAGCGGGTCATTGGGAGCCGTCCCCAGCAGGCCTTCCAGAAGCAGGATTTGTCCGGGCAGCCCTTTCTCCACTAAATCCAGGTTTTTCTGCTGGAAAAGAGCGACCTCGATGTTCTCGATGGCCGGATGCGCGACCTTGATTCCCGAGCGAAGCATGGGAGTGCATCCGCATACGATTACCAGAAGAGCGGCAACGGCGGACATACACACCATTTTCTTTTTTAGTGAAGTCATGCTGATCTCCCTTCCTGATTTATGTTTTGTTTAATGGCCGTTAGCGGGCCGGTTTTCCCCGGGTCGCCGTCAGGCGTTTCGGGCGCCTTTGCGGCTGCCAAAAAAACAGCGCCACTATATATGAAGAAAGGCGGGGCAGTCAATCCATTTCGGAATTCATGATGAAAAACCATATCGCGAGCCATTATAAGTGTTTTGCCTGGAACTGTTACGTTGAACTTTTTACTTTTACGGTAAAACAGGGTAAATAATGATGGATCGTCTCTGTTTGTCAACACTTTTTCCTTTATGTTCCGCAGGCGGTCTTCCGGCGTTGGCCGACGGTGGTTGAGAAACCTTTGAAAACCATGGCGGTTACTGCTATATTGCCAATCGTTATTCTCCATTCTTCAAAAATCAGAGAGGAAGGCCCCATGCGAACCCTATCCGTTACTTTTATGTGCTTGCTGCTGGCGGCGTCGGTTACGGCCGCCCCCCTTTCCCGCCAGGACGTTCCGGACGCTTTGCGGCCATGGGTCGAGTGGGCCCTGTACGGTGAACAACAGGACGTTTGCCCGATCGTTTTCAATGACGGCGAACAAGCCATTTGTGCCTGGCCGTCGTTTCTGACCCTGGATGTTCAGAAGTCGACCGCGGCCTTCTCCCAGCAGTGGCGCGTGTATGCCGAAGACCTCTGGCTGACCCTGCCGGGCGGGGAAGGCCTGTGGCCCCAGGAGGTGACGGTCAACGGCACGGCCCATCCGGTCGGCGACAGGGACGGCCGCCCCTCAGTGCGGATTTCCGCTCCCGGTGAGTATACGATCAGCGGGGCCTTTTATTTTAACCGCCTTCCGGAGTGGTTCCGCGTGCCGGAGCAGACGGGCCTGATCCGGCTGGTTGTTGACGGCCGGCCGGTGGCTTTTCCCCGTCTGGACAGGGAGGGCCGTCTCTGGCTGAGGCAGGAGGGAGACCGGGAGGCGGCGGCCGAAACCCAGGAAAACCGGCTGCAGGTGCGGGTGCATCGACTGATTCAGGACGATATCCCCCTGCGGCTGATTACCCGCCTGGAACTGTCCGTGTCGGGTCGGCACCGGGAAGCCCGTCTGGGGCAGGCGGATACCGGACAATTTACTCCCATGCGGATCGACAGCGACCTGCCCGTCAAGATCGACACCGACGGCACCCTGGTGGCGCAGGTCCGGCCCGGCAAGTGGACCATTGAAATCGTAACCCGACATCAGGGACCGGTGTCCGAACTGATCCTGGACGCGGTCGGCGGTTTTGGCGCTGATGAGGAGATCTGGGCCTTTGACGCCCGTCGGCACCTGCGCCAGGTGGCGGTGGAGGGACCGGCCCAGGTTGACCCCCTTCAGACCACCGTGCCGGAGGAGTGGCGGCAGTATCCGGTTTACGTCATGACCCCCAGGGATAAGATGTCCTTTGTGGAAAAGAAACGGGGGGATCCCCAGCCGGCCCCGGATCAGCTCAATCTGGAGCGGACCCTGTGGCTGAATTTTGACGGCGGCGGCGTTTCCATCCGGGATCATATCTCCGGCACCATGACCACCGGCTGGCGGCTGGAGATGGGGCCGCCCCAGGAACTGGGCCGCGTCACCGTCAACGGTCAGGAGCAGTTTATCACCCGGCTGGCCGGCGCGGACAAGGCCGGCGTCGAGATGCGCTACGGGTCCGTTGATCTGACCGCGGAGAGCCGGGCCGAAACCGCCGGCCGTCTGCCGGTGACCGGCTGGGACCGGGATTTCCAGTCGGTCAAGGGCACGTTGAATCTGCCGCCCGGCTGGTCCCTGCTGCATGCCGCCGGCATCGACAATATCCGGCAGACCTGGCTGAAACAGTGGGAACTGCTGGATTTGTTCCTGGTGCTGATTATCGCCGTGGCGGCGGCCAGGCTCCGCGGCTGGAAATGGGGGGCGGTGTGCCTGATTACCGTTGTCCTGATCAACCACGAGGCCGGCGCTCCCCGTTGGGTCTGGCTGCATCTGCTGGCGGCCGTGGCCCTGCTGCGGGTGCTGCCGAAGGGCCGAATCCGTTTCCTGGTTGATTATTACCGGCTGGGCGCCCTGATCAGCCTGGTGGTGATCAGCCTGCCGTTCATGGTGACTCAGATCAGGACCGGCTTTTATCCTCAACTGGAGCAACCCTGGCAGGTGATGGGTCCCTTCGGCGAACAGGAAGAGACGGCCGACGTCCGGCTCGACAAGGTCCACGCGATGGCCAGGATCGAGGCCGGGATGGTGGCGGAGCAGATGGCCGCCCCGGCTCCCGAAGCGTCCGTTGCCGCGTCATACCCGGGCCGGAGCCGGCAAGCCCAGGTCGCCATGGTGGATACCGGCGCCAAAATCCAGACCGGACCGGGCATCCCCAACTGGAACTGGCGCCAGGTATCCTTTTCCTGGAACGGTCCGGTGGGCCGGGGGGAACAGATGACGTTTATCTTCCTCTCGCCGGGCGCCAATCTTTTACTGGCCCTGGCGCGGGCGACCCTGCTGGCGGTCATGATGTTCGGGCTGGCCGGGGTGGGGTATGCCAGCGGCCGCGGGTTTGATTTTTCCGCTATCCGGCCGGGACCGGCCATGGCCCTGGTCCTGATGGTTTGCGTCCTGGCGGCCGTTCCCGAGGCACGGTCCGCCGACACCTTTCCGCCGGACTCCCTGCTGCAGGAATTGAAGGCCAGACTGACCGATCGGGATCCGCCCGACTGTCTGCCCGGTTGTGCCGCCAGCCCCCGCATGAAAGTGGTCATGGACAATACGTCACTCCGGATCCGGATGGAAATACACGGCCTGAGTGACGGCGTGGCCGTACCCCTGCCGGGATCCGACCAGCACTGGCTGCCGGAAACGGTTCTGGTGGATGACCGCCCCGTGACCGACCTGTATCGCTCTCCCGCCAGCGGAACCCTGTGGCTGAATGTCGCCTCCGGAAAACACCAGGTGGATCTGCGGGGGCCTCTGCCCCGGCGGCAGACCGTGCAGCTGCCCCTGCCGTTGAAGCCGCGTTATGTCGAGGTCCAGGCCGAAGGATGGACCGTCGAAGGACTTCATGACAACGGCGCGGCCGACGATCAGTTGCAGTTTTCCCGGACCGGACGGGACAGCATAGCTGCCGGCGAATCGGCCGGAGAGTCGTTTGATCCGGTGCTGTTGCCGCCGTTTCTGGAAGTGACCCGGACCCTGTCTCTGGGGCTGACCTGGCGGGTGGATACCCGGGTCCGGCGGCTGACGCCGGCCGGAACGGCCGTGGTGACGGCCATCCCCCTTCTGGCCGGAGAGTCCGTCACCACGGAAATTCCCGTGGAGAACGGCCGGGTGCTGCTGAACCTGGGGCCGAACCAGGCGGAATTCGAATGGTCTTCCACCCTGGAGGTGGCGGACCGGCTGGTGTTGAAAGCGGCGGACACACTGGACTGGACAGAGGCCTGGAACGTCAATGTCGGTCCGATCTGGCATGCCGAGATCCAGGGCATCCCGGTGATTCATCACCAGGACCGGACCGGCAGCTGGCTGCCGGAATGGCGTCCCTGGCCGGGAGAAGAGGTGACCATTAACCTGAACCGTCCGGAAGGCGTGGGCGGGCAGACCCATACCATCGAGAAGACCCGGCTGACGGTCCGGCCGGGCCAGCGGATCACGCAGACCGAACTGGACATGACCATCCGCAGCAGCCGGGGCAGCCGGCAGACCGTGATACTGCCGGACCAGGCCGTTCTGCAGACGGTGGAGATCAACGGCGCTTCCCAGGCCATCCGCCAGAGCGGCCGCAACGTGGTCCTGCCGCTGACGCCCGGGCAACAGGAAATCCGGCTGACCTGGCGGGAGAACCGGGATCTGGGCTGGAAATGGCTGACGCCGGCGGTGGGTCTGGGTATGGCCAGCGTGGATTCGTTTATTACGACTCATATGCCGAGGAATCGCTGGGTGCTGCTGTGCGGCGGTCCCCACGTGGGGCCGGCGGTTCTGTTCTGGAGTGTCGTGGTGGTGATTCTGCTGATGTCGGCCGGGCTCGGCCGGCTGGATGTCACTCCGCTGCGCTTTCGGCACTGGCTGCTGCTGGCCCTGGGGCTGACCCAGGCGTCGCTGCTGATCGCCCTGCCGGTGGCGGCCTGGTTCCTGGCAATGGGGTACCGGAAAAGAGCGCCGGACCGCCTCCCCGGTTTTGTTTTTAACCTTACCCAGATAGCGCTGGCGGGGCTGTCCGTCGCCGCCATGTCCGCCCTGCTGTTCGGTATCAAGCAGGGGTTGCTGGGGTATCCGGACATGCAGATCGCCGGTAACGGATCCGGCAACTACTTGCTCAACTGGTATCAGGATATTTCCGGAGATGTCCTGCCCCGGGCCTGGGTGTTTTCCCTGCCGATCATCGTTTACCGGATCCTGATTCTGCTCTGGGCCCTGTGGCTGGCCCTGGCCGTTGTCACCTGGCTGAAGTGGGCCTGGGAATGCTACAGCGCCGGCGGTCTGTGGCGGCCGGTAGAATGGCGAGGAAGGTTTGCCGGAAAGGGGGAACCGGCGGTGCAAACACCGCCCCCGGCTTCCGACCTTGACCTGGACCTGCCGGAAGATGAGACGGTCTGATAAAAAACAATTTGTATTTTTTCGTACGACATGCTAATCTAATTGCAAATTAGAAGGGCGGGCGTTCTCATATGCCCGCATCCGCGTTGATTGTCGTTATCCGCGACCGGGGAAGGGAGACGGATAACGGGCTCATATGCAAGCATTCGCAGGCCGGAAGACAAGTTCCTCTCTCCGCAAGCCGCTCTCCATCGCGGGCATTCTCTGTTGACCGACGGATGCTGAACGGGGCCGATGGCTTCCCCTGCCGCGGGGCGTTTACCCGTATTCATTGTAACAAGGATGTTGTTTGAAGAATCCGGAAAGTTCCCATGATTCATGAAAATGAAATCATTATGCTGGCGCTGGGTATCGCGGTCTTTTTTTTCGCCATGGTCAATAAAACTCACCTTGAGCGCACTCCCGGCTGGAAACTGCTGCTGTTTTCCTACAGTATTTTCCTGGCGGGCTGTGTGATGACCGTTTTCGAAGACTTCTTCTGGCCCGACGTTTTAAATGCGCTGGAACATCTCTGTTACGCCGTCAGCACGGCGGCGCTGGCCGTATGGTGCTGTAAATTCTCCCCCGGGGAAAAGGGAGAGAGACAATGACGTTTGTCTCCGCCACCGATTGCGTCATGCTGCTGGCAGCGGCTGCCGCCCTCATATCCCTGGCGGCCGGGTGGAAGCGGATCAAGGGTCCGGACGTCAGGATGCTGCTCGCCGTCCTTCTGCTGATAACCCTGTTCTACGCTTGCTGCCTCTGGGTGGAGTGGAAAGGGATAACGGCGACCCTTGACAGATATGAGGATTACGCGGGTGCTCTCCTGCCCATGGCCTGGGCGTTTGTTTTTTATGCCTTCATTCAGCGGGAGATGGTGCGGGATCTGCGGAAAAGCGAAGAAAACCTGCGGGTCACCCTCTACTCCATCGGAGACGCCGTCATCACCACCGATACCCGCGGACGCATTACCCGCATGAATCCGGTGGCGGAGCAGCTGACCGGCTGGTTTTTTGACGATGCCGGCAACCGGCCCGTGACCGACGTGTTCCGGATCATCAATTCCCGCACCCGGGACCCGGTGACCGACCCTGTCACCAAAGTGCTGATGTCGGGCGCTATCGTGGGACTGGCCAATCATACCGCCCTGATCACGCTGGACGGCCGGGAACGGCAGATCGCTGATTCGGGCGCGCCGATCAAGGACCGGACCGGCCGGATCCTGGGGGTGGTGCTGGTGTTCCGGGACGTGACCGAAAGTTACCGCCTGCAGGAGGCGCTGCTGGAGAATGAACAGCGATATCGTTCTTTTGTGGAACGGTTCCGGGGAATCGCTTACCGGGGCCGCATGGATTTTTCGGTGGAGTTTTTTCATGGCGCCGTGGAGGAGATCACGGGCTACACGGAGGGTGATTTTGTTTCCGGGGGAATGCGCTGGGACGCCCTGATTCATCCGGACGATTTGAAGAATATGTTTACGGTCGAAGAGTCCCGGCTGCATGCCATCCCCGGATTCGCCTATGATCGGGAATACCGCATTTACCGGAAGGACGGGCGGATCCGCTGGGTTTATGACAGCATTCAGAACATCTGCGATGAGGCGGGAACGCCGGTCGGCCTGCAAGGCACGATCATTGATATCACCGACCGCAAACAGGCCGAGGAGGAACTGGCCCGCGCCAGGGACGAGCTGGCCAGGTACGCGGCCGGCCTGGAGCGCAGCAACCGGGAGCTGGAGGATTTCGCCTACATCGCTTCCCACGATCTCAAGGAACCCCTGCGCGGTATTCACAACTATTCTTCCTTTCTGTTGGAAGACTACGCCGACCGGCTGGACGAGGCGGGCAAGGACAAGCTTCTCGTCCTCATGCGGCTGACGCGCCGGCTGGAATCCCTGCTGGATGACCTGCTGCTCTATTCCCGGGTCAGCCAGATCGAACTGGCCACGCAGCGGACCGATACCGGTGAACTGGTCCGGGGGGTGCTGGAGACCATGGTACCCCTTCTGGAGGGGCACCAGGTGGAAGTTACCGTTGCTGATGACATGCCGGCGGTTATGTGTGACCGGGCGCGGGTGGGGGAAGTGTTTCGCAACCTGATATCCAATGCCTTAAAATATAATGACAACCGCGTTAAACAGGTGGAGATCGGCTGGGCCCGGGATGAGCATCCCGGTTTTGTGACGTTTTATGTCCGGGACAACGGCATCGGGATTCCGGACAAGCACCGGGAAAAGGTGTTTACGATATTCAAGCGGCTGCATGGCCGGGATCAGTATGGCGGCGGCACCGGGTCGGGCCTGACCCTGGCCCGCCGTATTGTTGAACGCCATGGCGGCGCCATGGGGGTTACCTCTGAATACGGGCAGGGCAGTAGATTCTGGTTTACGCTGCCGGCGGGAGAAATAAATGACTGCTGTGTCGCCCCATCTGCTGATCGTTGAAGACAGCCCCGAAGATTATGAGGCCACGGTGCGGGTGCTGCGCCGGTCCGGCTTGAGAAACGCCATTTACCGCTGCACCGACGGTGAGGACGCCCTGGATTTTCTTTACCGTCGGGGCCGGTACACGGATGCCGCTTCGTCGCCCCGGCCGGGCATTATCCTGCTGGATTTGAATCTGCCGGGAACGGACGGACGGGAGGTGCTGGAAGCGGTCAAGGGGGACAAACGCCTGCGCCGGATTCCGGTGGTGGTACTGACCACTTCCGGGGATGACCGGGACGTACGCATGTGCTATGACCGGGGCGCCAACAGTTACATCCAGAAGCCCGTGGACCTGGAGGGATTTGTCCGGGCCGTTACCATGGTGAAGGACTACTGGTTTGAGATAACCGTTTTGCCGAAAGGAGACAGGGAATGAACAGTCCCATTCCGGCCGGATCATCCGTCCGGGTGCTGGTCGTCGATGACGCCAAGGAAGACCGCGACGCCTGCCGGCGTTTCCTGGGAAAATGCATGGTGTATGACTATGTTCTGGAAGAGGCCGAATCCGTCACCGACGGCCTGAAGCGATATCGTCAGCGGCAGCCGGACTGTGTCCTGCTGGACTACCGCCTGCCGGACGGGGACGGGTTTGATTTTCTGGAGAAGATCGCCGGCGGTTCCGGTGAGGTTCCCCTCCCGGTGGTTATGATGACCGGCGCGGGCAACGAGGAGATCGCCGTCCGGGCCATGAAACAGGGGGCCATGGACTACGTGGTCAAAGGGAGAGTTCAGGACGAGGCCTTCTGCCGTACTGTGCAGGTGGCCATGGAAAAGGCCCTGCTGATAAAAACCATCCGGAGACAGCAGCAGGAAAAGGATCAACTCATCCGCCAGCTTCAGGACGCCCTGGACCAGGTCAAGACCCTCAAGGGCATCGTGCCCATCTGCGCCTGCTGCAAAAAAATCCGCGACGACAAGGGGTACTGGCAGCAGGTGGAAACGTATATCCAGAAGCATTCCGACGCCGAGTTCAGCCACGGCGTCTGCCCGGAGTGCCTGCTCAAATATTATCCGCAACACGCCGACAAGATTTTAAAAGACCTGAAAGAGAAATAAACGCGACGCCGGGATTGGAATTTTACGAACCGGCCTCATGAATGGTGACCCGGTTCTTTCCCGATTGCTTGCTCCTGTAAAGGGCAGTGTCGGCTTTGTGAATCAGCAATTCCATCGTGTCCTCCGGCGAGGCTATCACGCCGCCCACGGAGATCGTCACGGGTAACAGGCGACTTTCCGTCTTCACCAGCGAATGTTCCACCAGCATGCGCAACCGTTCGGCGGTCTGACGCAGGGTGTCGGCGGTAATATTGGGAAACACGCCCAGAAATTCCTCTCCTCCCCAGCGGCCGACAATATCAAAGGAACGGATGGCGTGGCGGAAGGTGTCGGCCACGGTTTTCAGGGCCCGGTCGCCGGCCAGGTGGCCGTGCGTGTCGTTGTATGCCTTGAAGTTGTCGATGTCCATGAACAGCAGGCCGAAGGGGATGTCGATCCGCAGCAGCATCGCCAGGGATGACAGGATATGGGATTCGATATACCGCCGGTTGGGCAGTTCGGTGAGGGGGTCGATCAGGGCCAGCTGCCGCAACCGGGCAATTTCCACCCGCAGGGCCTGTCGGGCGGTGTTGTCCGAAAACAGTTCGATGCCGCCGATAATCTCACCTTGCTCGTTGCGCAGCGGGGTTACCCGCACCAGAACCGGCAGGCGGTGTCCCGACTTGTGACGCATGAATACTTCCGCCTGACGGGTTTCCCCGTCGCGGATGGTCGCGTCCAGAGGGCACCCTTCTCCACACAGGCTGGTTCCATCGGCGTCTATATGAATCAGGATGTTGGCCGAACAGCGCAAGCCGATGACTTCCCCGGCCGTAAACCCGGTCAGGTTTTCCGCGGCCCGGTTCCAGTATTGAATGCGCCGGTCCCGGTCGACCACGAACAGGGCTTCATGAAGATTGGCGACAATGGATTCAAAATTGATGTTGGTGAACATGGGCGGTTCCATTATTTTAGATCAATATCATATCCGATCGATTTTACCATCCTAAAAAATCCTGTTTGACACGCGCGCGTTAAATCCCTATAGTTCGAAACTGACCGGCCGGTCGGTCGGGAACCAATCCCCGGTAACGGGGCAACTAATTCCGTCACCGGGAAAGGATGAGTCGTGACCATGAAACGTCCCAGTCGAACAGAGCGCAAAGCGCTGATCATTCAGGCGGCGGTCGGCGTGTTTGCCGAAAAGGGCTATACCCGTACGCTGATGGCCGAGGTGGCGTCGGCCGCCCAAATCGGCAAGGGCACGGTGTACGAATATTTCAAAAGCAAGGATGACCTTTTTTTCGCCGTGTTCAAACATGTGATTCAGGAAAGCGGCGATATCGCTGAAGCGGCTTTGAGAAAAGCGGCCGGGAAAAGTGCCGCCCGTCGGCTGATGGCCCTCAACAGCGCCATTGTTTCATGGATCGCCCGGCACCGGCACTTCTACACTTTGAGCATGGAGTTCTGGGCGGCCGCGGTGTCCGCCTCCCCGGAGAAGAGGACCCGGATGGAAACGGAAGTCCGGGACATTTACGAAAGGTTCCGCCGGATCGTGGCCGGCATTATCCAGGGCGGGATGACCGACGGCGAATTTAAAAAAGAGGTCAACTCCCGGGCCATTGCCGCGGCCATGGTGGGATCCTGGGACGGCCTGGGAGTCCAGGCCTGGTTTGATCCGGGTTTTAAGATTGAAAAAACATCACAGGCCTACATGAAGCTGCTCGTCAGCGGCATGCTGGCGAACAGGTGAGAGCCGTGTAACCGCGTCGGATTGATCCGAATCGTAAATGGTATGAGCGGGAATCAAGCGTAATAAAAAAATTTATGAATATACGATTTATCATGGTTGTTTTTCTGTGGCTGCTGGCGGCGGGATTGGCCGCCGGCGCGGAAGAAAATCCGCCGGCGCCCGCGGGTTATGCCCTGCCCGACCTTTACAAACTGGCGTTGGAGCGGGCTGAAACCATCAAAATAGCCGAGGCCGATCTGGGTATCGCGCAGAACTACAAGGACGCCGCCTTTTCCGCCCTGATGCCCAGAATAACAGCTTTTGACCGATACGTTCGCAATACCGAGGCCAATTTCAATCAACCCGAACAATCCAACGCCTGGGGGGGGCTGCTGACTTACACGTTTACGCTTAACGGCCGGGAGCTTCTGGCCTTCGGCATTGCCGCGGACAATGTCGAGGGAAAAGAGTATCAACTACGCGAAGCAAAGGAAAACTATCTGCTGACGGTGGCCGCCACCTATTTTGACGCGCTCAAAGCCTCGGAAATGGAAACAGCGGCCGAAGAAAACCTGGAACGGCTGGAAAAGCACCGGGCCGCGGTGGAGGCCCGGCTGCGACTGGGCGAGGTGACCCGGCCCGACGTCTACCGCACCGACGCCGAACTTTCCAGCGCCCGGGCCGACCTGACCGAAGCGCAAAACGCCCGCTACCTGACCGAATCCTCATTGAGCCGTCTGGTGGGTCTTGACGCCTCTTTTATCATTGCACCACCCCCGGTTACCGGCATTACGCCTCTTTCTAAAGAAAACCTGGCCGATCTCCAGGGCCGGGCGCTTCTGCTTCGACCGGACCTGCGGACCCGAAAAGTGGCCGAGAAGATAGCGCAATCCCAGATCAGGCTGGAAAAAAGCGCCTACTGGCCCACTGTCACCCTGGAAGGGGGGTACGCTTACACCGACGTGGAGCCGAAAGAATTCCGACCGGAGGAGGAGAGCATTCATGGCGGCGTATCGGTCAGTGTGCCGATCTTTGACGGCGGCCTGCGCAAGGCCAGTACGGGAACGGCCGAGGCCGAGCTGGAAAAGGCCCGGCTGGCCCGGGAGGCGCTGGAGAAGGATATCCGGGTGGAAGTGGAGCAGGCCTGGCGCGACCTCTCCTCCCGGCTTCGGCGGCGCGAGGCCCTTTTCGACAAACTGACTTTTGCCCGGGAAAACTTTGCCGCGGTTTCCAGGCAGTTTGAGAACGGACTGGCCACCAGCATTGATAAGATCGACGCCAACACCCTTTTTACCCAGGCGGCCAAGGAACTGGCCGTGGCCGAATTTGAATGCGCCATTGCTTCCCTTCGCCTGGAAAAGGCCACCGGTACGTTTTTTGAAACCGTTATGGGGGTTTTAACCGACATATGAGCATATCTCACACCGCACCGCCGGAGAGGCCATTCGGCCAAAAACTGCTGCGGGCCTTCCTGGCCTATGGCGT
Organism: Thermodesulfobacteriota bacterium; assembly: GCA_040753795.1. Lineage (NCBI taxonomy): Bacteria > Pseudomonadati > Thermodesulfobacteriota > Thermodesulfobacteriota bacterium. The sequence continues at coordinate 212,543 of JBFMDX010000001.1, forward strand.
TCCCGCGCTGGTGATTCTTCTGCTGATCCTTGTTTTTATCATCCGGAAAGCGAACGTGGAGGCCCGGCGGCGGGCCGAACTGGGTCAGGAACAGGCCACGGTCAACGTGGTCACCTACACGACGGCCCCCCGGACCATCTCCGACCGCATCAACCTGCCCGGCACCATCGGCGCCTGGGTGCGGCTCAACGTGGTTTCCCAGGTGGCCGGCGAGGTGTTTGAAAAAAACGCCCGCGAAGGGGCCGTGATAAAAAAGAACGAACAACTGGCGGTCATCGATTCCCGCAAATACCAGAACACCCGCGACGGGGCCTACGCCTCTTTAGAGTCGGCCCTGGCCACCCAGCAGCGGCTGACCGAGCTTTACAATGAACAGCTGGCCAGAAAGTCGGACCTGGACGCGGCCGACGCGGCCGTGGAAAATTATCGGGCCGCCCTGGAGACCGCGGCCCTGGACCTGGACCGGTGCGTCATCCGGGCCCCGATTTCCGGCATCATCAACCGGGTTTTTATCGAAGTGGGCCAGGTGATAAACCCCAACCAGGAGGTGGCCGAAATCCTGCAGATCGACCCGGTCAAGGTGACCGTGGGCATTCCCGAAACGGATATGCCGGCGGTGCGCGGCCTGAGCGAATTCTCCGTGACCATCGCCGCCCTGAGCGGCAAAACAGTGACCGGCCGAAAGCATTTTCTGTCCAAAACCGCCGATCCCATGGCCCGGCTTTACGATCTTGAAATTCTGCTGGACAACCCGGATGCCCAGATCCTGCCGGACATGTTCGCCCGGGTGGACGTGGTCAAGCAGACCGTGGACAACGCGGTGGTGCTGCCGCTTTACGTCGTCACCTCCAATGCCGTGAACACCGTCATGGTGGAAAAGGACGGGGTGGCCCATCTCCGGGAGGTCGGCCTGGGCATCGTGGAAGGATTCAACGTTCAGATCACATCCGGCCTTGACTTCGGCGAGCAGGTCATTGTCGTGGGCCAGAAACAGGTGGCCGACGGCCAGAAGGTCACCGTCACCCGGACCGTCGCCGACCCGGCCATGGTAATGCAATGATTATTTCCGATACCGCCATAAAAAACCGCGTCAGCGTGATGGTGCTGGCGTTTATCATTTTGGTCACCGGCACCTGGTGCTACCTGGCCCTTCCCCGGGAGAGCGCTCCGGACATTGAAATTCCCCACGTGTTTGTCTCCACCACTTACCGGGGCGTGGCCTCCCAGGATATCGAGACGTCCATCACCATCCCCATCGAGAAAAAGCTGAAAAATCTGGATGACGTCAAGAAGATCGTGTCGGTCAGCTCCGAAGGCATCTCCTACATCGATATCGAGTTTATTCCCGGCACCAATATCGACGACGTGCTGCAGAAGGTGAAAAACAAGGTGGACGATGCGGCACCCGACCTGCCCACGGACCTGGAGAACGACCCGTCGGTGTACGAGGTGAATTTTTCTGACGTGCCCATCGTGGTCTACTCGTTTGCCGGCCCTTACAACATGCGAACCCTGAAAAAGATCGCCGACGATCTGGAGGACGAGATCGAGGCCATCTCCGGCGTCCTGGAAGCGGAGGTCACCGGCACCCGGGAGCGGGAAATCCGTATCGAGGTGGATCCGGACAAGCTGGCCTATTACCGCATTCCCATCACCGCGTTCCAGACCGTGGTGCCCGGTGAGAACCAGAACACGACCGGCGGAACGGTAACGCTGGGTGACGGGCGATTCCAGGTGCGCGTACCCGGCGAGTTTGAAACACCGGAGGAGGTATACGGACTGGTGGTGGCCACCCACCAGGGACGGCCCATCTATTTAAAGGACGTGGCCGTGGTGGTGGACGACTTCAAGGACGAGACCAGCCGGTCCCGGCTGGACGGCCACAACGCCGTCAATATTTCCGTCAAGAAACGGGCCGGTGAGAACATCATTGCCATCGCTGAGGCCGTTGACGCCCTGATCGTCCAGCGCCGGACCCAGTGGCCGCCGGGCATCACCGTGACTAAGCTTATGGATCAGGCCAAGGATATACACAACATGGTCAAGGACCTGGAAAACAATATTCTGTCCGGCCTGCTGCTGGTGGTCGGGGTGCTGCTGTTCTCCCTGGGGCTTCGCAATGCCGTGCTGGTGGGCCTGGCCATCCCCTTTTCCATGCTGCTCTCCTTTATCGTGCTCTATGCCCTGGGCGTGACGCTGAACATGGTGGTACTGTTTTCCCTGACCCTGGCCCTGGGCATGCTGGTGGACAACGCCATCGTGATCGTGGAGAACATCTACCGTTACATGGAGCAGGGCGTGCCCCGGCTCCAGGCGGCCATGGCCGCCACCTCGGAAGTGTCCTACCCGGTCATCGGTTCCACCCTGACCACGGTGGCCGCCTTTTTCCCCATGATTTTCTGGCCCGGCATTATGGGCGAGTTCATGAAATACCTGCCCATCACCCTGGTGGTCACTCTTTCCTCCAGCCTTTTTGTCGCCATGGTCATCAATCCGGCCCTGGCTACCTATTACATGAAATTGAAGGCCGGCGGCGCCGTGCCCGGACGGAGCATGACGGCGGAGGAGATGCTCAGGGGCGGTGAAAAACCCGTCGAGATCAAAGGCCGCGTCCTGATGTTTTACAGCCGCATGATGCGCGAGGTGCTGGATAACCCCGGCAAGGTGCTGTTCGGCGCCTTCGGCATGATGGTCGGCTGCATCCTGCTGTGGCTGATCGTGGTGGGCGTGGACCGGCCGGTGGAATTTTTCCCATCCATTCAGCCCAATAACATCTACATCAACGTGGACCCGCCGGAGGGGGCCGACATCGATTATATCGACAAGGTCGTCCGCCGGGTGGAGATCGCCGTGTCCGGGGTACGGGCCGACCACCCGGAAGCCCTCGACCATATTCCGCTGGACCTGTATGAGGCCGCTTACCGGTCCAAGTCCCATGAAACCCGGAAGGGCACGGTGTTCGAAGGCCCCAGCGACCTGGCCAACATCGAGCATGTGTACGCCACCAGCGCGCTCAAGGCCAGCACCAGCATTTTTTCCCAGACCAGCGCCAGCCACCTGGGCGTTCAGTTTATCGACCTGGAGGATCGCCACCACCCCACCTTTGATGAGATTCAGGAGATCCGGGGGCGCATCCGCGACATTCCCGGCGCCCGCATCTCCATCAAGGAGGAAGACCAGGGACCGCCCACCGGCGCACCGATCAACATCGAGATTTCCGGCACCGACTACCGGGTTCTGGGCGTACTGGCCCAGAAAATCCGGGAGGCCATCTCCCAGCTTCCCCACATCGAGGACGTGCGGGATGATTACGTGGAATCGATCCCCTCCATCGAGATCACTATTGACCGGCAGAAGGCGTCGGAGTTCGGCCTGTCCACCGGCATCATCGGCTATGCCCTGAAGACCGCGTATAACGGCGTCGACGTATCCACCTTTCGGGAGGCGGGCGATGACTATGACATCAGCGTCCGCCTGCCGGAAAAGGACCGTCGGAACACCGACGTGCTGCGGAAGCTGCTGATCCCGGCGCCCAACGGCGAACTGGTGCCTTTAACCACCCTGGCCGACATCCGCCACACCGGCACCATCGGCGACATCACCCGCATCGACCACAAACGGGTGATCACGGTCAAGGCCAACGTGGATGAAACCCAGGTGCCGGGAAGCGTGCTGCGCATACAGGCGGAAAAGCTGTTGTCCGGGTTTGCCCTGCCGCCGGGATACCAGCTTACCTTCACGGGAGAAAGCGAAGAACAGGAAGAGGCCGGAAAATTTTTATCCAAGGCTTTCGTCGTGGCCGTGCTCCTGATTTTCCTGATCCTGGTGACCCAGTTCAACTCGGTGATGCAGCCCTTTATCATCATGACCTCGGTCCTGCTCTCCCTGGGCGGGGCCTTTCTGGGACTGGTTCTGATCAACGCGCCTTTCTCCATCATCATGACCGGCGTGGGCATCATCTCCCTGGCCGGCGTGGTGGTGAACAACGCCATCGTGCTGATCGACTACACCAATAAGCTGCGGGCCGGGGGCATGCCCCTGCGCGAAGCGGTCATTGCCGGGGGCGCCACGCGGTTGCGGCCGGTGATGCTCACGGCCGTGACCACCGTGCTGGGGCTGATCCCCATGGTGACCGGCGTCTCCATCAACTTCACGGATTTTAATATCTCCCTGGTCAGCGAATCCTCCCAGTACTGGCGCTCCATGGCCAGCGTGGTGATCTGGGGCTTGACCATGGCCACTTTTCTGACCCTGGTGGTGGTGCCCACCCTCTATACCCTGTTTGACGATCTGCCCGGTAAGCTGAAACGCCTTACCCGCCCGGCGGAGGGGTAAATTTTCTTTCTTTGCGACAGGCGAGGGCCGCGCGGAGGTGTTTTGATAAAACAGATTGCGTCCGAAGCGAAAATCTGGTTTTAAGTGGGCATGCTCGCGCCCGAACAAAACAGAATTCCGGATAATGTGCGCCGCGTTCACCTGATCGCGGCCTGCGGCACGGCCATGGCGGCCCTGGCCTGCATGCTTCAGGAACTGGGCTACGCGGTCACCGGCTCGGACCGGAACGTCTATCCGCCCATGAGCGTTCTGCTGGCCGACCGGGGCATCGCCGTGGCCTCCGGGTTTTCCGGAGACAACCTGGCCTATGGCCCCGACCTGGTGGTGGTGGGAAACGCCGTTTCCCGCGACAACCCGGAAGTCATTAAGACAGGGGAGATGAACCTTCCCTACTGTTCCATGCCCCAGGCCATCAACCATTTTGCCGCCGCCGGCCGGAAAATCCTGATGGTCTGCGGCACCCACGGCAAGACCACCACCTCCTCCCTTCTGGCCGGAATTCTCCATTCGGCCGGTTTTGACCCTTCCTTTGTCATCGGCGGCGTGGTCAAAGATTTCGGCGGCAATTACCGGTTGGGCAAGGGCCCTCACATGGTCATCGAGGGCGACGAGTATGATACGGCCTTCTTTGATAAGGGATCGAAATTCCTTCATTATCCAGCGGTTGCCACCATTTTGACCAGCGTGGAGTTCGACCACGCCGATATCTTCGCCGATCTTGACGCGGTCAAGAAGAGTTTTGACCGGCTGCTTTCCGGCCTACCGTCGGAGAGCACGGTGTTTGCCTTTGACGATGACAAAAACATCGACGAACTGGTCGGTAACCGGTCCTGCCGGATCGTCCGCTACGGCCGCAAGGAGGATTCGGACTGGCGGCTGGGCCGGGTGACGGCCCGGACGGGCCGGACGGATTTTGAGATCATCCGTTCCGGCAGGCTGGTGGGGGAATACACCAGCCCCTTGAGCGGCCGCCATAACCTGTACAACGCCCTGGCGGCGTTTGCCTGCGCCGAGATGGTCGGCGTTCCCCATGACGCCATCGGCCGGGCCCTGGCCGGGTTCGGCGGGGTCAAGCGGCGGCAGGAGGTTCGGGGAATAAAAAACGGCATCACCGTCATGGATGATTTCGCCCATCACCCCACGGCGGTGACGGAAACTTTGGCCGGAATCCGCAGCTTTTACCCGGATGCCCGGCTGATCGCGGTGTTTGAGCCGCGCACCAACACCAGCATGCGCAACGTGTTTCAGGCGGAGTACGCCCGGGCTTTTGACGCCGCCGACCTGGTCTGCGTCAGCCGGCCGCCCCTGCCGGAAAAAGTGCCGGAAGGCCAGCGCTTTTCCTCCGACCAGCTGGCGGCCGATCTGGCCGCCCGGGGCAAGGAGGCGCATGTTTTCAAGAACGCCGACGAGATCGTTGACTTTCTCGTGCCCCGGGCCCGTCCCGGCGACCTGATCCTGGTCATGTCCAACGGCGGGTTTGATAATATACACGAAAAACTTTTATCTCGGCTGTAGCCCGCTTTATACGGCTGTTTTGATTAGAAAATGATATATCCTTCAGGCCGAAAACATTGATGAGCCCGAAAAAAGTCGCACTTCTATGTCATTTCGAGCGTAGCGAGAAATCCCTAAAACATAACTTTCGGGAAAAGATAGATTTCTCCCTTCGGTCGAAATGACATCGACAACCATCGCCTTTTTGCGACACGGTCAGCTTTGGTTCCCGGCCCGGTAAAAAAATGTTTCGGGTGGTTGTCTTTTGTATAAAAATCAAATACCGTTAGCCCGGATCTTTTAATAATGGAGCGAATAAAGTAGTGAACAACGACAGACCGCTTCGCATCTGCATATTGAGTTACCGCAGCAATCCCCATTGCGGCGGCCAGGGGGTTTATGTCCGGAACCTGAGCCACGGGCTTTCCCGGCTCGGTCACAGCGTGGAGGTGGTCTCCGGCCCGCCGGACCCCCAGTTAAAAGACGGGGTCAAGCTGACCCAGCTGCCCTGCCTGGACCTGTATAACCCGGAAAATCTCTTCCGAATGCCGTCCCGGCAGGAACTGTCCCAGCCCATCAATTTCATGGAGTGGTTCGGCGTTTCTACCATGGGCTTTCCCGAACCGTTTACCTTTGGCTTGAGAGCCTACGAATTTTTAAAAAAGCATCACCGGCAATACGATATCGTCCACGACAACCAGAGCCTGTCCTACGGCGTCTGGGCCATCGGCCGGAAGATGCCGACGGTGGTCACCATTCATCACCCCATTACCCGGGACCGGGAAATCGCCATGCGCAGCACCCGTTCGCACATGGTGCGCCTGAAACATATGCGCTGGTATTCATTTATCGGCATGCAGAAAAGGGTGGCCCGGACGTTTCCGCGCATCATCACCGTTTCCGAATGCTCCCGTGATGATATCTGCCGGGACTTTGACATTCCCTTCGGCCGGTTTGCCGTGGTTCCCAACGGCATCAACACCGAACTGTTTTATCCCATGACGGAAATTCCCCGGGAGCCCGACCGGGTCATCGTCACCAACAGCGCCGACACCCCGCTGAAAGGTCTTTACCATCTGCTGCGGGCCGTGGCCATGATCGCCGCCGAGCGGAGCATCAGGCTGACGGTGATCGGCACGCCCAAGGAAAACGGCGGCGTCCTCCGGCTGGTGGAAAAGCTCGGCATCGGCCAGCTGATCACCTTCACCGGCCGGATCGATCACGATGCCTTCGTCCGGCACTACGCCGTCTCCACGGTGGCGGTGGTGCCGTCCGTGTACGAGGGGTTCGGCCTGCCGGCCGGTGAAGCCATGGCCTGCGGCATCCCTGTCATCAGCACCTCCGGCGGGGCTCTGCCGGAAGTGGTCGGCGACGCCGGCATCATCGTGCCGCCCGGAGACCCCCGGGCCCTGGCCGAAGCCATCGTCCGGGTGTTCGACAACCCTGGCCTGGCGGCCGAACTGGGCCGTAAAGGATACGCGCGGGTGCATCAGCGGTTCACCTGGGAAAAGGCCGCCCTGGAGACGGTGCGGGTATACCGGGAGGTGATCCGTGGTTACCGCTGATTTCAGCCGGCTGAGGGTCAAGCCGGGATCCAAGATCCTGGATATCGGTTGCGGCGAGGGACGCCACGTCTGCGCCGCCTACCGGTTAAAAAACGTCACCGTGGTGGGCGCGGACCTGAATTTCAATTCCCTGCAAGAGGCCAGAAAAAGGCTTCAGTTTCACGACCAGCTCGGCGAACACGGCGGCGGCGCCTGGGGCCTGCTCCAGACCGACATCACCCGCCTGCCGTTCCCGGACGGGTATTTTGACCTGGTCATCTGTTCGGAGGTGCTGGAGCACATCCCCCAGGACGAGGCTGCCATGCGGGAGATCATCCGGGTGGTCAAGCCGGGGCGGGACCTGGTGGTCAGCGTTCCCCGATATTTCCCCGAGCGCATCTGCTGGGCCCTGTCGGACGAGTACTTCAACGTCAACCAGGGCCATGTCCGCATCTACCGGCAGGGGCAGTTGATCCGGCGCCTGGAGAGCCTGGGGGTGAAACCGTACGCCCGGCACTTTGCCCACAGCCTGCATTCGCCCTACTGGTGGCTCAAATGCCTGGTGGGACCCACCCGGACGGACAGCCTGCCGGTCAACCTCTACCACCGGTTTTTGACCTGGGATATCATGAAGCGGCCGAAAATCACCCGGGCCGCCAGCCGGCTGCTCAATCCGGTCCTGGGCAAGAGCCTGGTGCTCTATTTCAAGAAACCGGCGGCGGTCCTGCCGCGATAACCGTTTTTACCGGCAAGGGGAGGAACGGCCATGATGATGACCCCGGAAGCTTATGAAGAGAGTCTGCGCAAACTCAACCTGAAGGTTTACCTGTTCGGAGAGAAGCTGGACAACGTGGTGGACAACCCCATCATCCGGCCCTCCATGAACGCGGTCGCCAAGACCTATGAACTGGCCGGGAAGCCGGAACACGAGGACCTGATGACCGCCGTTTCCCACCTGACCGGCCGGAGAATCAACCGCTTTACCCATATCCACCAGAGCACCGACGACCTGGTCCGCAAGACGCGCATGGGCCGGCTCCTGGGCGGGGCCACGGCCTGCTGCTTTCAGCGCTGCGTGGGCATGGACGCGTTAAACGCCCTGTCCATCGTTACCTTCGATATTGACGTCAAATACGGCACCGAATACCACCGCCGGTTTGTCAAATACCTGGAATACGTCCAGGAGAATGACCTGACCTGCGACGGCGCCATGACCGATCCCAAGGGCGACCGCTCCCTCCCGCCCCATCAGCAGCCGGACCCGGACATGTACCTGCGGGTGGTGGAGGTGAAGAACGACGGTATCGTGGTCCGGGGGGCCAAGGCCCACCAGACCGGCGCCGTCAACTCCCACGAGGTCGTCGTCATGCCCACCATCGCCATGCGGGAGGCGGACAAGGATTACGCCGTGTCCTTTGCTCTGCCCAGCGATGCCGAGGGCATCACCTATATCATGGGCCGCCAGTCCTGCGATACCCGCAAGCTGGAAAATGGCCTCATCGACCGGGGCAACCCGGTCTTCGGCGGTCACGAGGCCCTGGTGGTCTTCGAGGACGTGTTCGTGCCCCACGAGCGGGTTTTCATGCTCAAGGAATTTGAGTTCGCCGGCCGGCTGGTGGAGCAGTTCGCCGCCTATCACCGCCAGAGCTACGCCTGCAAGGTGGGCGTCGGCGATGTGCTCATCGGCGCGGCCCAGCTGGCCGCTGAATACAACGGGGCAGAAAAAGCTTCACATATCAAAGACAAAATCGTGGAGATGAACCATTTAAACGAGACCCTTTTCTGCGGGTCGTTCTCCTGCGCCGCCGCCGGCCACCGGGAACCCAGCGGGACCTTTGCCGTCAACACCCTGCTGGCCAACGTCTTCAAACAGAACGTGACCCGGTTCCCCTACGAGATCGCCCGCCTGGCCCAGGACATCGCCGGCGGCCTGATGGTCACCCTGCCGTCGGAGGCTGATTTCAATTCCCCGGACGTGGGCGGGCTGGTGAAAAAGTATTTTAAAGGACGGGCGGGCGTGCCCGTGGAAAACCGGCAGCGGGTGCTGCGGCTGATCGAGAACCTGACCCTGGGGACCGCGGCCGTGGGCTACCTGACCGAATCAATGCACGGGGCCGGATCGCCCCAGGCCCAGCGCATCATGATCTCCCGGCTGGTCAACCTGGAAGAAAAGAAGAAGAAGGCCGCCAAGCTCTGCGGCATCTGGTTTTGAGGAGCCAGGGCATGGGTTTTCAACTGACCCGGACCATCGATTATTTCCAGTCGGCCACGGACGGCCGGGTCAAACTGGATTCCTTCATCAAGATCCTGCAGAACGCGGCCCTGGAACATGTCCGGGAGGTTGACCGGGATTCCCGGGTGCTCATCGCCGATGGCTATGCCTGGATCCTCAACAAGGTGGCTATTACGATTTTCCGGCATCCGGTTTACGGTCAGACCCTGACCGTGGATACCTGGCACCGGGGGACAAAAGGCTTCAAGTCCTACCGGGAATACGAAATCCGGTCGGGTGAGGAACTGGTGGCGGCGGCCACCAGTTCCTGGCTTTACCTGGACCTGGCCCGGCGCCGGGTGGTCAAGATTCCGGCGGAAACCGACCGGATTTACGGCACGCGGCCGGACCTGGCCCTGGGCCTGGACATCGAGGAGTGGCGGCCGGACAAGAAACTGGCGCCCGCCTTTGTCATGGATATCACCACCCGCCATTCGGACTATGACATGCTGGGTCATGTCAATAACGCCGCCTATTTCGATTATCTGGACACCCTCATCCGCCGCTCGTCCCCAAACGCGCCGACGGTGAAAAGCATCTTCATCCAGTACAACAAGGAGATCGGCGGCGAGGTCGGCCGGGTCAAAGCCGGCCTGGCTCCCAACGCGGCCGGGGGAAGCTCCTTTGTGATCTATGACGAAACCCAACTGTACGCCTGCGGGGATATGGTGATGGGGGAATAAAAAAGGGTTCAAGGGGTCGAGGGGTCGAGGGGCGGGGTGTAAGGCGAAAGGTGCAGGGTGTAAGGGGTTGAGGCGTTGAGGGGGAAAATTCAGGCCTTTCTGCCGAGAAGAGTGACGCGGTAGAGGCGGTCCGACGCCTGACCAAACAGACGGCGGATTGATGAGAAGGGGCACAATCCCCCACCAAAATTATGTTGACAAAAGGCAGACAAAAGCATAAGTTATTAACATGAAATATCTGAACTGGAATCCTGAAAAAAACGAAATTTTAAAAAGAGAACGTGGCCTGTCCTTTGAAGAAATAGCCTATTTGGTTGAATCCGGCCGGGTAATCGGAATCGAGGAAAATCCCGGGTATCCGGGTCAAAAAATGTATGTGCTTGAAATTGACGAATATGCCATCGTCGTACCTTATCTGGAAGATGATGCCGAAATATTTTTAAAGACTGCTTTTCCAAGCCGTAAATACACAAAAAAGTACGGTTTGAAGGGGGCATAATGAATAAAATCAAAAAAAAAGCATTTGACCCAATCGATCAGGAAGAAAAAGACCTGATGGAATCCATTGATCGTGACGAGTGGCAACCCGTTAAAAAATTTGATCAGGAAAGAAAAAAAGCAATCGAGGCGGCCAGAAACACTCTGAAAAAAGACAAGCGAATCAATCTTCGTCTTTCTCAGAAGGACTACCATCAAATACAGATAAGAGCCATTGAAGAAGGCATCCCCTATCAAACACTCATTTCAAGTATTGTGCATAAATATTTGAGCGGTTCTTTAACGCCTAAATCATAGAGTAAGACTCAAAGGGAAGATTATGACAACACCAATCCTGGACGAGATCCGCGCCACCCTTGAAAAAAACAACATCCCCCTGCTCGGCGTGGCCGACGCCGGGCAGTTAAACCGCACGGCGCCGGAAGGCTTCCGGCCGGAGGACATGCTGCCCGGCGCCCGATCGGTGCTGATCGTGGCCAAGCCTCTGCCCCTGTCGATTTTTCAGACGCCGCGCAACCGCAAGATCTATTCATTTTACACCAGTTCCTTTCACACCTACTACCAGGCCACCAACGAAGCCGTGAACACCATCTGCCTGATGCTCGAGGACGCCGGTCATGCCGCCCTGCCGATTCCGTCTTACAGCCCCTTGAAGTTTCACGACGGCGAACCGCGGGGGCTGATCAGCCTCAAGCACGCGGCCGTGGCCGCCGGCCTGGGCAAGATGGGCAAGAACACGCTGCTGATTCATCCGACGGAAGGCAACATCCTGCGCCTGGGTGGCCTGATGACGACCCTGGAGCTGCCGGCCGACGGCCCCGGCGAGTTCCCGAAGCTGTGCCCGGAAGCCTGCCATAAATGCCGGGATGCCTGCCCGGTGGGAGCGTTGTCTGAAAAAGGCATCAACAAAATGCAGTGCATGGGCAACTGCATCGAGCATCTGCTGCTGCCGCCGAGGTGGGTCCTGTCGCTGATCCGCTGGCCGGTGGGCAAAAGCCGGTTTCTCTCCAGCCTCATGGACCTTTTCGCCCTGAGCTTTTTCGAGAGCTACGGCATTTCCTGCTTTGCCTGTCTCAAGGCCTGCCCCCATTTTCCGGGGAACCGGAAGGCCTAATCAAAAACCACCTGCGCTGTTTTCGGGTCGCAGAAAACATGGCGGCTGATGATATCCGCCCAGGCGGCGTTGGCCCTGTGATTGGGATGGGAAGGGTCTTTTTCCAGAAACATGTCCGGGGCCATGTCCATGTCGGCATCGATGAACGGGATGCCGTTTCGTTCAAAAAAGGTCGTGTAAAAAAATTTTTCCTGCCGGTGGTCTATGCCGAGTACCACCACCACCAGCCGTGCGCCACGGGCGGCGCACAGGTCTCTCATCTCCGTCATCAGGCGCTGCCAGGCCATATCCATGGCTTTAAAATATTCCCGGCCCTGGAGGGTACTCAACACCATGACCTGGGAAAACCTCACCAGCGCCAGCGACCGACTGAAAGGCCAGGGGCGAACGGAGGCCGCGGGATGGCGGATCAAACGATCTTCCTGGTCGATACTTACGTATGGCAGCCGCGCTTCCTGCCCGCGGTTCATGTTCAGCACTGCCCGCCAGGATGGCGGTGCTACGTTGCGGACCAGGTGATGCTCGAGAAATCCGTAAAGAACGATTCGCGGGGAGGATAATTCCGGCAGAATCCGCTCCAGCGTCAGCAGGCACTGGTAAGTGCCGTATCCGGGGGTACCATAGTTTAATACCCGGGTACAGGGGGTTCTTTGCTGGAGAAGCCAGGGCCAGGTCTCCTCGTCCGACAGGCCGTAGCCATAAGTCAGGGAGTCGCCGATCACCACCACCTGGCCGCGGTCGTCCATGTTCCCCTTGTCCGGGGAGGTGATCCGCCGGCCGTCGGCGGTATGCGACACCATGACCGTCTGCCGGTGGGATGACAGGGAAGGCAGTTCGCCGGCCGTCGCCTGGTTGCGCCAGCCGAGGACATCATCATGCCGGCAGGGAGGGTGGGGCGGCGGGGTCGCGTAACCGGGCAGCTTGTGACGGACAACCAGCTCGCCGCCGGCAATTATGATGACAACCGTCAGCATAACGATGCTGATTCGCGTCCAGGCTGATTTCATGATGAGGCCCCGCTTTCCATCAGCGGTTTTATTTTCGCCGCAACACGCCCAGGGTCCTGACGCGGGAGTGAGGCGCAAAGAGGCCTGAGGATTGAGCGAGCTTGTAAACTTCGTATGGCGCCTGCCCGCCTTCTTCCGGGTTTTCAAAAATATCGTGGATCAACAGAAAACCGCCCGGCATGAGATGATGGGCCCAGCAGCGGTAGTCCGTGACGGCGGTTTCCAGGGCGTGGCCGCCGTCGATAAAGACCAGGGACAGGGGAGTGGCCCAGGCCCTGGCCGCCACGTCCGAGGCGCAGACGATGGGCACCACCGTTCCGGTCAGTCCGGCATGTTCAAGGGCCGCCAGGAAGGCAGGCAGGGTGTTGACGCGGCCGGCCCGGTAATCATACAGGGCCGGATCAAAGTATTCCTCGCCGGCCTGCTGCTCCTCGGAACCCCGGTGGTGGTCAATGGAAAAGAGGATGCCGCCGGCTTCCCGGCAGCCGCTGCCCAGGCAAACCGCCGATTTGCCGCAGTAGCTGCCGATTTCAAGGCAGGGCCCCAGCCCGGCCGCCTCCCGGGCCACGCGATAAAGGTGGGCTGCCTCTTCGTCGTCCATAAAGCCTTTTATGGCAGCCAGTTGTTTTACATCAAAATCCAATTTTTTTTCCACTTCATTTGGCCCCTTGATCCCTTGATCCCTTGAGCCCCTGGTCAAAATCAGCCACCAGCACCTCCCGGGGCTTGACGCCGTCGGACGGGCCGACCACGCCCTCACGCTCCATGGTCTCAACGATCCGGGCCGCCCGGTTGTAGCCGATGCGCAGATGGCGCTGGATCATGGAGATGGATGCCTGCCGGGTTTTGGCGACCAGGGCCACCGCCTCATCATAAAATTCATCATATTCCGTTGATTCCGGTTCCCCCTCGGGCCGGGGCGGCGCTTCCGTGACACGTTCGTCAAAATCCGGCCGCTTCTGCTTCTTCAGAAACTCGATGACCCGCAGTACCTCTTCCTCGGAAATAAAGGCGCCGTGGATGCGCTGAATTTTGGCCGTGCCGGGCGCCATGAAGAGCATGTCGCCGCTGCCCAGCAGGCTTTCGGCGCCGTTGGCGTCCAGGATGGTGCGGGAATCGATCTTGGAGGAGACCTGAAAGGATATCCGGGTGGGAAAGTTGGCCTTGATGATGCCGGTGATGACGTTCACCGACGGCCGCTGGGTGGCGATGATCAGGTGAATGCCGGCGGCTCGGGCCATCTGGGCCAGGCGCGCCAGGGCGGCTTCCACCTCCCGGGAGGAGACGGCCATCAGGTCGGCGAACTCGTCGATGATGATGACGATGTAGGGCAGTTTGGGCTCGGCCTCTTCCCCGGCCTTCTGCTCCTTTTCGATTTTACGGTTGTACTGGCTGATGTTGCGGACTTTCTTCTCGGACAGCCGTTCGTACCGCTGTTCCATTTCCCGGACCGCCCAGGACAGGGCGTTGGTGGCCTTCCTCATGTCGGTGACCACCGGCGTGATCAGGTGGGGGATATTGTTGTAAAGGGAGAGTTCGATGCGCTTGGGATCGATCATCAGCAGCTTGACTTCGTCCGGGGTGGCCTTGTACAGCAGGCTGCAGATCATGGCGTTTAGGGCCACGCTTTTGCCCGATCCGGTCGAACCGGCCACCAGCAGGTGGGGCATCTTGTCCATTTCCACCGCCACCGGTTCGCCGACAATGTCTTTTCCCAGGCACAGGGTCAGCTTGGATTTTTGTTTTTCAAAGCTTTCCGAAACGATGATCTCCTTGATGCGTACCGTCTCCCGCTGGGGGTTGGGGATCTCGATGCCGATCACGGATTTGCCGGGGATGGGCGCCACGATGCGGATGCTCAAGGCCCGCAAGGCCAGGGCCAGGTCGTCGGCCAGGCTGACGATGCGGTTGATCTTTACGCCGGGGGCCGGCTCGTATTCGAACATGGTCACGACCGGGCCGGGGGTGACGGCGGTGACCGATCCGTTGACGCCGAAATCATCCAGCTTTTTTTCCAGCAGGCGGGACAGCATTGCCAGGCTGTCATGGTCCACCGACGCCGGCCGTTCATCGGGATCATCCAGGAGCTTTACCGAGGGCAGAGAGAATCCCCCGCTGTCACTCATGAAGGAAAATTCTTCCTGCTTGGGCCGCGGCACGGCCTTGACGGGAGCAGGGACAGGGGTGTTGATTTTCAGCTCGCCGGGTTTTTTGGGCGGTTTTTTCAACTGGGCGGCCACGCGCTTTTCCGTTTTCAGTTTTCGCTCCCGGAGAATCATCCGCCGGGTTTTGATCTGCTCGATCATCATCCGGCCGAGCCCCCTGGCGCGCCTGAAGAACCGGACCGGCGAAAACCCGGTGGCGGTGATCAGGCCGACTAAAAGCAGCAGGAGAACGATAAATAACCCGCCCCTGGGGCCGGCCAACCGGGTCAGGGCTTCCTGCAGAATTTTCCCGGCGGCGCTGTGAGCGGGATAAATGGAAAAAAACCGTTCACCGGACTGGAACGAGGCCAGGCATCCGGTGGCGACCATCAGCAGTACCCCGCCCCAGGCGATGCGGATAATAGCCGCCACGTCTTTTTTGAGGATGATCCGTATGCCGGCCATAAAGAGCAGCAGCGGTGCCCAGAACGCGCCGATGCCGAAACCGGCCAGCAGCAGCCCGGCCGTGTGCGCTCCCAGGGGGCCGAAAAAATTTCTGATTTTTCCGGTGGAAGACGTGCCCAGGCCGATGGCGGGGTCTTCCGGGCTGAAGGTCAGCAGGCTGACCAGGGTCAGGATGACCAGGAAGAAAAGCAGGATGCCGCCGAGTTCTTTTTTCATACTTATAATTATATCTCTACAATAATGGGGATGACAACCGGCCGTCGCTGAATCGTAAATTTAAAGTATTGCCGCAGGGCGATTTTCATCTTCGCTTCGATGACCGCCACCCGGTCGGGAACGGTACCGCTGACCTCTTCCACGATTTCCAGGATGACGCATTCGGCGTCCTGGAGCAGATGGCCGGTGACCCCGGGGAAGACAAAACCCTTGGAGATGATTTCCGGGCCGTGCAGGATGATGCCGGTCTCTTCGTCGAATATCATGACCACGATCACCAGGCCGTGCTCGGCCAGTTCCCGGCGCTCCCGCAGGACGCGCTGGCCGACATCGCCGACGCCTTTGCCGTCGACCAGCACCCGGCTGGTTTCGATGCGTCCGCCGATGCGTCCGCCGTTCTCGTCGAATTCGATGACCCGGCCGTTGTCCGGCAGCAGCGTCCGTTCCCGGGGGATGCCCATTTCTTCGGCCAGCCGGATATGGTGCACCAGGTGCCGCCGTTCGCCGTGGATGGGAATGAAATATTGGGGGTTGACCAGGTCGATCATCTCCTTGAGTTCGTCGGCAAAGGCGTGGCCGGAGACATGGATGTCGGAAATTTTTTCATAGATGACCCGGGCGCCGTCTTCGCAGAAATTATTGATGACCCCGGCAATGGCCTTTTCGTTGCCGGGAATGAACTTGGAGGACAGGATAATGGTGTCGTCCGGTTTGGTGCGGATCATCTTGTTGTTGCCGATGGCCATGCGGGCCAGGGATGACATGGGCTCACCCTGGCTGCCGGTGGTGATGACGATGACTTCCCGGTCGGGGAAGTAATCCATGTCCTTGATGCTGATTCCCAGGTGTTCCGGAATGCGCAGGTATCCCAGGTCCCTGGCCGTCTGGACGCTGACCTCAATGCTGCGTCCGTCAAAGGCGATCTTGCGGTTGTGCCGGGCGGCGATGTCGACGATCTGCTGAATGCGGACGATGTTGGACGCGAACAGGGCGATAATGGCCCGGCCCGGGCTGCGGGAGATCAGTTTTTCCAGGGTGTCCCCGACTTTTTTGTCGGAAAAGGTGCGCCCTTCCTTTTCAACGTTGGTGGAATCGGACATGAGGGCCAGCACGCCTTTCTGGCCGTATTCGACGAACTTATCCACGTCCGTGTTCATCCAGGAGAAATGGCTTTCGCTGAGCTTGAAATCCCCGGTATGGATGACTGTGCCCACCGGCGTGCCAATGGCGATACCCACACCGTCCACCACGCTGTGGTTGACCCGGATGAAATTCAGTTCAAACGGACCGATCTTCAATGTATCATCCGGGGAGATCGGGTGAAGACGGGCATTTTCCAGCAGGCCCCATTCGTTCAGCTTGTACTTGACCAGTTCCAGGGTGAAGGGCGTGCCGTAGACCGGCACATTCATGGTCTTTAATACATAAGGAATGGCGCCGATGTGATCTTCGTGACCGTGGGTCAGGACAATGGCGGCGAAGCTGTCCTGTTTGGCCTTGAGATAGCTGATTTCGGGGATAACGATATCCACCCCGAGCATGTAATCTTCCGGAAACATCAGCCCGGCGTCGATGGCGAAAGTCGTGTCGCCGTATTCAACGGCCATCATATTCAGACCGATTTCCCGGGTTCCGCCCAGGGGAATGATTTTCAGCATCAGGAGCGCCTTTTCCCCACGGCCGCGCCGGCAGGGACGATATCGTTATGCTTACGTAATTATTTCAAGCCGTTCAAAAATTGAATCGATATAAGTCAGCAGCCAATTCCGCTGTTCCGGGGTGGCATAGCCGATACAGTTGCAACGGATGGTGTTTTTGGTTCGGACCAGGAGCTCGCAGGACATCTGCGACTCATTGATATCAACAACAAAATAAAACGGTTGACAGTTTTTGTGGGTCGCCTGGGTGCCGGAGAGCAGGTCTCCTGGAAGGGGAATCCAGAACAGGCTGGACAGTTCCGGCGGACCGAAGGTTTTGATCAGATAATCCGTGATTTTGTCCGCTTCCCCGGGGCGGAGCTCGTCGATTACATATTGTTTCATGAAGGTCTGATTAGCATAAATAACGGGATAGTGCAACATGGGAAAAAAAGATTGATATCAGGCGGCCATCAACGATAAACTGTGAAATACAATAAATGACAGTCTCGTAAGGCTTTTACGAGCGCATCAAAAGATAAGGTACCTTTAACCTGCTGCCGTTTCAGGGAAAAGATCAGGATGAACGATTCCGGATCAGAAAAGCCGGGAGGACCGGAAAACAGGACGCTGGAACAGCTACGTCAGGAGATCAGCCGGACCGACCGGGAGATCCTGACCTTTTTGAACAGGCGGGCCGAGTTGTGTCTGGCCGTGGGGCGGATCAAGGCAGCCACGGATGACGCCATCTTCAAGCCGTTCCGCGAGAAGGAGGTGCTTCAGCAACTGGTCGGCAGCAATCCCGGGGCTCTGCCGGAAGACCACCTGCGGGCCATTTACCGGGAAATCCTCTCTTCCTCCCGCAAGCTCCAGCGCCCGGATAAGGTCGTTTACCTGGGACCGGAAGGGACCTTTTCCTATTTTGCCGGCGTGGAGCTGCTGGGCGGCAGTACGGATTTTGAGCCCCGCGGCAGCCTGGCCGACGTGTTCGCGGCAGTGGCCGCCAGAGAAGCGGCGCTGGGCGTGGTGCCCCTGGAGAACTCGCTGCACGGCAGCGTGGGGCAGAACCTGGATTTCTTTCTGCGCTACCCGGTATTTATCCAGGCGGAAATTTACTGCCGCGTCAGTCATTGCCTGTTGAGCGCGGGGGACGGGCTGGAAGCGGTCCAAACGGTCTACTCCCATCCCCGGGCCCTGGAGCAGTGCGCTGCCTGGCTGGACGCGCACCTGCCGCGGGCCGAGTGCGTGCCCGTGTCGAGTACGGCCGCGGCCGCCCGCCGGGCGGCCGGGCGCAGGGAATATGCCGCCATCGGTCACAGCCGGCTGGCGGACATGTTCTCCCTGAAGATTCTGGCCGCCCGGATCGAGGATATGCCGGACAACTGGACGCGGTTTGTGACCATCGGCCCGGACATGCCCGCGGTCAGCGGCCGGGACAAGACATCGCTGCTGTTTACCCTGCCGGACCGGTCGGGAGCCCTGTCCGACGTCCTGTCGGTGCTGGCCCGTGGCAACATCAACATGAAGAAACTGGAGTCCCGCCCGCTGAAGACGGACCAGTGGCAGTACCTGTTTTTTGCCGACGTTGAATGCGACCTGAACGACGATGAATATTCCGGCCTGATGCGGGAGCTGTCCGGCAAATGCCACAGCCTGAAAATCCTGGGCAGTTATCCGGCGGGGCGGAATGTGGACGAAGGGTGCGCGCGACCATGACGACCATGGGCCTGGTGGTAAAATCCGATCCCGAAGCCGTCGCCAATGCCGATGCGCTGGAGCAATGGCTGCGGGAGCGGGGTGTGGGGGTGGTTCGCAAGACACCTGAGTCCGGACAGCCGGCTTCGGCCGCGCTTTCCTGCGTGTTCGTTCTGGGCGGAGACGGCACTTTTTTAAGCGCTGCCCGCTGGATCGGTGACCTGGACATCCCCATGATCGGCATCAAGTTCGGCCAGGTGGGGTTTTTGGCGGAGACGGTCGAGGACGACCTGATCTCCGCGGCCGAAAAGATAGTCGGCGGCAACTTTACCATTCAGCAGCGGATGCGCCTGCAGGTTACCATTGTCAAAAACGGTGCTGAACGGGTCCGGCAGACGGTGTTAAACGACGTGGTCATCAACAAGGGCGCCCTGGCCCGATTGGCCCACATCAAGGCCAGCATCAACGGCCATTACCTGACCACCTATCCCGGCGACGGCCTGATCATTTCCACCCCCACCGGATCAACAGCTTACTCCCTTGCGGCCGGCGGCCCGATCATCCATCCCTCGGTGGCGGGCATCGTGCTGACGCCGATTTGTCCGTTTACGCTCACCAACCGGCCCCTGGTCGTGCCGGAAAGCGCCCGTATCGAGTTGAGCCTGGCCAAGAAACCCAGGGATATCATGGTCACCCTGGACGGGCAGGAAGGGCACGAAATCGACGAACGGGACACGGTGATCATCGAAAAGGCGCCGCATCCGGTCAACATGATCATCCTGCCGGGGCAGCGGTATTTTGACGTGCTCAAGGCCAAGCTGCGGTGGGGCGGGGGGCCGGGATGATGAAGGTGTTTTTCCACAACGATTTTTATCAGGTCTATGCCGACGACCCGGCCGCGGCGGCCGGGAGGATGCAGGCCATCGTCCGGGAGATCGCGCCCCACGTCGCCTTCGTGGAGGCGGAATTCGCCGACCATGATGACGTGGCGGCCGTGCATACCGCGCGGCACATCGATCATGTCCGAGACGAGGGCGTTTACCCCATGGCCATGCTCGCCGCCGGCGGTGCTGTCCAGGCGGCCGAGACCGGCCTGGCCGAGCCCTGCTTCGCGCTGATCCGGCCGCCGGGGCATCACGCCTCGGCCGGCTCCTGCTGGGGCTTCTGCTATTTCAATAACATGGCCGTGGCCCTGACCTCCCTGAAGCGCCGGAAGATGATCGCCATTGCCTACGTACTGGACATCGATCTGCACTACGGCGACGGCACGGTCAACATCCTCGGGGATAAGGACTGGGTCACCGTCTATAACGTCGAGTCCATGAAGCGGGACAGCTACCTGGAGGAGGTCCGGCGCGAGATGGCCGCCTGCCGGGCCGACCTCATCGGCATTTCCGCCGGGTTCGACAATCACCGCCAGGACTGGGGCAGCGTGCTGGAGACGGAAGATTTCACCGAGATCGGCCGGCTGGTCCGGGCGGCGGCCGTCCGAAACCAGGGCGGCTGCTTTGCCATCCTGGAGGGCGGCTATAATCATGAAATTCTGGGCCGCAACGCGCTGGCCCTGATTCAGGGGATGTCGTCCAAATGATGATCGTGGCCGATAACCTGCAGGTGACCAGCCGGCGCGTTGCCCAGGCCATCGAGCACCGGGACGCGGAGGCGATCCGCGCCATGGTGACGCAAAGCCTGAAGGCCGGGGCCGATGCCATCGACATCAACCCCGGCCCGCTGACCCGGGAGCCGGAAGACAAGATGACCTTCCTGGTGGAGGCGGTGCAGTCGGCCACGGACAAGCCCCTGCTGCTGGATACCACCAACCCCCGGGCCCTGGCCGCCGGCCTGAAGGTTGCCCGCAATCCGGCCGTCATCAACGGTTTTTCCCTGGAGCCCGTCAAGCTGGCGGAGATCCTGCCCCTGGCCGTGGCCCATGACGTCGACATCATCGGTTACCTGCTCTATCCCGACAGCCGGGTGCCGGTGGATGAGGACGAGTGCCTGGCCGTGGCATCGGCCCTGCTGGAAGCCTTCGAACAATCGGGTCTCGGCCGGGAGCGGCTGATCATCGACCCGGTGGTCGCGCCCCTGATCTGGGACAACGGCCTGCGGCACAACCGGGCGGTGTTGGGCGTCATTCCCCGCCTGGCCGATTTGTTCGGGTTTCCCGTTCGCACCATTGCCGGGATTTCCAACCTGACCACCGGCCCGGCCGTTTATCCGAGACGGATTCGCATGGAACAGACCTTTATTCCCATGCTGGCGGCCGCCGGCTTGAGCATGGCTCTGATGAACATGCGCCATGTCGAGTCGGTACGAAGCGTCCGGGCCGGTGATCTGCTGCTGCAATCGGACGTTTTTGCCTGGGATGCCATGGAAGATCCCGGTATCAGATAATTAAAGCATCCGGAGCCGGTGGCCCGGCTTATCGAATTCATAACAAGGGAGTGGAGACCGTCATGAAAAAAACAGTTGTCATCATTATGATAATGTTTCTTGTTATGACCGGGGCGGCGGATTTTGTTTCCGCCGGCCGGCTGCTCTGGGACTACAGAAAGAACGGCTACGACCGGGACATGGACAATGACGGCCTCTGGGAGCGCGGGCAGGGCGGGACCGACCGGGATATCGACAACGACGGCGTTTGGGACAAGGACCGGGGCGGAACGGACCGGGATATGGACGGCGACGGCGTCTGGGATTACGGCCGGGGCGGGGTGGACCGGGACGTGAACAAAAACGAACTTTTCGATTATACCAGCGGCGGCACGGACCGGGACATGGATTACGACGGCGTCTGGGACGCGTCCCGGGGGGGGACCGACCGGGATGAGGACAACGATGGGGTTATGGATTTTGGCAGCCGACCCATGGAGCGGGACATCGACCATGACGGCATCTGGGACTACCAGAGAGGCGGCATGGACATGGAAATGAACAAGGAAGGAATATGGAACTACAAGCGCGGCGACCTTGACCGGGCCTTCTCGACGCCGCTTGATAAGCTCCTGGAAAAGACAAAATCAGAAAAAGAATGATGTGATCGCCGCGAATCCGTTTTGTTCGCTCCCCTGATCATTTTGGGCGGATGGTAAACTTGATCGGGCCATCCTGGACAACAATGTGTGTCGTTATTGAGTGAAGGGGATGCCCAGGTCTTTGCAGATCTTGCGGGCGAGGTTATCATTGATCTCGGTGTGTCTGGGAATAGAGGATCGGCGATTCCGGTCCGGATTGCTCCACCATGAATGGCTTCCGCCCTCGCGAATGAAGAGGCACCCATGCTCGCGCAAATGCTTGAGCAACTCCGTGCGTTTCATACCGTGACCGGTTCTTCGGTAAAGTCCGGGGCGGCCGCTCGAATTGCATCCTCGCGGTTAAGTTCGATGGCTTCCGCCAATGTCGTTTTCAGGCTGGCCAGCAGGGCCTCACGCGTCAGCTCCTGGCAGTTCACGCCCGGCACTTCCTCAATCCATCCGATCCACCAGCCCCCATCCTGCTTGGTAACCGCTGTGTAGGTATTTGCCATTTTCAATCACCTCCGGAATCAGAATACCATCTCTTGGTCGGTCTTGTCCAGAATACCGACTTCAAATCAAAGCGCTCTTTTCGTTGGCTGCATCGTCGGATCTTCGGCATATGACTTTCCGTTTCGTCATGGCCAAACCATCCGATCAGGTCGGATGGTGAACTTGATCGGGCTATCCAGAAGAAGAATGATGTACTCGCCGCAATCCGTTTTGCTCGCTCCCCTGATCATTTTGGGCGGGTTCAATGACCCCGGCTGAATTTCTCAAACTTGGGCTGTTCCGTATTGCTAAAAATGTCCGGACTGCGCCCTCAAACAGCGAGAAATTCTATACGCCGGGGTCATTGAACCCTTGCCTCCTAAAATGACCAACGGTCGCTCACAAAAGGATTCGCGGCGAGAACGTTTTGATCGGGGGCAAGCCATCGTTGATTCCGGCAAGAAGATTCATTCCCCCATTTCAACAAGGACAGCCTTGCATTCTTTGCCTTTGTTGTAAGGCATGGTAGTCAGTCTCGACTGGGAGAAACCATTCTGGATCAAAATATCTCTTACAACATTGGCTCGGTGTGCGGCCATGGATAGCAACTCTTCTTCCGTCCCTTTATCTTCCTCGCCAGTGTATCCGTAAATCTGGTATCGTTTTGTTTTACTCAGGCCGCTGATTAGTTCCTCTATATTTTGTTTAGCCAGTTCAAAGGTCCCAGGCTTAAAATAGACTGCAGTTCTCGACAGGCCATCATCCTGCTTATCATCCACGCCACTATAAGAAGTAGCATTAAAGGCAACAATGGCGAAACCTACCAGAATGATAATAATGATCTTCATGTCTTTCCTCCCCTAAATAACATTTTGCCCAGAATTTTGATGAATTACAATTAATTTATCAGGAAGCAGGTAGCTATGAGGGCTTTTGTTGCCGTCGCAAAAAGGGTGTTTGGTGAGCGACTTCGATCATTTTGGGAGAAAAGGGATCAAGGGCCTTCGCGTTAAAATTTTCTCGCTGTCTGAGGGCGCAGCCCGAGTTCGAGAAAATTAGCGAAGGCCCTTGATCCCGCCCAAAAGGATCGAGGAGCGAACGAAACGACCTTTTGCGACATCATTGTTGGATTTTCCTGCTCCTTTACTCTAATGAACACCGCCTGGGCATTCGGACCTGAGCTTGTCCGTGTGTTCGTGGCGTAGATGGCCTTGCACGGGCAAGCCCGTCTGCGGCAGTCTTCGTCCGTGGCACCCAACGACGGTGTACGCTCATGGCACCCGACAAAGGGAATGACGGCTCCTGCCGGATGATCTTTCGGCCGTTTTAATATGATGTCTTTGCGGTTGACAGCCGGGGTTTCATCGACTACTCTTTTCAACAATTTCGCCTGCCGGCAGGGAAGCCGGAACGCCGGGCGGAAACAAAGCAACACGACAGGGAAGTCAAAGGTTATGGACAACCAGGGCATCATGCTTGCCGGCCGCGGGATGCGGCACGCGCCATGGACGGTGGATTCACAGGGCTGTTATCGCCCGCCTTCTGAAAAAGAATCAACCGAAGTATACGGCATTGCCGGAACCGCGGTCCGGGAAACCCTCCTCTATTTTGAACAATGCCGGGGCAGCACCCCGGACCTGGTCGATCGGCTCAACCGTCACGTCCCCGGCGACCGGTTCTTCATCACCCGTGCCGGTCTGCTGGATGAAGACCGCTGGTATACCCATGAGTATTATTTCTACTTCCAGATGTTCTGCAAGCAGTTCATCGGCCGGTTTGACTGGCATTTCGGTGAATACTCGACGGCACAATTGTCCGAGCATCACAAGATCTGGGAAAAGGGACCGCTGCGCTATATCCCCTACGGCGGGCCGGAAAAAGACTCCACTTTCAGCATGATCCGGGCCATGCTGGACCACTATACCGAGGCAGGCGTGGATTTTTCCGACCTGTACGACTGGGCCGAGGCGCTGTGCCGGGAGAAGACGGGCATCAGCTTCAAGAATGTCATTGTCAATATTAAGAATATCTGGCTGTGCTCGGAGTTCTGGTATTACCTGATCGAGTTTGTCAAGATCATCGCCAACGTCAGCAGCACCACCCGGATCGTGGAGGAGAGCTTCGACCATTACGAACTGGAAGGGTTTTCCTTTGCGCCGGACGGCATGCTGATTCATCTGTTGACCTACATGCTAAACCGGTCTACCCGCGCTTATCACGTCCGGGTGGACTATGCCGGCGGCAACCGCGCTACTTTTGAGCTGACCCGGCGGCCGGACTGGAACGCCGACAAGACCGACAAATACTTCGCGTCCGCCACCCGCAATGGCGACGAGGCCATTATCGCGGCCTACCGGCTGATCATCAGGAAATTCCTGCGGCTGGACGTGCCCCCCGAGGTGACTCGGTTGTCGGGCGTGAGTTCAGGCGAAGTGACTTTCACCATTGCCTGGCCACGCCGTCTGCTGCCGGTCCCCGCCATTCCCCTGATCCTGGCCAACGGCGGCCTGGCCGGGCTTTATGCCCTGACCGGACCCGGCCGGCCGGTCTGGCTGGCCCTGGGCCTGGTCGCCGTCAGCAGCGGTCTTCTTCTTTACCGTCATGCCCGTTATGCCCGCAACCGGGTTCATACCCTCAAACAGCGGCTATCCCGGACCATCAGTGCCAACGAGGCCAAGATCGAGCAGGCGGAACGGATTGCCCGGGACCTGCTGGAGGAGAAAAAGCGGCTGCTGGCGGAACGGCGGGAGATCATCCGGCGGATGGAGATCGTTCAGGTTTACACCCGCAAGTCCCTGGTGGATATTATTGCCGCCGGGGATGATCCCACCTGTTTTCCCTCCACTCATCGCATGGTGTCGGTTCTTTTTGCCGACATCAACGATTTTACCCGCTGGTCGGAGAAGCGGAGTTCGATGGAAATCGTGGACATGCTGAACCGATATTTTAATGAAATGAACCGGCATATCATCAGTGAGAACGGAGAGATCGACAAACTCATCGGCGACGGTCTCATGGCCGTGTTCACCGACCCGGACAGCTGCCTGCGGGCGGCCGTCCGCATGTGCGGCGGTCTGCGGTCGCTCAACGGCGGCAGTCCCGTCTACAGGGAGCGCTTTTTCCATTGCGGCATCGGCATCAATTACGGCCAGGTGGTGGTGGGCAACATCGGCTCGGAAAACAAGATGGATTACACGGTCATCGGCGACATTGTCAATGCCGCCAGTCGCCTGGAAGCCCTGACCCGTTACTACCAGGCCGACATCATTATTTCCGAGGAATTCAAAACCCAGCTTTCCGGTAATTACCGCCTGCAGTTTCTGGACATGGTCCAGGTCAAGGGGCGGCAGGCGCCGACCCGCATCTATGAGGTATACGACCATCTGGACGCGGAAGCGCTCCGTCTCAAACAGGCCGTGGGACCGGACCTGGATAAGGCCTTTGCCTGTTATCAGCGGGGTGATTTTGAATCGGCCCTGTCCATTTATGACGCCATCCGGAAAAGAGCGGAGATGGGGGGGCGGACCGGCCGGCCCCTGCGCCTGCCGCTGAAGTTTTACCGGGACCGTTGCCGGGAGCTGCTGGCTCGCCGGGAGTCCGGCGGCCTGGACCGGTGGACCGGGATATATGATTTCACCATTAAATAATGGCTGGCTTTCAGGCGACGATCATCCGCCACTGCGCAGGGTTATCGCCAGAATCTCCCCCGGCAGCCAGAGACGCATGCGCGGGCCCCAGGTGCCGGTGCCGCGGCAGACGATCAGGGTCATGTTGTCGACCTGAAAACGGCCGGACAGAAGAGGGTAGACGAGCCGTTCCAGATGGTTGAAGGGCCAGATCTGGCCGTCGTGGGTGTGGCCGCTGAGCATGAGCCCGGCGCCGAGGGCGGCCGCTTTTTCATATTCCAGCGGACTGTGGGAGAGAAGGATGGCGGCCCCGGCCGGCCGGCCGGAAAGCGCGGCGGCAACCGGATCACCGGGGGGGGTATCCCGGCGGCGGGTGGTCAGGTCGTCCACCCCGGCCACGATCAGTCCGGGAGCGGTTTGCGCCCACTGATCGCGCAATAAACGGAACCCGGCCTGTTCCATGCGCCGGATTCCCTGGTTGTTGCGACCGTGAAACTCATGATTGCCCGTGACTGCCCATACACCCAGGGGCGGGGCAAGCTGTCGGAAAAGACGGGCAAAGGCCTCCTCGCTGCCGCCGTGGCCTTCAAATATGTCGCCCAGCAGTATGATCATGTCCGGGTTCAATTCGTTGATCTGCTCTATCCGTCCGGCCAGCCATCGCTCGCCGATCAGGGAACCGAGATGCGTATCGGAAACGACCGCCAGCACGGTGCCGTCCAGAGCCGCGGGCAGGCCGGTCAGGCGCACCTCATGCCGGGTGACCACCGGCGGCCGCATTCCCTGGACCAGGGCGATGATGGAGAGGATGACCCCGGCGGCCAGCGCCCAGCCCCGCATCCGCGGGGCCCATTGCTTCAGGATCAGACCGCCGAGGGTGGTCAGATCCGCGGCCAGCATTGTTATAAAGGACAGGAAAATTACGCCCATCAGGGTCATGCCGGAAAATTCCAGAATCGCGGCAGCGGGTCCGGTTCCATCGTGCCCCAAAGTGCGGCCGGAAAATAAAATTGCCCAGGCGACGACGGCCGCAATCAGAAGGGTTTGTCTGGAAACATGCCGTCTGACCAGGGGCACTGAAGCGGCCCGCAGGAAAACATAGAGTTGCATGAGGGTCATGATGGAGATGAGTATGGTGCCGAACATGATGGCGAGGTATCCTTTTATAATAATGAGGTAAAGATTCCGGAAATCCGATATCCCGGAAACCATCTGCAAGGACTTTATGGACAGATCCGCAGCATGTCAAACAAAAGCGGCGCCGAACGGTTTTCCCCGGTTCGGGTTTTCTTGCCACCCATCTGTTGCCATGATATATCCTCAATCATCTGACGGGATAATCCGCACAACCGGGAGTTTTCTGATGCCAAAAAAACGTATTGTTTACCTGATCGACGGCACTGCCTATATTCACCGCGGGTATCATGCCGTGCGCAGCCTGTCCAATTCCCGGGGGCTGCCCACCAACGCGGCTTTTTCTTTTACCCGCATGCTGATCAAGTTCATGAAGGAACGGCAGCCGCAGTATGCCGTGGTCCTGTTTGACGCCCGGGGCCCGACGTTCCGTCATGACATCTATAAGGAATACAAGGCCAACCGGGCGGCCATGCCCGAGGACATGGCCGTGCAGATTCCCTATATCAAAAAGATCGTGGAAGGTTTCCGCATTCCCATGCTGGAGATGCCGGGATTTGAAGCCGACGACCTCATCGGCACCCTGGCCCGGCAGGCGGTGGCGGCCGGGTTTGAGGTGGTCATCGTCTCCGGGGATAAGGATTTCGCCCAGCTGGTCACCGACCATGTCACCATCTGGGATCCCCTCAAAGAGATCAGCGTCGATGCGGAGGCCGTGAAAAAGAAACTCGGCATCGAGCCATCCCAGGTCATCGACGCCATGGCCCTGTCCGGGGACACCTCCGACAATGTCCCCGGCGTACCGGGCATTGGTGAGAAAACGGCTCTGGGCCTGATCCAGGAATTCGGCTCCCTGGACAGTATTTATAGCCGGGTGGACGAGATCACGAAAAAGAAACAAAAGGAAAACCTGATCAGTTTCAAGGATCAGGCTTATTTGAGCCGGCAACTGGTGACCATCGACACCGCCGCGCCGGTGACCTATGACGCCAAAGCGTTCATGGTGGCCGAACCGGACAACAATGCTCTGTCGGACCTGTTCGGCGAACTGGAGTTTGCCGCCCTGCAGAAGGAGTTCCCCCGGGAGAGCGACCTTTCGGGCAAGCAATACACCGCGATTCTGAGAGTGGAAGACCTGGACCGGCTGACGGACCGCCTGGGCCGGGCCCCCGCCTTTTCCCTGGACACGGAGACCACCGGCCTTGACACCATGACCGTCCGGCTGGTGGGCCTGTCGTTTTCCCTGAAAGCGGATGAGGCTTTTTATATTCCGGTGGGCCATGATTATGACGGCGCGCCAGAACAGCTTGACCTTGAAACAATTGCCGCCCGGCTGCGGCCGGCGCTGGAAAATCCGAATATTCTGAAGGTCGGTCAGAACATCAAATATGACCTGACGATTCTGGCCCGGTACGGCCTGACTGTCCGGGGCCCCATGTTCGACACCATGGTGGCGGCTTACCTCCTCAATCCCGCCCGTCGGGGATACGGCCTGGATCAACTCGCCCTGGATTACCTGGACCACCGCATGATCTCTTATGCGGAGGTGACCGGCACCGGCCGGGACGCGATCTGCTTTTCCAAAGTCGCCATCGATAAGGCCGCGACCTATTCCGGCGAGGACGCGGACATCACCTTCTGCGTCTATCGGCTGCTATCGGAAAGACTTCAGGAAGCCGGCCTGACCGAATTGTTCGAAAAGATTGAAATGCCCCTGGTGCCGGTGCTGACGGCCATGGAGATGCGCGGTGTCCTGGTCGATCCGGAGGCCCTGCTGGCCCTGTCCAAGCAGTTCGAGGGACAGCTGGAACAGCTGGAAAAGGAGATCTACGGTCTGGCCGGGGAAGCGTTCAACATCAACTCCCCCCAGCAACTGGGGGTGATCCTGTTTGAAAAACTGAAACTGCCCACCCAGAAGAAGACGAAAAAAAAGACCGGCTACTCCACCGACGCCGATGTGCTGGAGACCCTGGCCGAGCATCACGAACTGCCGGCGGCCCTGTTGCGGCACCGCACCCTGTCCAAGCTCAAATCCACCTATGCCGACGCCCTGTTCGGGTTGATCAACCCGGACACCGGCCGCATTCATACCTCGTTTAACCAGACGGCCACGGCCACCGGACGGCTGAGCAGCACCGAGCCCAACCTGCAGAACATCCCCATCCGCACCGAGGAGGGCCGGCTGATCCGCCGGGCCTTTATCCCGCGGCCCGGCTGGGAGTTCATTTCCGCCGACTATTCCCAGATCGAGCTGCGCATCCTGGCCCATTATTCCCAGGACCCCATTCTGATCGAGGCCTTTGAAAAGGACGAGGACATCCACACCCGCACGGCCAGCGAGGTGTTCCAGGTCTTTCCGGAGATGATCACCGAGGACGTGCGGCGCCAGGCCAAGGCCATCAATTTCGGGATTGTCTATGGTATCAGTGCTTTCGGTTTATCCCGGGATCTGGGCATCAGCCAGAAGATGGCTAAAAATTACATCGACAGTTACCTGGACCGTTACCGCGGGGTCAGGCAGTTCATGGACGGGGCCATTGAAAGCGCCCGGAAAAACAAGCAGACCCGGACCCTGTTCGGCCGGATCCGGCACCTGCCGGACATCGACAATTCAAACTTTGCCGTGCGCGGGTTTGCCGAGCGGGCGGCCATCAACACCCCTATCCAGGGCACGGCCGCGGATATCATCAAGCTGGCCATGATCGCGGTGGAAAAGGAGCTGACCAGAAGAAAACTGGCGGCCGCCATGCTCTTGTCGGTCCATGACGAGCTGGTGCTGGAGAGTCCGCCCGAAGAGATCGACACGGTCATCAGCCTGGTCCGTGATATCATGGAGCATGTCTGCGACCTGGCCGTTCATCTGAAGGTGAATATTGCAACTGGCCGGAACTGGGCTGACGCTCATTAGGCCTGATGGCTTCGGTAAACGCCCCATGTCAGCGTTGCGCTTCAGCCCTCCTCGTTCGGCGTACTGCCAGTAGAGCTTCATTCGTCGGGCTTCGCGCGCCTTGACCTGGAACGTTTCGTGAAGGCTGACTCAATATGCATTCTGGCGCTTATAGCGAGTGGTTCCGGAATGATGCATAACGACGCTCAAAAAGACTGCCAGGGTTATCGGGTTTTGAAAGGTTTTCCGGGAACCTGTTTTTTGAGCGCCATTTGACGCTTTTGGGAAAAAGCCGGTTGGAAGCGGCGGCGTCAAGAATTTCTCGCTGTTTGAGGGCGTCAGCCCGAGTTCGAGAAATTCAGCCGCCGGTTTCAACCGGCCCCAAAAGGGTCAAGGCGCGAAGGAAAACGGTTCCTCGGAAAACCATAGATTCGTTTTTGTGCTATAGCGACCCCATATAGAGAGTGAATGTTTATACGCAGTGCGTTAAGGGTGAAAACATGGAACTAAAGCAAATAGATGAAAACCGCTGGGAAATTCCCCGGACCGGGGCCATGCGGGTGCCCGGGATTATTTACAGCAGCAGGGAACTGGTCGAACAGCTTCGCCGGGAAGAAGCCTGCCAGCAGGTGGCCAACGTGGCCACCCTGCCCGGCATCCTGTCGGCCTCCCTGGCCATGCCCGACATTCACTGGGGCTACGGCTTTCCCATCGGCGGGGTGGCGGCCTTTGACATGGCCGAGGGCATCATCTCGCCGGGCGGGGTGGGCTATGACATCAACTGCGGGGTGAGACTGGCCGCCTGCCGCCTGGATCTGCCGGAGGTGACCGCCCGGGCCGAAGACCTGGCCGACGCCCTTATCGCCGCCATTCCCTGCGGCGTGGGCGCCACCGGCGGCCTGAATCTTTCCTATGTCGAGGAACGACGGGCCATGGCAACCGGCGCGCCCTGGGCAATCAAACGGGGGTTGGGCGAGGAGGGGGATATCGACCGCACCGAGGATGGCGGCTGCATGGCCGGGGCCGACCCCGAGGCGGTCAGCGACCGGGCCCTGGAACGGGGGAAAAAGCAGCTCGGCACCCTGGGGTCGGGCAACCATTTTATCGAAGTCGGTGTAATCGAAGAGATATTCGACCAGCGGGCGGCCGTCCGCATGGGCCTGCACCAGGACCAGGTGACGCTGATGTTTCATTCCGGTTCCCGGGGCCTTGGCCACCAGGTCTGCGACGATTATCTGGCGGTCATGGCCAAAGCCGTCCGCCGGATGCCCATCGATCTGCCGGACCGGCAGCTGGCCTGCGCGCCCATCGACTCCGACGAGGGCCGGCGCTATTTCGCGGCCATGGCCTGCGCCGCCAATTTCGCCTGGATCAACCGCCAGGTGCTGCTGCACGAGGCCCGCGAAGTCTTCTGCCGGGTGTTTCGAAAAGGACCGGCCGAGGTCGGGCTCCGCCAGATTTACGACGTCTGCCACAATATCGCCAAGAAAGAGGAGCACCTGGTGGACGGGAAGAAGCGGCTGGTGTGCGTCCACCGCAAAGGCGCCACCCGGGCTTTGCCCGCCGGGCATCCCTCACTGTGCCATGAGTACCAGGACGTGGGCCAGCCGGTGCTGATCCCCGGCGACATGGGCACGGCTTCTTATGTGCTGGTGGGCGGCCAGAACGCCCTGACCGACACTTTCGGTTCCACCTGTCATGGCGCCGGCCGGGTGCTGAGCCGGACAGCTGCCAAAAAATCGGCCCGGGGACGGAATCTGTTCGACGAAATGGCCCAGAGAGGCGTGACCCTGCGCTGCGCCGGCCGAGCCACCGTGGCCGAAGAGATGCCCGAGGCCTACAAGGACGTGGACGCGGTGGTGGACGTGGTCCATCGGGCCGGCGTGTCCACGAAGGTGGCGCGGATACGGCCATTAATCGTCATTAAAGGCTGATACCGATTTCAAATCAAAGCCCTCTCTGCGTTGGCTGCGTCGTCGGCTCCTCGACGTATTATCAATACGCCTGCGCCGCCTCCTCCTGGCCGCCTTGAGATCATCTTTGATTTGAAATCGGTATACCGGCAAAGCGCAAAGCCCGATATCGGCGTTGCGCTGTATCCCTCGTCACTGCTGCGTACAAACAGTACGCCTCACTCCTCGGGATTGGCGCGCCTTGATCTTGGGCTTTGCGCTTTGCCGGCAGGGTTATGAATTTTTTCGGAAGTTGCCTGTTTTCTCTTCGGTTGAACCGTCCGGAATAGTCGGTAGGGCGACATAGTTAATCTCCCCCGTCGCTGCTTTCCTTATTAATATGGCGGTTGGCCCTCATAAATCCTTTCGGTCGGGATCCGGATACCGGTTTTACGCCGGAAACGGTATTTAACTGTTTTGATAAATTATGTATTTTATTGTTTTCCGCGCCTTGATGTCTGCCCGGGCGCTTCGTTCAGGCGGCAGAGATGAGGCGCACCGGCCGGCCGGGCGACAAGAAACTTGAAGCCTTTTCTGATGCCTTTGGGGATAACCCGCCGCTTTTCCATTCTTTTCCTTTTTGGGGAAAAAATACCATATATTGAATTTTTTGGTTGACAGATCACAATATGTTGGGATAGGTTGAAGTCCATTCCAGACAAAAAATCATTTCGACTACCTTTTGGATTTATGCAATGAATCGGATCAGAGCCGTTGATGGTACTGATTGCTATCAATATTATTCATTATGCAGCCGGTCATAAGGAGGCCCCAATTGTTTGAAAGCATCAAGAAGCGAGACGGCAGGGTGTGCGGGTTTGATTCACGGAAGATTACCAACGCCATCGCCAAAGCCGGTGAAGCAACGGGTGAATTCGACATTCAGGTGGCGAGAAAACTGACGCTCAAGGTACTGGCCATGGCCGAGCAGATGGGGCTGGGCCCGATACCCGAGGTGGAGGAGATTCAGGACATTGTCGAGCGGGTCCTGCTGGACTCTCCTTTTTTAAAGAGCGCCAAGGCCTATATCCTTTACCGGGAACAGCACGCCCAGATCCGGCAGATCGCTACCCGGGCCAGCGTCAAGCTGGTGGAAAGCTATATCGATAACGCTGACTGGAAAATCAAAGAAAACAGCAATATGAGCTACTCGCTCCAGGGGCTGAACAACTACATCTCGTCGGACGTCACCTCGGAATACTGGCTCAACCGGGTCTATCCGCCCAAGGTCCGGGAGGCGCACAAGAGCGGCGATATCCATATCCATGACCTGAGCCTGCTGTCCGTGTATTGCGTGGGCTGGGACCTGCAGGACCTTCTGCTTCAGGGGTTCCGTGGGGTGAAAGGCAAGGTGGAGAGTTCGCCGCCCAAGCATTTCCGGTCGGCCTTGGGGCAGATCGTCAATTTTTTCTACACGCTTCAGGGAGAAGCCGCCGGCGCCCAGGCGATTTCCAACTTTGACACCCTGCTGGCGCCGTTTGTGCGCCATGACAAGCTGGATTATGAGGAGGTCAAGCAGGCCCTTCAGGAGTTCGTCTTCAACATCAATATTCCTACCCGGGTGGGCTTTCAGACGCCGTTTACCAATCTTACCATGGATCTGAAGGTTCCGGGGACGCTCCGCGACCAGCCGGTCATCATCGGCGGCAAATACAGCGAGAAAGAAACCTACGGCCAGTTTCAGGTGGAAATGGATCTCATCAACCGGGCTTTTGCCGAAGTCATGATGGCGGGCGACGCCAGAGGGCGGGTGTTTACCTTCCCGATCCCGACCTATAATATCACCAAGGATTTTGACTGGGACAACCCCAACCTTGACGCCATCTGGCGAATGACGGCCAAGTACGGCATTCCCTATTTCTCCAATTTCATCAATTCCGATATGTCGCCCGAAGACGCCCGCTCCATGTGCTGCCGGCTGCGACTGGACAACCGTGAGCTCAACAAGCGGGGCGGTGGCCTTTTTGGCGCCAACCCCCTGACCGGATCCATCGGCGTGGTGACCATCAACCTTCCCCGGATCGCCTATGAGGCCAGAACCCGGGAGGACTTCTTCAACCGACTGGCGGAACTGGTGACCCTGGCCAAAGACAGCCTGGTGATCAAGCGCAAAGTGCTGGAAGCATTTACCGAAAGTAATTTATACCCCTACGCGAAATTTTATCTGACCAAAATCAAGGAATCCTCCGGATCCTACTGGAAGAACCATTTTTCCACCATTGGCATTGTCGGCATGAACGAGGCCTGCCTCAATTTTCTCGGGGTGGATATCGCCAATGGCGCCGGTCAGGCCTTCTCCCTAGAGGTCATGGACTTTTTGCGGGACACGCTTTCCGGGATCCAGAAGGAAACCAAGGACATCTTCAATCTGGAAGCCACCCCGGCCGAAGGAACCGCCTTTCGGCTGGCCATGCTGGACAAGCAGCGCTATCCGGACATCATCTGCGCCAACGAATGCGGCGATCCCAGCAGCTTTCCTTTCTATACCAATTCCACCCAGCTGCCGGTAAATTACACGGATGATATTTTTGAAGCGCTGATGCTTCAGGACAAGCTTCAGACCAAGTATACCGGCGGTACGGTTTTCCATGTGTTCCTGGGAGAACAGGTGGAGGATACCGAGGGCGCCAAGGCCCTGATCCGGAAAATCGCCGAGAACTTCCATTTGCCTTATTTTACCCTGACGCCGACCTTCAGCATCTGCCCGGAACACGGCTACATGAGCGGCGAACAGCCGGTCTGCGCCGCCTGCGGATGCGAGACCGAGGTATACTCCCGGGTGGTGGGATATCTGCGGCCGGTGACCCAGTGGAACGACGGCAAGCAGGCCGAATTCGTCATGCGCAAGGTCTTTGACGCCGGCGTCCGGCATGACATACCCGTCATGGCGACGGCGTCTGCCGAGGACAAGAAGACCTATGAGCAGACGCTCTCCATCGTGCAGTAAGCGGAATATGGGCGGCTGATCATGCTTATTGGCGGCCTGCAGAAAACCACCGTTATCGATTACCCCGGGAAGGTCAGCTGTGTGCTGTTCTGCGCCGGCTGCAACTTCCGTTGCCCTTATTGTCATAATCCGGACCTGATTTCCGTGGCCGGCGATCCTTTCATGTCCCTGGACCAGTTTTTCGATTTCCTCTCCCTTCGCCGGGGTTTTCTGGACGGGGTGGTCGTCACCGGCGGAGAGCCCACCCTGGATGACGGGATCCTGTCCCTGTGCCGGAGGATCAAGGAGAAGGGGATGGCCGTCAAGCTGGACACCAACGGCAGCCGGCCGGCCATGCTGGACAAATTGCTGGACGCGGGCGTGATCGATTATATCGCCATGGACATCAAGACCCGGCCCGCCAATTACACCCTGCTGGCCGGAAAGAACTTCGACTGCGACCGGATCCGTTCCAGCATCAAGATCATCAAGCATTCCGGTTTGCCCTATGAATTCAGAACCACCTGCGCCCGGCCGTTTGTGGATGAGGCCATTATGGAAAAAATTTCCGATCTCGCGGCCGGCGCGCCGCTGTATGTCCTGCAGCGGTGCCGCACAAAGCGGATGCTTGCCCCGGAGTTTTTCGCGGGCAGGGAGCCGTTCGCGGACTGGGAACTGGATAGGTTCCGGGAAATTGCCGCCGGAAAAGTGGGGCGGTGTTATATTCGGTGACATATTAAACGCTGTGGTGCCTGTATGACCTTACAACGAGGAGACCGAAAGAAAACCGCCAGGGATTATCTGATTTTCGCCCTGGATGTGCCTGATGCTGACAAGGCCCGGAGGTATATCCGGATGCTTCGCGGCCGGGTCGGTCTGTTCAAGGTCGGGTTGGAACTGTTTGTCCGGGACGGCCGCCAGGTCATTGACGAGATAAGGACCAGTGGCGATGCCGATATCTTTCTGGATTTGAAACTCCATGACATCCCGGCCACGGTCTTCCGGGCCATGAAAAACATCGCCGACATGGGGGTGAGGCTGACCACGGTGCATTGCGCCGGTCAGAAGGACATGCTCCGGGCGGCGTTGGACGGCGCCGACGGCCGGGTGGGAGTGTTGGGAGTGACCGTGCTGACCAGCGTCACTGCCGAAGACGTCCTGGAGGCGGGCTTCGCCGACATTTACGCGCGGGATGTTTCGCTGCTGGTAGCAAAACGGGCCGCCATGGCGGCCGAATGCGGGCTGGACGGGGTGGTCTGTTCGCCGTTGGAGGCGGCGGCCGTTAAAGCGGCGCACGGTCAAGGATTTATGGCCGTAACGCCGGGCGTCCGTCCCTCCTTCGGAGCGGTGGCCGGTGATGACCAGCGCCGGGTCATGACGCCGGCCGAAGCCGTCAGAAACGGGGCGGATTATATCGTTATCGGCCGACCCATCCGCGACGCCGCTGATCCCGGCCAGGCGGCCGACGCGGTCTGCAGGGAAATCGAAGCGCTCCTCACGGCCGGCAAGTGAAGGCCGTCCATGTTCCCCGGGCCGGATGGTCCGCCGTCGTGATGAAAACAAGGGTTTTCAAAACATGGATTGACAGAAGGCGCATTCATAAGATACAAAATAATGAATAATTTATTTTTTCATTAATCCCCGGCGATATCCTTTCGGGGCGGAGTAGAAGTGAAGATGTCTCTGTTTTTCCGGACCGGCCGTTCGCTGGTGACAGAAATATCACGGGCCGCTCTCTTTTCCACCCCCGGCACCTTTACCGTATTGAATTTCATCCTGGTTACTTTTTTCCTGCTCGTATGCCTGCCGCCGTTTGTTCTGGCCAACCCTGAAAACGGCCGGACCGTGGCCGGCCGGGCGTCCATCCACCAGCAGCCGGGCCTGACCACGGTCAATCAGATTTCCGACCGGGCGGTCATCAACTGGCAGCGCTTTTCCATTGATTCCGGAGAAGTGACCCGCTTTAATCAGCCCTCGCCGCGTTCGGCCGTCCTGAACCGGGTAACCGGCGCGCTTTCGTCCGACATCAACGGAAACCTCCAGGCCAACGGCCGGGTGTTTCTGATCAATCCCAACGGCGTGGTTGTCGGGCCGGAAGGCCGCATTCAGACCGGCGGGTTTACCGCCTCCACCCTGGACCTGCCGGACGCGTCCTTTATGCAGGGGGGTGACCTGCTTTTTTCCGGCGGCTCCGCCGGGGGGGTAGTCAACCTGGGCAGCATCGCGGCCGAAAACGGGGACATCCTGCTGATTGGCCGCCAGGTGAAAAACGAGGGGATCCTCACCGCTCCTAACGGGACGGTAGGCCTGGCGGCGGGCGGTGAAGTGCTGCTGATGAACTCCGGAGACCAGCGGCTGGTTGTCCGGACCGGCCTGCCTGAAGCCGGTGGCCCGGCCGCCGGCATTGACAACTCCGGCCTGATCGAGGCGGCCCGGGCTGAGCTCCAGGCGGTGGGCGGCAATGTCTATGCCCTGGCGGTCAATAACTCCGGTGTTGTCCGGGCCACCGGCATTGCCAGCCAGGACGGCCGCGTTCTGCTCAAGGCCGAAGGCGGCGCCATCGTTCATTCGGGCACTATCACGGCGGCTGACGAGAACGGCAACGGGGGAACCATCCGGCTCCATGCCGAAGGTGATGTCGCCTCCGCGATTACGGTCAGCGGCGCGCTGGACGTCTCGGCGCCGGCGCCGGGAGCGAAAGGCGGCACGGTGACCCTGACGGCCGATGAAATTTCCCTGGCCGACGGAACCCTGATCGATGCCTCCGGAGATGCCGGCGGTGGCGCGGTGCAAGTCGGCGGCGGGTATCAGGGTAAGGATTCGCAGATTGACAATGCCCGGCAGGTATCAGTGGCGCCGGAAGTTGACATAAGGGCCGATGCTGTTTCCAGCGGCGATGGCGGTCAGGTGGTGGTCTGGTCCGACGAGGTCACCGAATTTTACGGCCGTATTTCCGCCACCGGCGGGGAATTTTCCGGCAACGCCGGCTCCGCCGAGGTGTCGGGCAAGTCTCTTGTTTATGAGGGATCGGCCGACCTGCGGGCGCCCCGGGGAGATTGGGGGACCCTGCTGCTCGACCCCACCGACGCCAATATCGGCGCCAGCTATGTCCATACCCCGGGCGGAACCCCCACTGCTCTATGGAACCCCGCCGACATTTCCACCAGCCTGGCAACAGCCAATGTCACCATTGCCGCCGACAACACGGTCATCTTTGAAGGCGGTGAAATCGCCTGGAACGCCGCCACCCGACTGACGCTGGACGCGGGCAACCATTTATGGATCGTGCGCGAGCCGCTCCAGGGCGCCAACACCCTGATTACCGCCACCAACGCCGGCAGCGAAGTTTATCTCAAGTCAAAGGCGATCACGGCCGATGCCAGCAGCGCCGACGGAAACCTTGTTATTCAGGCCGGCAAGATCCTGGTGGAACCGGTTTTTTCAACCGGCAACTTTCAGATCCATTCCCAGATTTCGGCCAATGCCTTCCAGATGATCGGCCGGATAAACAGCTTCGGCGGCCGGGTGGCCTTTAACGTCGACAACCCGGCCAACCAGATCGGCACCATTCTGCTGGGCGACGGCAGCGGCCAGTGGCCGGCTTTCGGGGCGACACCGCAGAATCTGCCCGCCAACATCACTTTTGTAACCGGCGGTAACGTGGCTATCGAGACACCGGCGCCGGGATGGATCATGATCGACGGCAATCTGACCGTGCGCAGCGCCGGGAACCTCACCCTCAATAATTTTATCGGGTTCCGGCCCGACGTTTATGACGAGCAGCTCGTACTGGCCGCCGGCGGGAACTTTATCAATGCCGGCAGCCCCGTAACCGTGGGCTCGGTGACCAGCCAACTGCCCTGTGTCAGCAATATCAAGATCCTCTCCACCGATCCGCGTCTGGACACCTACGGAAACGCCGTGACCTGGACCGGCATGCAGGGCCGCATTTACGACAAGGATTACGCCGACCTGGGGTCGCTGCCGGCCGGCAGCTGGTTTGTCTACAGTCTGCGGCCTGATGTCACCATATCTCCCCTGGCTGCGTTCAAGACCTATGGGGACGTCAATCCGCCCCTGCAGTGGTCCGCCGCCGGCGTGGTCGACGGGGACAGCCTGTCCGGCAACCCGGTGCTGTCTACCGCCGTGGATCAGCAGACGCCGGCGGGCGATTACGCCGTCAACCTTACCGGCCTGGGCACCCTGAGCGGTCCCATGGGATATCATTTCATTCTCGATACCACGCCGGCGACGTTTTCCATCGGCAAGGCCCCGGTGAACATTACCGTTCAAAACTACGAACGTTTGTACGGGGAGGCGAACCCGGCGACCTTCCCGGCCGCATACAGCGGCCTGATGAGCTGGGACCAGGACGCTTCCGGCAACCCCAACCCCGGCGTGATCGACGGAATCACGCTTTACGCATCGACATCGCTTCCAGGTGTTCCGGACGTGGATGAACAGTCGGATGTCGGCACCTACTCCATCATCTGGAACGGCAACTGGGCCGGCATTACCTCTCAGAATTACAACGTGACGGCCATCTGGCCCGGCCAGCTGACGGTGACGCCCGCGCCCCTGACCATCACCGCCGATAACTACAGCCGCCGCATCGGCGATCCCAATCCGCCATTCACGGCGACCTATACCGGCTTACAATCATGGGATATGGATGCCGATGGTAATCCCACGGCCACGGCGGTCAGCGGCCTGAGCTTGCAAACCACGGCCAATACCGGTTCGCCCCCCGGCGCGTATCCCATCACACCGGGCTTTGCCTGGGCGCCCAACTACACGGTGTCCTACGTCGACGGCATTCTCACCATCAGGGCGCCCTATCAGCTGGTCATCACCGTCAACGACGCCAGCAGGATTTACGGCGACCCGAACCCGGTCTTTACGGCCCGATACGACGGACTGGCGGAAGGGGACACCCCGTCGGTGGTTTCCAATCTGTGGATTACCACCCCGGCCGTAGACCGTTCACCGGTGGGAACCTATCCCGTCACCGCCGGCGGGGCGATTGCGCCCCCCTACTACTCGCTGGTCTATGTGGGTGGCCGGCTGCAGGTCATGGCCCGGCCCCTGGATCTGTTCGCCAGTGATATCACCGCCGTTTACGGCGACGCCCCGGTTTACGGTTATTCGACCGGCGGACTGCTGCCCGGCGACAGCCTGTCTGAAGAGCCGACGTATTCCGCCGAAGGGCTGACCGCCGGTGACCACCTGATCCATGTGATCGGTGGCGCGGCTGCCAATTACGTCATCACCCGGCACGATGGAATCCTTACCGTCACGCCGGCGCCCTTGACGGTGACCGCCAACGATGCCGCTATTTATAAAAACGAGAGCTACCCGCCTTTTACGGCCACGATAACCGGGCTGCGTTACAGCGACCGGCCTGACGTGGTCGAGGGGCTGAACCTGGTGGCGGTAGAAAATTATAACGGGCAGACGATGCCGCCCTCCGAAGACGGCAACACCTACCAGTACATCGTTCAGGACGGGCCCCTGACCGCCGCCAACTACACCATTGATTTTGATCCGGGCACCCTGACGGTCCGGCCCGAAAGCGTGATCATTCCACTTGAAGTCGTTATTGATCTGTCGACCGTCCAGGTCAATACCTATAATCCTAACAATCAGTTCTCCTACGCCCAGTGGTCCTGGCCCAGCCCCTTCGGTGTGCCCTGGGCGGCGGCCGAAGCCATGCGCTACGTGGCCCGTAATTTTATCCGGCGGATGGGGCTGGAGGTGGACAACATCGACCTGTGGCTGTGCGACAAGGCCAATTGCGGGCTCATTGCCAACGCTCTGCTGGAGTTTCTGAAAATGCCGCTCCAGCCGGGCACCGAGCTGTACAACCAGCAACAGATCATCAAGACCACCCTGGAAAATCAGATTCGCGACATGAAGGTGAAGATTGCCGAGCAGGCGGTAGCGGAATTCAACGCCTGGCGCTACGCGCAGGGGCGCAAGCAGGGAAGAATGATGTCACTCTTGGGCGATGTCTCCATGCCGGACGAGGATTTTGTCACCAATGCCACGGCGGCTTATGTTACCGGCGCCATCAGCATTGCCACCCTGACAACCTTCGGGTTCACCGCCACCGCTATGACAAGTATGGGAGTGATCATGCCAGCCTTCTTCAGTGCCTGGACGGCCGGGGCCCTGGCCGGGCATACCGCCACTTCCGCCAGCGTCATTGCTTCCAGCATATCGGCGGCCGGTGCCGCCATGCCCATTATCGGCGGGGCTCTATTTGCCGTGACGGTCGGCGTATCCCGGGGTATTCAAGTGGCCGAGCGGGCCCAGCTTGAGGATTATTACGAACATCTCGTCGAAAACGCCCAAAATTTTGATATTGACACGTTGCTTTACGGTGATACCAATGCCCAGTCCCAGCTTTACGGCATGATGCTGATACTGGGAATGAGCAACCAGGGATTTAATTTCACTCCGCCGCCGTCATTCAACGTGATGCTGCCACAGGGGGAAAGAAACGGGTGAACAGGTTGTCAAACGGTAATCTCAGGATGCGGTTCCTTATGGGAGCCGCTTTTCTTCTGGCGCTGCTCTGCGGCGCTTTTTTTGTTCCGGTTTTGTCGGCCCAGGATCTGCGGGACTTGAAACCCGAACCCGTGGCGCCGCAGGTGGCCCCGCCCGAAGGGGAGA
The DNA here is from genome assembly GCA_040753795.1 of Thermodesulfobacteriota bacterium. NCBI lineage: Bacteria > Pseudomonadati > Thermodesulfobacteriota > Thermodesulfobacteriota bacterium. The sequence continues at coordinate 254,353 of JBFMDX010000001.1, forward strand.
TCATTCCCCCGGCCCCGGCACAGGTCTCCCCTGCCCCGGCTGATGAAACCGTCATGGTGGAAGCGCTGCTGGGCCTCGTTTTTGTGACCGCCGCCGATCAGGTCCAGCCCAGTCCCGCCATCCCCGAAGGCGGACTGGACGCCGGCCGGGTTCCCCTTCTGGCCGATCCGGAGGCCCGGGCCATGCTGCAGGAGCGGTATCTGGGAAAACCGGTTTCCATGGCCGCGCTCCAGCGTCTGGTGATGGACCTTTATCTGCACTACTCCCGGACCGACACCCCCTTTGTGAGCATCACCCTGCCCGAACAGGATATCACCTCCGGCGTTGTCCAGGTGATGGTCAGGGAAAGCCGGGCCGGCGCCATCCGCATCGATGGGGCCCGGTACTTTTCCGAAGACCTCTACCGGTCGTCCATGCGCCTCAAGCCAGGCGATCCCGTCCGTAAGTCGGTGCTGAACGGGGACGCGGACTGGATCAACCGCAACCCCTTTAGAGCCGGCAATTTCTTCATGGCGCCGGGCGGTGAACCCGGCACTACGGACTTTGAATTCCGGGTCAACGAGCGGCTGCCGTTGAGGGTATATGCCGGCTACAACAACGCCGGCACGGACACCACCGGTAAAAACCGGGCGGAGACCGGACTCAACTGGGGCAATGCCTTCGGCCTGGGCCACCAGCTGAACTATCAGTTCACCACCAATACCGAGTTCGAGGATTATGCCGCCCACAGCGGCTCCTATCTCGTTCCCCTGCCCTGGCGGGATGCCTTGACGCTGTCGGGGGTGTACTCGACGATTCACAGCCGTATGCCCGAGCCTTTCAATCAGGACGGCAAATCGTCCGAACTGAACCTGCAGTATGATCACGATCTGCAGGCCTGCGGGGCCTATACGCAGGGCCTGTCGCTGCTGTTCGATTACAAGAACAGCGACAACAACATGGAGTTCAGCGACGAGCCGGTTACGGACAACACGACCTACATTATGCAGGCAAGCCTGGTCTACAGCGGCAATCTGCCCGATTCCCTTGGCGCGACCGGTTTCACGGGACGGCTCACCTACAGCCCTGGCGATCTGGGGCATTACAACAAGGACGAGTATTTCGACATCACCCGGGCGGGGGCCGAGGCGGACTACACCTATGCCAACCTTCGCCTGACCCGTTCCCTGACGCTGCCGGCGGCGTTTTCCCTGGATTTGTCGGCCACGGGGCAGCTGTCCAACCGCAATCTCCTGGGAAGTGAACAGGTTCAGTTCAGCGGGCAGTTCGGGGTGCGGGGCTATGATGACGATGCGGTCTATGCCGATACCGGTTATCTGCTGCGGGCGGAACTGCTGCTGCCGCTGATATTCCCGGCCCGGATGCTGGCGGACCGGGAATGGAAGGATCCCTTTCAGCCCTTCCTTTTCTGTGATTACGGCATGGGGGAGAACGTGGATCCGCTGCCGGATGAGGACCCCACCACCATTGTCCGGAGCGCCGGGGCCGGGTGCCGGTATCATATCGACCGGTATCTCAGCGTGGACTTCAGCTACGGCTGGCAGTTGAAATCCCTGGAGGGCGAAGACCGGGGTTCAAAAGGGCATATCCGGGTTTTGCTTAGTTCTTGATCAGGGGCGATAAGACTTCCATTAATCAGAGCAGCAGATGCCGCACTCTGTCCGGCGCTATCCCCAGGATGGGAAGGGCCCGCGTTTCCCGGCCGGCGGCGACCATAATCTGAACGGGCTGTTCCACTACCTTGCCGTATCCGGCGCATATCCCCGCCGCCAGCATCAGCATCGCTTCATCCGGTGTCCCTGCCAGCAGGCAGGTCGGTCCCGGCAAATCTTTGATTTTCAGGGTGGTGAACGTCCCGGCCGACGCGATTTCCGAGAGACGCTGATTGTCGGCCTTGTTTTTGCCCACGATTAATTTGGCTTCCGGACTGAGGCGGAAATGCCGGCCGAAGGCGAGTGCCGCCAGGTCGCTGTCGGAAAAGGCGGGCTGGTGGTCAAACAGGTCTCTCAACCGCTTGGAATAGTTTTCGTCGGTCAGCAGACAGCCGCCGGCGGGTGAGGGATAATCGCTGACGCCGTAACGCGCGGCCATCTCCATCTGCGGCTTGCGGGAACGGCCGGTGATGCCGTGCAGGCGGTTTCTGTCCACCAGTCCTTCCTTTTCCGGTATGGTTTCCGGCAGCACTCTGGCGCTCAAGGGACGCAACAGATAGCCGTCCACACCCGACCGTTTTTCTACATAACGCAGCGCGTGTCCGACCTGGGACATGGGCCGCTGCCCCGCCACTTCGCCGCTGAAAATAAAATCAAAACCGTTTTCCCGCATGATTTGCCCGGCGATATTGGCCATCAGGGCGTGACAATCCATGCAGGGATTCATGTTCTGGCCGTATCCGCAGGGCGGGTTTTTCAACATGCCCAGGTATTCCGACGTAATGTTTTTCACGGTGAGGGGAATGCCGGTGGCCAGGGCCGCCTTCCTGGCGTTATCGGCCGTAAAGAACGGTGTTTCAAAGCTGATCCATTCCACCGCGATGCCCTGGTCGCGCAGGACCAGCGCGGACAGAATGCTGTCCAGTCCCCCGGAGGAAAGTCCCAGCGCCCTGATTTTTTTATGTGTGTCCGTCATGACGGGCCATGCTGTCCATAAAAAATAGAAAAAAAATTAAAAACAATATTCGTTTTTCGGTCTGTTTTGGCAATAAAAAAATATGTGTTAAAGGGATCTTCTTCTTTCCCTCGACCCTTTTTCATTTCTGCGGCCCTTTCATGACATGCCATTATGCCCATAATTTATTAGAAAAATTATTGTTTTTCCCATTTTTTTTGCTTGACAAGAATATTTTTTGCTATAAAGTGGATGCAAAGGGGATGCTAGGTGAAGGAATAGGAATGGACAGCAAAAACAAGAAATTAAGAGGGATGACCACCAACACGGTTGATCCCAAGGGGCGCTTTATTATTCCGAAACGCTTCCGGGACTGTTTTCACGACTATCCCGGCAACAGCGACAATCTCCTGATGATTACCTATTACGCTAACGCCCTGCACGTCTATCCCGAGGCGGAATGGGAAAAAAGAGAGAAGAAACTGCTGGAGAATGAAACCATGGCCGGGCAGTACCAGCGGCTTATCGATAATTATCTGGGGCAGGTGTCGGAGTGCAAGATCGATAAGCAATGGCGGGTGCTGATCCCGGCGGACCTGCGGGAACTGGCGGGTATAAAGGAAGATATCGTCATTGTCGGCCTGGTTTATTATTTTAAAGTCTGGGACCGTGAGAAATACGAAGCGCAGCGGATCAATTTCGACAAACAGGTAGACAGCGAGGAGTATCAGCGTGTAATCCGAGATATAGGGCTTTAAACCATGTGGTACGGTCATACACCGGTTATGCTCAACGAGGCGGTGGATTCCCTCAACTGCGGCAAGGGGATGGTGATCGTCGACTGTACCATAGGCGGGGCCGGTCATTCCCGGTTGATCGCCGGGCGGATTTTACCTGGCGGGCTGCTGATCGGAATCGACCGGGATGAAGACGCCCTGATGACGGCGCGCCAGAAGCTGCAGGACTGGAAACCGAAAGACGTTTGCCTGGTCCATGACAATTTTTCCAACCTTCCTTTCATACTCCAAGAAGCGGGCGTCGAAGCCGTTGACGGCGTACTGCTTGATCTGGGCGTTTCCCTGCATCAGCTGCAGGGCAGCGGCCGCGGCTTTTCATTCAACCGGGACGAACCCCTCGATATGCGCATGGACGTGCGCCAGCCGCTGACGGCCGACGCCATCGTCAATCACGACAGCGAAGCCCGCCTGGCCGGGATTTTCAGGGAATTCGGGGAGGAGAGGTTCGCGACAAAAATCGCCCGGGAGCTAGTCCGCGTCCGCCGGACCGAGGCGATTTCTTCCAGCACCCAGCTGGCCCGTATCGTGGAGAAGGCTTATCCGGCCGGATCCCGCCGTTCGCTGAAGATTCATCCGGCCACCCGGGTGTTCATGGCCTTGAGAATCGCCGTTAACGGTGAACTGGACAACCTGAAAAAATTTCTGGCCGGCGTGGCGGACTGTCTGAAGACCAATGCCAGGCTTTGCGTTATTACCTTCCATTCGCTTGAAGACAGGATCGTCAAACGGCAGATGCGGCTGTGGGAGACGGCCTGTGTCTGTCCGCCTGATTTTCCCGTGTGCTGCTGCAACAAGAAAAAAGAGTTTCGTGTCATTACGAGACGGGCCATGGCTCCCGGCCGAGAGGAGCTCGCCGCCAATCCCATGGCTCGGAGCGCCCGGCTGCGGGTAGCGGAGAAAATCTGAAGGCGGGTGGAGGACGGGAAATGAGGGGGGATCGATACAGTGTCAAAATTACCGTCGCCTGGGTGGCGGTACTGGTAGCGTGTATCCTCGAAATTTATTTTTACACCTGGTTTACCGTACAGTCCCGGCGATTGAAGCTTGACATCGGGCGGCTTGAGAAACAGGAAAACAGCCTGGCGGCCGAGAAAAAAGAGTTGCGGATCGAAATCGTCCGGCTCAAATCGCCGGCGAGAATTATCGGGATTGCCAGAGATGAACTGGGCATGGTGATCCCGGGAACCGATCAGGTAATGGTTATGCCATGAGATACAGCCGAAAGAAATTTAAACCGGGCAAGATCAGGCTCCGCATTCTGCTGGTGGGAATCTTTTTTACCCTGCTTTATTGCGGTATTGCCGGTCGGGTCGTTTACCTGCAGGTAGTCTGCGGCGACATGCTGGCATCCAGGGCATCCGGCCAGTACACGCGGACCCTTGTCACTTCGGGCAAACGGGGCACCATTTATGACCGGAATCATACGGAACTGGCCGTCACCGTCGACGCCACTTCCATCGGCATTCATCCCTCCCTGATCCCCAACTCCGTCGAGGTTGCTCCGAAGCTGGCCCGGGCGCTGAATATGGAAACCAAGGCGGTCAGGAGCAAGCTGATCTCCCGGCAGCCGTTTGTCTGGTTAAAACGGGCCGCCATGGCCGATGAAGTCTCGGCGGTCAAGCAGCTCAATCTGGCGCCTGAAGCGATCGCCTATGTCCCGGAACAGAGGCGAGTCTACCCCGGCAACGCCATGGCGGCGCAACTGATCGGGTTTACTGGTATCGACGGCAACGGGCTGGAAGGGATCGAATTTACCTGGGATGAATATCTCCGGGGCGCTTCCGTACGCCAGACGATTCTGATGGACGCCAAGAAGCGCCGTCTGGGCGCCGGGGAAGAACTTTCCGGCAGCGTGGACGGTCATAACGTTGTCCTGACCATCGACGGCGCCATTCAGTACATCGCCGAGACCGCCCTGGAGAAGGCAGTAGTGGATTCCGACGCGGACCACGGCATGGCCATCGTGATGGATCCCAACACGGGGGAAATACTGGCCATGGCCAATTATCCTTTCTTTGACCTGAACCGGTTCGGCGATTATCACCGGGATCTCTGGCGGAACCGGGTCGTGGCCGATGCCTTTGAGCCGGGTTCAGTCATGAAGGTTTTCCTTGCGGCCGGGTCCATCGAATCCGGTATGTGCACGCCGGATACGGTTTTTGACTGTGAGAACGGCGCTTATCGTATCCATGGTCACACCATCAACGATACCCACCGTCACGGCTGGATGACCGTGAGGGACATTATCAAGACGTCCAGCAATATCGGCGCGGTCAAGATCAGTGAAAAAATCGGACGGAAAATGCTGTGGGAAATCCTGCGGAACTTCGGGTTCAACACCAAACCGGAAGTCGAGTGCCCGGGCAATGCCGAAGGCCGGTTGTCCTATTATACCCAGTGGACGGATGTGGATATGAGTACCATCGCTTTCGGACAGGGAATATCGGCCACAGCCGTCCAGCTGGTGACCGCCGTTTCCGCCATCGCCAACGGCGGATTACTGATGAAGCCTTACGTGGTCAGCTCGGTCGTGTCTCCAGACGGGCAGGTCGCCCGGCGACGGGACCGGGAAATCGTCCGGAGGGTGATATCAGAAACCACCGCTGAACATTTAAAAGAAATGATGACGGGCGTGACCACCGAAGGCGGAACCGGCGTGAACGCCGCTGTTGAGGGGTATTCGGTCTGCGGTAAAACCGGTACCGCTCAGAAACTGGATAAGGACGGCCGGTATTCGAACCGGGATTACATCTCCTCCTTTCTGGGGTTTGCCCCGCAACACAACCCCCGCGTCGCCGTCATGGTGATTGTGGACTCGCCGAGAAAGGCTTATTACGCCAGCGTTGTGGCGGCACCGGCTTTCAAGCAAATTGTCCGTGAAACCCTTAACTATTTCGGGGTGCTGCCGGAGACGGACCATGCCGGAAAAAATTTGATGGTGCAGGCTGACGGGGGAGGAAACGGATGAGACTGTCTGTCCTGCTTGCCGCCGTGTCTCCCCGGCGGGTTACCGGTAAGGGCCTGGCCAGCGGCGGGGTGATATCTGATCCGGAAGTGACTTCCATCCACTGCCGGGCCGATCAGGTCCGGCCGGGCGGCGTTTTCGTGGCTGTCCGGGGCCGGCATGCCGACGGTCATGATTTTACAGGCGAAGCGCTGGCCCGGGGCGCGGTGGCAGTAGTCGCCGAGAAATCCGATATCAACGACGCCATTGTGGCCGAGGTGGATGATTCCAGGAAAGCGCTGGCGCTTCTGGCCGCAGACTTTTACGGACGGCCGGCGGAAAGGCTGAAGATGATCGGGGTGACGGGGACCAACGGGAAGACAACAACGGTTGCGCTGATCGAAAGCATTTTAACGGCCGGCGGCGCCGTTGCCGGCGTCATCGGCACCGGGAACTTCCGTTATCGGGGAAAGACATTTGTCAACCCCCTGACCACCCCGGACGCCGTTGATTTGCAACGCATTCTGGCCGAGATGGAAGGCGCCGGCGTCACCCATGTGGTCATGGAGGTGTCGTCTCATGCCCTGGATCAGAAGAGAGTCGCCGGCTGCGCTTATGACGCGGCGGTCTTTACCAACCTGACCCAGGATCACCTCGACTATCACGGCACCATGGAAGACTATTGGGCCTGCAAGCAGCTGCTGTTTACGGCTTACCTGGGCGACGGCGCCGGCGCGAAAAAGGCTGCGGCGGTAATCAACTGCAACGATGCCCGGGGACGGGACCTGTGCGGACGGCTTCAACATGTTCAGCTGATCCGGGTCGGGGAAACCGGCGATTGCCAGGTGTTTCCCCGGAATGTCCGGCTGACGCCCGGGGGCATTGCCGGCGATATTGTCACGCCGGCGGGCGCCTTGTCTTTTTCGTCCCCTCTTTGCGGGCACTATAACTGTGAAAATATTCTCTGCGCCGTCGGCGCGGTCGTCGCCCTGGGAATCGCCAACGAAGACATCCGTGCCGGTATAGAAGCGTTCCAGGGCGTACCCGGGAGACTGGAAAGAGTTCCCAATCTGGTGAACCGGCATGTTTTCGTGGATTACGCCCACACGCCGGACGCCCTGGCCAATGTTCTTGGCACCATCCGGGCCATAACCTCCGGGCGCCTGTTCTGCGTGTTCGGCTGCGGCGGTGACCGGGACCGGAAGAAACGCCCGGAGATGGGGCGGATTGCCATGGACGGAGCGGATCGGGTGGTGATTACTTCCGACAATCCCCGCAGCGAAGAGCCGGAGGATATTATCCGCGACATTCTCGCCGGTATCGGCGAAACGGCTTCGGCCGTGTCGGATGTCCGGGAACTCGGCCGTTGCAACGGCGGCAAGCGTTATCTGGTGGAACCGGACAGGAGTCGCGGAATCGCGGCGGCGGTTCTGGCCTCCCGGCCGGATGATACCGTTGTCATTGCCGGGAAAGGCAGCGAGGCCTGCCAGATATTCAGGGACAGGACCATAAACTTTGATGATCGGCTGGAAGCCCGCAACGCGCTGCGTCTGCTTGAAACTGAATTCCGGCCGGACGGTGCGCGATGTGAAATGCAGCGCGCGGGTGAGTGAGAATGGGAAAATATGTGGCATGGACGGGTCCGGACGTGCTGGCGGCTGCCGAAGGGGAGCTGGTCTGCGGGGCCGGGGATTATTTTTTCAGCGGTGTGTCGATTGATTCCCGCTCCATCAGCCCGTCGCATCTGTTCGTGGCGGTAAAGGGGCAGAAACATGACGGTCACGATTTTATCGATGAAGTGTTGAAGAAAGGCGTTGCCGGTTTTGTGATTGATAAGTCCCGACGGTCGACGGTGGCCGAGCGAATCAGATCGTCGGGCGGTCTGTGCGTGGCGGTGACCGATACGGTTAAGGCCCTGGGCGCCATGGCCCGCTATCGGCGGCGGCAGGCGGGCCTGATTGTCGTGGCCATCACCGGGACCAACGGCAAGACCTCTACCAAGGAGATGACAGCCCGGGTGCTGGAGCAGCGCTACCAGGTACTGGCCACGGCAGGGAATTTCAACAACGAGATCGGCCTGCCGCTGACGCTGCTGCGTCTGGAGGCCTCGCATCAGGTCGGGGTGCTGGAACTGGGCATGAACGCGCCCGGTGAAATCGCGCGGTTGACCCGGATATGCGAGCCGGACATCGGCGTGGTCCTGAACATCGGCGAAGGCCATCTGGCCGGCCTGGGGAACATTGAAGGCGTGGCCCGGGCCAAGGGGGAGCTCATTGAAACCATGGGCAACAATGGCGCGGCCGTGCTGAACGCTGATGACCCCCGGGTGCTGAAGCTGGCGGAGAAAGCCGGCGGCCGGGTGGTGACCTTCGGCCAGGGCGACCAGGGCGACGTCAGGGCGGTGCGTTTCCGGCAGACGGATAGGGACTGCGCCTTTGATCTGGTACTGTCGGACCAGGACGACGCGGTCCCCGTGCAGTTAAAGGTCAGCGGTCGGCATCTGGTGTCCAATGCCCTGGCCGCGGCGGCAGTGGGAAAACTGATGGATATCCCCGCGCAAATCATTGCCAGCGGGCTGGAGCGGTTTGTTCCCGTTCCCGGCCGGATGAACGTCATCCCCACCCGAGCCGGGTTTTTTGTCGTGGATGATACCTATAATGCCAATCCCGGATCCATGCGGGCCGCCATTGCCGCTCTGAAAGGATTGCGGGGAAGGCGTCGCGGCCTGCTGGTTTTCGGTGACATGTACGAGCTGGGCGACCAGTCGGCCGTCATGCATCAGAAGATCGGCGGATGGGCGGCGGAAAGCGGCGCGGCCATGATTTTTGCGGTCGGTGATTTTGCCAGAGCCGTCGCGGCCGGCGCCATGGAGGCGGGAATGACCAGAGATAAGATTGTGACCGGGACCCGGGAGCAGATCATCAAGGCCTTGTCCAAAAACGTCCGGTCCGGCGACTGGGTGCTGGTCAAGGGATCCAGGGCCATGGCCATGGAAACGGTTGCTGCCGCCATTGTCGGAAAAGGCGGCGGACCCGAAGAAGAAAAGCCGGGGAGATAGCGGGATGTTTTATCATTTACTTTATCCGCTCCGCGAATATGTCTCGTTTTTTAATATCTTTCAGTACATCACCTTCCGGACCATGTACGCGGCCATGACCGGTTTCCTGATCGCCTATTTGCTGGGCCCCAGGACCATCCGGCTGATGGCCGAAATGCAGATCGGTCAGTATATCCGGGAATGCGGTCCCGAACGGCATCAGCAGAAGGCCGGGACGCCCACCATGGGAGGCATCCTTATCATTCTGGCCGGTCTGGGATCCAGTCTGCTCTGGGCCGATCTGACCAACCGGTATGTCCTGATCGTGATATTCGCCACGCTGGGGTTCGCGGCCGTGGGGTTTGCCGATGACTACCGCAAGACGGTAAAAAAAAGGAACAAGGGCCTTTCCGGATGGGTCAAGTTTTCGCTGCAGAGCCTTATGGCCGCGCTGGTCTGCCTGGCGATTCTCCAGGCGCCCGGTTTCAGCACCCGGCTGCTGGTGCCGTTTTTAAAATCGGTAACGCCGGACCTGGGCCTGTTTTATGTGCTTTTTGGCATGTTTGTCATCGTCGGCGCCTCCAATGCCGTCAATTTGACGGACGGGCTCGACGGGCTGGCGGCGGGACCGCTGATCATATCCTATATGGGGTATATGGGGTTTGCTTACGTGGCCGGGAACCTGATTATCGCTCAATATCTGCAGGTCGCTTATGTGCCCGGAAGCGGGGAGGTGGCGGTCTGCTGCGGCGCCATCGCCGGCGCTCTGACCGGGTTCCTCTGGTTCAACGCCTATCCCGCGGAAATTTTCATGGGAGATGTGGGCTCTCTGCCCCTGGGCGGGACCCTGGGAACCATTGCGGTCATCACCCGGCAGGAAATCCTGCTGGCCCTGGTCGGCGGCATTTTTGTGGTGGAGGCCTTGTCGGTCATTTTCCAGGTAGGGTATTTCAAGGCCACCGGGGGAAAACGGATTTTCCGCATGGCGCCGCTGCACCATCATTTTGAATTAAAAGGGTTGGCAGAGCCGAAAATTATCGTCAGATTCTGGATCATCGCCATCGGCCTGGCGCTGGTCGCCTTGAGTACGCTGAAAATCAGATAGGCGGAGCGGGGATGGAGATAAAGAACAGGAAATTTCTGGTGGTCGGTATGGGCGTCTCGGGCGTGGCCGCGGCCCGGTTTCTGAAACGGAGGGGCGCCGAGGTGACCATTACCGACCGGGCACCGGCAGACCGGCTGAAACCGCACCTGGCCGAGGTCGAGGACCTGGGCGTGAAACTTGAACTGGGCGGGCATTCGGACGAATCCTTTGCGGCGGTCGACGTCATTATTGCCAGCCCCGGCGTGCCCCTGACCATAACTCCCCTGCGTCGGGCGGCGGAAGCCGGGATCCCGGTCATGGGTGAAATCGAGCTGGCCGCAGCCCTGATCAGCAAGCCCATCGTGGCCGTCACCGGCACCAACGGCAAGACCACCGTGACGACCCTGGTCGGGGAGATGCTGAAACAATCCGGCAAGCATGTTTTTGTCGGCGGCAATATCGGCAAACCCCTGATCGGCTTCATTGACAAGGGTGAAAACGCCGATGTGGCGGTGGTGGAAGTCAGCAGTTTCCAGCTGGACGGCACATACGGGTTAAGGCCATCGGTAGCCGTGCTGCTGAATATCGCCGAGGATCATCTGGACCGGTATGATACGTTTAACGACTACGTCCGTTCCAAAGGCCGGATCTTCGCTCATCAGGAAACGGACGACACGGCCGTGCTCAACGGATCCGATTTTCATGTGCTGCAGGCGGCCAAGACGGCCCGCAGCAGAAAATGCTATTTCAATGGCGGCCACAAGATCAGCAACGGATCAGTAAGCCGTGATGGCGGAATCGATATCTGGCGGGACGGAAACCGCGTCGGCGGGATCGATATCCGGCAGCCCTACCTGCTGGCGCCGCATAACCTGGAGAATGTGTCGGCGGCCGTGCTGGCGGCGCTTTCCGCCGGCGGGACCATGGCCGGCGTTCAGGCCGCGATCGATGAATTCAAAGGGCTCCCTCATCGCCTGGAGTTCGTGGATACGGTGGATCGGGTCGACTACTTCAATGATTCCAAGGCGACCAATCCCGATGCCGTGCGGCGGGCTCTGGAATGGTTTCCCCGCCCGGTGGTTTTGCTGATGGGCGGCCAGGACAAGGGTTGCGATTACGGCGTCCTGAAGAACGTCATCCGGGAGCATGCCCGGGCGGTGGTGCTTTTCGGTGCGGCCCAGGAGAAGATCCAGCTGGCGATCAACGGTGCCGCGCAACTCCGATCCGAAGCGACGCTGGCCGGGGCGGTCCGCCGCGCCCGAAGCCTGGCCGAAGCAGGCGACGCGGTACTGCTGTCGCCGGCTTGCTCCAGTTTTGATGCCTATGAAAGCTACGCCCGGCGGGGGGAAGACTTCCGGCGTATCGTGGGGGAATTAAAAGGGGAAACGGATGAATCTGCCCAGAAGAAATGATTATCCTTTATACTTTGACGTGTTTCTGCTGTTCCCGGTGTTGATGCTGACGGGTATCGGGGTGGTCATGGTATACAGCGCCAGTTCTCACCTGGCCGCGGAGAAGTTCGGCGACAGCGCTTATTTTCTGAAAAGGCAGGTGCTCTTCGCCCTGGCCGGAATCAGCCTGATGATTTTTTTCCGGTATCTTAACTACCGGGTGCTCCGCGTTCTGGCGTACGTTATTCTGGCCGCGGCGTTTATCCTGCTGGGGCTGGTCTTTGTCGCCGGGGTCGGCTTCTCCGCCAACGGGGCCACCCGCTGGCTCCGCATCGGCGGTTTTTCCTTCCAGCCGTCGGAACTGGCCAAATACGCGCTGATCATTTATCTGGCCTATTCCCTGAACAAAAAGCAGGACAACCTCAACCATTTTTCCATCGGGTTCCTGCCCCATGTGTTTGTGCTGGGCGCTTTTGCCATCCTGATTCTGTTTCAGCCGGATTTCGGATCGGTGGTGGTGTTCGGACTGATTACCTGGATCATGCTGTTCGTGGGTGGGGCCCGGCTGATGCATCTGTTCATGTCGTTTATCTTTCTGCTGCCGGCGGCCGTCTATTACGCGATGCAGGCGCAATACCGGCTGGTTCGGCTGATCTGTTTCCTGGATCCCTGGCGATACCAGAACGAGGGCGGCTATCAGATCATTCATTCCTTCATGGCCTTCGGCACCGGCGGGATCTGGGGGACGGGAATCGGACAGGGATACCAGAAACTTTTTTATCTGCCGGAACCGCACACGGACTTTATTTTTTCGGTTATCGGGGAGGAACTGGGGCTGTGGGGCGTGTGCCTGGTGCTGACGCTCTTTATGATCCTGCTGTGGAGAGGCGTGATTATCGCCCGGGCCACTCAGGACCGGTTTGGCGCTCTGCTGGCGCTGGGCCTGACGGCCGCCATCAGTTTTCAGGTGTTTGTCAACACCGGCGTGGCCGTCGGTATTCTGCCCACCAAGGGGATTACGCTGCCGTTTCTCAGTTACGGCGGAACGTCGCTGGTGTTCAATCTGGCCGCCGCCGGTATTCTGATGAGCATAGGACACAGGCGCGATGCATGACGATGTGACAAAAAAAGAGATCCCGGCAGCGCCGGGCATTATCATCGCCGGCGGGGCCACGGGCGGTCACCTCTTTCCCGGTATCGCCATTGCCGAGCATTTGCGGGAAGAAAGGCCCGCCTGCCGCCTGTTGTTTGTCAGCACCGGCACCGCCATCGAAAAGAGGGTCCTGCCGAAAACCGGTTTCGATTATCATTGGATACCGACCGAGGGGATAAAGGGCCGGAGCCTGATGGCCAGGGGCAGGGCCGTTATCAAACTGGCCGCCGGGATTGTCGCGGCGGTTGCGGTGATCCGGAAATTCAGGCCGGACATGATCATCGGCATGGGCAGCTATTCTTCGGCACCCCTGGTGATCGGCGGATGGTTGATGGGCATCCCCATCGCGCTGCATGAGCAGAATGCCCTGCCGGGAATCAGCAACCGGATGCTGTCCCGCTTGGCCGACCGGGTGTTTATCTCCTTTGAAAAGACGGCTGGGCGGTGGCCGGCGGGAAAAGTGCGGGTGACCGGCAATCCGGTCCGCCAGGAGATCCTGCGGGCCATGGCCGGAGAAACACCGGCGGGAGCCTTGGACACGGCCGATTTTACCGTGTTGATCATCGGCGGCAGCCAGGGGGCCAGCCGGATCAACCAGGCGGTGACCGGAGCACTGGCCTACCTGACCGACAAGGCCGGCCTTTTCTTTATTCATCAGACGGGCCAGGCTGAAGAGGAAGCGGTCCGTCGGATCTATCAGCAGGCCGGGGTGTCCTGCCGGGTAGCGGCGTTCATTGACGATATGGCGGCCTGTTACGCCCGGGCGGACCTGCTCATCTGCCGGGCCGGCGCGACCACGGTGGCGGAAATTGTCTGCATGGGGAAGCCCTGCATCCTGGTGCCGTTTCCCCACGCGGCCGATGATCATCAGACGGAAAATGCCCGGGCCCTGGTCGAGGCCGGCGGCGCTGAAATGATTCCCGAAAGGGAGCTGACGGAGCGGGGGATCGCCGAAAAGATCGTTTATTACGCCTCCAGCAGAGCCAAGCTCAAAGACATGGGCCGGCGGCTGCGGGCGGCGGGAAGGCCCGAAGCGGGCCGGATTATCGCCGGTGAGTGCCTGACGCTCATGGCGGAAACAAAAAAGCGGAGAATGGTCAAACAGGCATGTACGTAAAAAATTACCATATTTTCTTTGTCGGCATCGGCGGCATCGGCATGAGCGGCATCGCGGAACTGCTGCTCAATCTCGGTTATACGGTGTCCGGTTCCGATATCAGGACCAGCAATATCACCCAGCGGCTGGCGGATCTGGGCGGGACGGTATTTTATCAGCATGACCGGAATAACATCAAGGGGGTGGACGTGGTGGTGGTTTCCTCCGCCATTGGGCCGGACAACCCGGAAGTGGAAGCCGCCCGGGCCGGCGGCGTACCGGTAATCCCGCGGGCCGAAATGCTGGCGGAGATCATGCGCCTGAAATACAGCATCGTGGTCGCCGGGGCCCATGGAAAGACATCGACCACCTCCATGATCGCTTCCGTCCTGGAAAAAGGCGGGCTGGATCCCACGGTGGTGGTCGGCGGCCGTCTGAACAGTATCGGCACCAATGCGCTGCTGGGCAAAGGCGATTTTATTGTGGCCGAGGCGGACGAAAGCGACGGGTCGTTTTTAAAGTTCACGCCGTCCATCGCCGTGGTCACCAATATCGACCGTGAGCACCTGGACTATTACGACGGTCTGGAAAGCATCAAGCGGGTGTTTCTGGAATTCATTAACCGCATTCCGTTTTACGGTCTGGCGGTAGTCTGTCTGGACAATGAACCCCTGCAGTCGCTGCTGCCGACCATTCAGAAACGATGCATTACCTACGGCACCAGCCAGCAGGCCGATTTCCAGGCCCGCCAGATCAAGCTGGGACAGGGGAAAGCCTGTTTTTCCGTTTATCACTTTGGCGACAAGCTGGGTGATATCGTGCTCAATGCTCTGGGGGTTCACAATGTCAGGAACGCGCTGGCGGCGGTAGCGGTAGGCATGGAACTGGATATTCCGTTCGAGCGGATCAAACTGGCCCTGGAGACCAGGGCCGGCGTTCACCGGCGAATGGAAGTCAAGGGCGAAATCAGGGGCGCGGTGATCGTGGACGATTACGGCCACCATCCCACGGAGATCCAGGCGACCCTGCAGGCCATCCGGGAAAACTGGGAAGATCGTCGTATCCGGGTCGTTTTTCAGCCGCACCGTTACACGCGGACCAGGGCCCTGTTTGATGAGTTCACCCGCTCTTTTTATCAGTGTGACGATCTGGTCGTTCTGCCGGTTTATCCCGCCGGAGAGAAGCCGATCGCCGGGGCTGACGGTTATGCGCTGAGCGAGGGGATCCGGGCTCATGGGCATAAGAGCGTACGGTATGCGGAAGACCGGAAAATCGCCTGTAACTATTTAAGTGAGACCCTTCGGGAAGGGGACATCGTCTTGACGCTGGGGGCCGGTGATGTCTGGAAAGCCGGGGAAAGCCTGCTTTCCGGAACCCCGGAGAAATAACGGTTGCGGGCCGGGGTGGGTATGACGAACGATGATTTTACAGCCTGGGCGTTGCACCGGTTTCCGGGAAGGGTGAAGCGGGACGAACCCATGGCCAGGCACACGTCTTTCGGCGTGGGCGGTCCGGCCGACCTGTTTGTGTCGGTGAAGGATGAAAAGCAGCTGCGGGAACTGGTGCTGGCCTGCGTCGAGGCCGGCGTCCCCTATACCGCCGTGGCCGGCGGCACCAACCTGCTGGTCCTGGATCGGGGGATCCGCGGCGTGGTCATTGACATGAAGAAAGGATTGAAGGACATCCGGGTCGATGGAGATGCCGGCGATGTCGTCACGGTTCGGGCCGGGGCCGGCGTCAATCTCCAGAGCCTCTGTCAGTACGCCATCGACAACGGATTGGCCGGAATGAATTTCGCGCTGGGAATTCCCGGAACCGTGGGCGGCGCGGTCATCATGAACGCCGGCACGGCCCGGGGCGCCATGGGCGACGTTCTGGAGACGGTTACGATACTGACATCGGACGGCCGGTTGATGAAGGCGGCACGGGACGACATGGTCTTCCGTTACCGGCATTTTGAGGTGAGGGGATTTTCTCCGGACGCGGCGGATCCGTTTCTGGTGACCGCTGCCAGGCTGTCCTGCCGCCGGGAAGAACCGGTCCGGCTGCGGGCGGAGGCGCGGGATATTCTGAATGAACGCATGCGCAGTCATCCCGTGGGCGTCCGAAGCGCGGGCTGTTTTTTTAAAAATCCGGCGGAGGGCGAGTCGGCCGGCCGGCTCATCGACCGGGCAGGGTTGAAAGGCAGGCGTGTCGGAGGCGCGGCTGTTTCCGATAAACACGCCAACTATATCGTGAACACGGGCGGCGCCACGGCCGCGGACATTCTGACCCTGATGGCCGAGGTCAGGAGGGAAGTGGCGGAGCGGTTTGGCGTCCGGCTGGAACCGGAGGTGAAAATTGTCGGAGAATAAGTACGGTCACAGGAATGGAATGCTGAAAAAAGTGTCCCGGAAGAACCGGAAAAAGAAAACGGCCGGGTGTGCCCGCTATGCGGCAACGATACCGGCGCTGAAGGTCACGGCCGGACTGGTCGTTCTGCTGGCGGTGAGTATCGGCTTTGTGTACGGTTATGCTTTTTTTATCCGGTCCGACTGCCTGCGTATCAATGATGTTCAGGTCAAGGGATTGTCTCTGCTCGACCGGGAGGCGGTCGTTCACCGGGCCGGCATCGCGACGGGGATGAACATCATGGCCGTGAACCTGTCCGTGGCCAGGCGCCGGCTGCAGGCCGATCCCTGGATCGCGGATGTGCGGATCAGCCGGGTGCTGCCGTCGACGATTGTGATTGATATCCGGGAGCATACGCCCCTGGCGATTCTGGACTGGGGCGGGAGTTTCCTGATCAACAGCCACCGGGAGGTTTTCAAGCGGCTGGAACCGACGGACCCGTCCGCCCTGCCGGTGATCAGCGGTATTGAGTGCGGCGATCTGGACGAGAAGGGCCATGCGGTCGGCCCGGCTTTAAACGCCGCGCTGGATGTGGTTGAAATGGGCGTCATTCTCGGAGAGCGGATTCCGGGCATGAGCATCCGCAAAGTGATCGCCGACCGGGACACCGGCCTGACGCTATATGCTTTTGACGCCATCGATGAGGTTCGGCTCGGTTTTGACGACGACAACGACAGTTACATCACCAAATTTCGTCAATTGGGATATATGCTGAGCCATTGTTCCAGTCAGCCCGGGACAGGCCGTCTGGCCGCCGCCGGCTTTGAATATCCGGACCGGGTTGTGGTCAAGGCCGTGACCGCAGAGGCGTATGTCGCCAACAGCAAAGGGGGTAGCAATGAAGGAACAGGACATCATCGTCGGTCTTGATATCGGCACCACCAAGATTTGCGCGGTTGTCGGAGAGAAGGAAGGCGATAAGATCAACATCATCGGAATCGGCATGCACCCTTCAGAAGGGCTGCGCAAGGGTGTGGTGGTGGATATTGAGTCAACGGTCGGCTCCATCAAAAAAGCGGTGGAAGAAGCGGAACTCATGGCCGGGTGTGAAATTTCCAACGCCTATGTGGGCATCGCCGGCGGCCATATATCCAGTTTCAACAGCCGGGGAGTGATCGCCATCAAGGGCCGTGAAATTACCCGCGCCGATCTGGAGCGGGTCAGAGAGGCGGCCAGCGCGGTGGCCATTCCCATGGACCGGGAAATTATCCATATCCTGCCACAGGAATATATCGTGGACGATGAGTCCGGTATCCAGAATCCCGTGGGCATGACCGGTGTCCGCCTGGAGGTCAAAATTCATATCGTCACCGGCGCGGTTGCCTCGGCCCATAACATCGTCAAATGCGCCCATCGGGCCGGCCTCGATGTCTGTGATGTCGTCCTGGAATCCCTGGCCTCGGGCGAGGCGGTGCTGACGGATGAAGAGAAGACGCTGGGAGCGGCGCTGATCGATATGGGCGGCGGGACCAGTGATCTGG
Source organism: Thermodesulfobacteriota bacterium (assembly GCA_040753795.1). NCBI lineage: Bacteria > Pseudomonadati > Thermodesulfobacteriota > Thermodesulfobacteriota bacterium. The sequence continues at coordinate 272,334 of JBFMDX010000001.1, forward strand.
CCGTTTTCTGCGGCGGCAATATCCGGCATACGTTCGTTCTGTCCCTGGGTGGCAACAACCTGACGAACGATATCGCCATCGGTCTGCGGACACCGCATTCGGAAGCAGAAAAAATCAAGAAGCGGTTTGTCAGCCCCATTTCCGGGCGCGAGGGGGCCATCGGTGAAATAGAAGTCAAGCGGACCGGCGGCCGGAATTCTGAAAAAGTGCCGGTGCATATCCTTAATGAAATCATCGCTCCGCGCATGGAGGAAATTTTTACCCTGATCAACCGGGAGATCATCAGCAAGGGCGCCGCGGATGAAATTACCACCGGCGTCGTGCTGACCGGCGGAGCGGCTCTGCTGGACGGTGCCTGTGAAATAGCCGAATCCATCATCAACCAGCCGACCCGGCTGGGCCGTCCCATTGGCATCAGCGGTCTGGTGGACGTGGTCAACAATCCCATGTATGCCACCGGTGTCGGACTGGTCCTCTACGGGGCACGGAATGAATCGGCCCGGAAATTCCGAATCCGGGACGCCAATATTTTCAACCGGCTGATCAGCCGGATGAAGCGATGGTTCAAGGAGATTGCCTGAACCGGCCGCCCTGCGAACCGTTTTCTGCGGGCGGGAGTGGTAGGGATGCAAAACATATTGAATTTAATTTATTAACAATGAAATCGCGGTAAAAGGTATTTTTTAGAAATTGGCCACAATATATTGTTGTCAATTTTATCTTTTCACTATATATGTTGTATTTAAAATCCCAGCGAGGAGGAGGTGCGCATGTCGTTTTCATATGTGGAAAAAGAAAAGAACGCGAGGATAAAGGTCATTGGCGTGGGCGGCGCGGGGGGAAACGCCGTCAACAACATGATCGAAGCCAACCTGCAGGGCGTGGAGTTTATTGTCGCCAATACCGATGCCCAGGTGCTGGAAGCGTCAAAGGCCGAGGTTAGAATTCAACTCGGCACCAACATTACGGAAGGGCTCGGCGCCGGCGCCAATCCTGAGATCGGCCGGCAGGCCGCCATGGAAAGTCATGACGTACTTCGTGACGCCCTGTCGGGGGCCCACATGGTGTTTATCACCGAAGGGTGCGGCGGCGGTACGGGCACCGGGGCCTCGCCGGTCATCGCCCAGATCTGCAAGGAACTGGGGATACTGACTGTGGCCGTGGTCACCAAACCGTTTTCCTTTGAAGGCAAGAAAAGGGCCCAGCAGGCCGAAACCGGCGTGGCGGCCCTAAAAGGCATCGCCGATACGGTCATTACCATTCGGAACGATCGCCTGCGGACCCTGGCCTCCAAGAAGGACACGGTCATCGACATGTTCAGGAAGGCCGATGAGGTTCTGCATCATTCCGTGCGGGGAATTTCCGACCTGATCATGGTCCCCGGCCTGGTCAATCTCGATTTTGCCGATGTCAAGACCATCATGTCCAAGGCGGGCATGGCGCTGATGGGAATCGGCGTGGCCAGCGGCGACAACCGGGCCATCGAGGCGGCCGAGCGGTCCATCTCCCATCCGCTTCTGGAGGAATGCTCCATCGCCGGTGCCAAGGGGGTGCTGCTGAACATCGCCAGTTCCAGCGACATGAGTTTTCAGGAACTGGAGGAAGCCTCGGACCGCATCCACGAGGAGGTGGGCGATGAAACGGAAATCATCTGGGGAACGACCATCGATGATTCCCTGGGAGATGAAATCCGTATAACGGTTATCGCCACGGGAATCGGCGCGGCGGCGGCGGAGCCGATCGTGGACCTGAAGCGGGGCAGGATCCGGGACGTGACGGCGGCCGATCTGAATACGTTGTCGGTATCAAAACTCGACCAGCCGACCTTTATCCGCAAGCAGGCCTCCGCCGGCGAGGGCTCCGGGGCGACGTACCGCGGCTACAAGGGCCTGGTGATTGATAATGATGATCTGGATATCCCGACGTTTTTGAGAAACCAGGCGGATTAGAGGTAAAGCCTTCGAAGGAGCGAAAGCGTTTAACGGCGGTTTATGCCCGCTTTACCGCGGGCCGGTTTTCCTGTGACGGGGTGTCGTCCGTCTTTTCGCCGCGGCCGTCATGGCCGCCGGCATTTTTTGTGTGGCCGTCGTCCGGCCGCGATCCGGTGATCAGTTCTTCCTTGAAATCAACGTGTTTTCCGTATTTTTTTTCAATTCGACCGATGATCAGATATATCGCCAGCAGTCCGGCAACTGCCGCCATGAACATGGCCGGGTTCAAGTCGCCGATGGAACTGCCCAGGACCACGGCAGGTATGGCCAGGGTGGCCTGGCAGGCCCAGTTCATTCCCAGGTAAAGCCGGAAGGGAACGCCGGCCAGGGGCAGAAAAAAATTTTTGGCCGCGTACGGCAGCAGGGGCAGGGCCGCTACCAGGAATGAAAACCGGACCCGCCGGTCGGCCGGCACCTGGGGAATGACGTATTTCCCCCGGAACAATACGTTCTGAATCAGTTCTCCGGCCACCTTCGTCAGCGCGAAAGAGACGGTCATGTGGATCGGCATGACCAGGAACATCAGGAGCAGACCGGCGGTCAGCCCGAACTTGATCCCCAGCACCAGCAGGAACAGACTGATGGGAACACCGAAGATCGGCAGAATGATCATCAGCGCGATAAACAGCGGCGCCGGCGTATTTTCATTCACCAGCGATATCATCTGTACGATCTGATCCCGGTGAGTGATGGCGTAGCCGCCCAGCATAACAGCCGTCAGGATCGCCCCCAGCAGGACAATCTGTTTCCTGGTTAATGACATGGAGAGCCTTTCGATTTCATATTGCTGTTTGTAGCACGTCATGCGGGATATGGCAATGTGAAGCCCTGAAAATTGACAGATACGAGGAAATTGATTATAACCGGCAAAATTACCAGTAGCGAAACCGTATTAGAGAAAGGCGCCAACGGAACCATGATTACCATCAATGAGCATTATCTGAAGCTTCAGGCCTCCTACCTGTTTTCGGAAATTGCTTCGCGGGTGAGAGCCTACCAGCAGGCTCATCCGGAAGCGGAAATCATCCGGCTGGGTATCGGCGACGCCACCCGTCCCCTGTGCCGGGCCAGCCTGGAGGCGTTTCACAAGGCCGTGGACGAGATGGGCAGCGAGGCCACATTCCGCGGATACGGTCCGGAACAGGGCTACGCGTTTCTGCGGGAAAAGATCGCGGTCGCCGATTATCAGGCTCGCGGCGCCGACATCAGCGCCGACGAGATTTTTATCAGCGACGGGGCCAAATGTGATACCGGTAATTTCCAGGAAATTCTTGCGACCGACATCCGCGTCGCCATACCGGACCCGGTTTATCCCGTTTACCTGGACACCAATGTCATGGCCGGTCGCACCGGAGATTATGCGGACGGGCGCTACCGGAATATCGTCTATATGGATTGCACGGCGGACAATGGTTTTCTGCCCCAGCTGCCGGCCGATCCGGTCGATCTGATTTACCTCTGTTTTCCCAACAACCCGACCGGGTCGACCATTACCCGAAAAGAGCTGGCCCGATGGGTGGATTTCGCCGCTGCCAGCAAGGCCTTGATTTTGTATGATGCCGCCTATGAAGCGTTTATCCGGGACGACGCACTTCCCCGCACGATCTATGAGATAGAAGGCGCCCGCCAGGTGGCCGTGGAGTTCCGCAGTTTTTCCAAAACCGCCGGATTCACCGGCACCCGCTGCGCCTTTACCGTGGTTCCCAAAGATTGCCGCGCCTTTGATTCCCGGGGCAACATCCATTTCCTGCACGGGTTGTGGCATCGCCGGCATACCACCAAGTTCAACGGCGTTTCCTATCCGGTCCAGCGGGCGGCGGAGGCGATCTACAGTGACGAGGGGAAATCCCAGGCCAGAGAGACCATCGATTATTACATGAAAAACGCCGACCGCATCACCCGGGCCATGGATGAAATCGGCCTGTCCTATGTCGGCGGCCGGCACGCGCCGTATATCTGGGTGGAAGGGAAAACCGATTCCTGGAAGCTGTTTGATCGCCTGCTGACAAAGGCCGGCGTGGTTTGCACGCCGGGAGCGGGTTTCGGTCGCTGCGGCTCCCGGTACATCCGTTTTTCCGCATTTAACAGTTATGAGAACGTGGACCGGGCCATGGAGCGGGTGGTGTCGGCTCTGCGCGGCGATATTGATTCGTGACGTGTCCGGGCGGTGAGGGCCGGGTCGAAGCGACCGGATATAGTGTGGCCGGCGGGGTGATAGACAGATGAAAGGGGAATTCAGCCATGCCGTTATTTGAAGTCAACCGGGACAAATGCAATAAAGACGGAATCTGTGCCGCCGAATGCCCGCTGAAGATCATTGATATGAAAGCCACCGGGTGGCCGGTGCCGATTCCCGGCGCCGACGCGCTGTGCATCAACTGCGGCCATTGCGTGGCCGTATGTCCTACCGGCGCTTTATCCCACCGGCTGCTGAAACCCGAAGCGTGCCTGCCGGTCAACCGGCAGTGGCTGCTTTCCCCCGAACAGGCGGAGCATTTTTTGCGGTACCGGCGGTCTATCCGGAACTACAAAAAGCAGCCGGTAGACAGGGCGGTGATTGAACGGCTGATCCGCGTGGCCCGCTGCGCTCCGACCGGCCATAACCGGCAACCGGTCAAATGGCAGGTGATTTACCGGGCCGAAGACGTCCGGCGGTTGAGCGGCCTGGTGATCGAGTGGATGCGTTTCATGGTCGAAAAGCACCCCCGCCTGGCGGGCGCCATGCATCTGGATCTGGTAGTGGCGGCCTGGGAGTTCGGGGTGGACACGGTCAGCCGGGGCGCGCCTCATCTGGTCCTGGCCAACGCCGATGTTTCCGATATTTCCGCCCAAAGCGCCTGCACCATTGCCATGACCTATTTTGATCTGGCCGCCGCCGCCTTCGGACTGGGCACCTGCTGGAACGGATTTTTCAATGCCGCCGCCATGCAGTGGCAGCCGCTTAAAGACGCCCTGGGCCTGACGGCCGGAGAAGCCAATTTCGGCGCCATGATGCTGGGCTACCCGAAGTTTACCTATCACCGTATGCCGGATAGAAAAGAGCCGGAGATAAAATGGACCTGATCCGGTGTTTTCTCTTGCAAAACCCGGGTGTTTTTTTGATAATAAAAACAAGCCATTCAAAATATAGCCGGAGCCGGCAGCGGTTAATCAGATGAACGGATAATGCGATGATGAAAACACGAAACAGCTCTCATGCGGTCTATTCCCTGCTTCTGACCATGGCCGTCGTCTGCTTCTGTGCTTTTTCTCCGGCACAGGCGGCGCCTGTTCCCCTTGACGATTCAACCGGTACGGTTTTTTTCGGGGACCAGGTCGAGTATGTCGAAGACCCGGGCAGACAATTGAAGTTATCCGATATTCTGAGCGATAAGACCAAATGGACCCAGTCCGACAAGGTGGCCTTGAGTTTCGGTTTTACTTCCTCGGCCTACTGGTTCCGGTTCACGGTCAACAATACCCTGGATGAAACCAGAGACTGGTATTTCACCATTCTCTATCCCCTGCTCAACCACGTGGAGCTTTACATCCCCCAGGCCGGTGGTCTCTATCCGCCGCCGATAAAAGGCGGCACGGCCTATCCCTTCGGCACGCGTGAGATCGAAGACCGGGATCTGGTTTTTCTGATAAAACAGGCGCCGGGATTGAGCACTTATCTGGTCCGCATTGAGACCGCGACCTCGTTTAACTTCGAGCCTGTCCTGAAATCCCATAAGGCTTATCTTGAAAAGATTCACAAGGTCTATCCCTTTTTCTGGCTGTATTACGGCGCCATGCTGATCATGGTCATCTATAATATGGTGCTGTATGTGCTGATCCGCGAAAAAAGCTATATTTATCTGGTCCTGTTTATTCTTTCCTACACCCTGTTCCAGTTTACGCTGAATGGTTTTTCGTTTCAGTACCTGTGGCCGAACTCCGTGTGGTGGGCCAACAAATGTCTGCCCATGTTTATGTGTCTGTCGGTGGTCTTCATTACCCTGTTCTTAAGGACCTTCTTGAACATCAGAGACCTCTATCCGGATACCCTGGTGGACAAGGTGACGAAGTTCTTCATTATCGGTCCCAGCCTGGCCTGGGCTCTGTTGTCGCTTGTGGTCACTTATGCTTACAGCATCAAGATCGCCATCGTTCTGGTGATTATCATGACCGTGGCCCTGGTCGCGTCCGGCGCCATCAGCATCGGAATTACAAGGAACTCCCGGTTTATTATTATCAGCTGCGGTTTCCTGTTTCTGGGCGTACTGCTTTACTGCTTTAAAACGTTCGGTCTGCTGCCGGTCAACGCCTTTACCGAGTGGGCGGTCCAGGTCGGGTCGGTGCTTTTCGTGGCCCTGCTTTCCGTGGGCCTGGCCGACCGGATAACCGCCTTGAAGGATGAGTTGCTGGGCTCCAACGCTAACATCTCGCTGATGCTAAAGAGCATCTCCCAGGAAGCCGTTGATTTAACCGATGATATTAAGTACAGCCGGGAGGACGAGATCGGTGAGGTCTTAAGTACCCGGTTTACGACCTTTATGAACAAGTTCAGGGAGCTGGTCAATGACGTGACCGGCAGTATGGGCTCGCTCAACCAGGCGTCTCATAACCTGTCCGGACTATCTGATAAAATGACCACGGAAACAGGGGAGATGTCGGCCAATGCCAATTCCGTGGCCCTGGCGTCGGAGGAAATGAGCCGGCGGATGACGAGCATCGCCAGCACCATGGAGCAAACCTCCCAGAACGTGTCTTTGATCGCTTCGTCCATTGAGGAGATGACGTCCACGGTGGACGAAATCACCAGCAACACCGAAACTGCCCGGGGCATTACGGCCAACGCCGTGAATCAGGCGGGAAACGTTTCCCGCAAGCTGGACACCCTGAATTCCGCCGCCACCAACATCGGGTCCGTCACCGAGGTGATTACCGAAATCTCCAAAAAGACCAATCTGCTGGCATTGAATGCCACCATCGAGGCGGCCCGGGCCGGAGACGCCGGCAAAGGGTTCGCGGTGGTGGCCAGTGAGATCAAGGATCTGGCCCGCCAGACGGCCGCCGCCACCCAGCAGATTATCAAGCAGATCGAGGACAACAAGAACATCACCGTCGAGGCGGTGGACGAGATCGGCCGTATTATCAACGTGATTAACAGCGTCGATGAAATCGTCTCCACCATCGCCACCTCCATCGAGGAACAGTCCACATCAACCAAAGAGATCGCCAGCAATGTCTCGCAGATATCCCAGGGCGTTTCCGAGGTTAACACCAGCGTGGCTCAATATTCAATTGTTTCCGGCGACGTATCCCGCAAGGTGGTTTCCTTAAGCGGCCATTCCCAGCAGATGAACGAGAACAGCCAGCAGGTCAAGAAGAGCGCCGATGAGCTTCGCCGCATGGCCGCGCATATTACGGAGTTGATGGGAAAATTCAAGGTCTAATACCGTCGTTGATAGAAACCCTTAGAAAACGTCGCAGCATCAGAGCGTATCACCGGGACCGGCCGATCACGCCGGAACATCTGGACATCCTCAAGGAGGCGTTGCTGCGTTCCCCGTCTTCACGTGAGATCCGGCCGTGGTCCTTTGTTCTGGTCCAGGATCGAGGCCTGCTGGGAAAATTGTCGCGGGCCAAGCCCCACGGGGCCGGCTTCCTCAAGGACGCGGCCCTGGGTATCGTGGTCTGCGGGGACAGCACCCAGTCGGATGTCTGGATTGAGGACTGCGCCATAGCGGCCGTCATCGCCCATCTGGCCGCCGCTTCCATCGGCCTGGGCAGCTGCTGGGTCCAGATCCGCCAGCGCCATCACGACGAGCATCTTACCGCCGAGCAGTATGTTCAGCGGCTGCTTTCTCTCCCGGAACATGTGCGGGTCCTCTCGATTATCGCCGTCGGTCACGCGGCCGAAGACCTGCCCGGCGTTCCCGTTGACGACCTGCCGACCGACAAGTTTACTTCGCGTTAAACAGTTCGCTACGTGTAAAGGGTATCTCTAAAAATTAGAATTTTAGTTCGAGGTCAAGGCGAAGTACTCCGAGGATTAAAATTTGAGCGCAACGCCGGCATCGAGCCAAAAGGCAATTTTTAGCGGTGCCCTGAAAAAAGCCGGCGGATTTAAGCCTGTCCTTAAATCCGCCGGCACATATACCCGCCATCACTAACAGTAAGGCTAATCCCGGCGCAACTCCTCCAGGCCGGCGAAATAATCAAGGCATTCCGGGTTTTTCAGGGCATCCCGGTTGGTGGCCTTACCGCCTTCCACCACCCGCTTGACGGCCAGCTCCACTTTTTTCATATTCAGCGTGTAGGGGATGTCCGGCGTCTCCAGGATTTTGGCCGGCACATGCCGCGGCGAGGCGTTTGCCCGGATGGCCTCCCGAATTTTCTGTTTCAGTGCATCGTCCAGAACGTGTCCCGGCGCCGGCTTGACAAAGAGAATCACCCTCACGTCGTTCTTCCAGTTCTGGCCGATGACCAGGCTGTCCTCGACCTCTTCCAGGGCTTCCACCTGGCGGTAGATTTCAGCGGTGCCAATGCGAACGCCGCCGGGATTGAGGGTGGCGTCGGAGCGGCCGTAAATGACAGCGCCGCCGTGGTCATTGATGGAAATAAAGTCCCCGTGAGTCCAGACGCCGGGAAAACGGTCGAAATAGGCGCTATGATATTTCTTCCCGTCCGGATCGTTCCAGAAGAAGACCGGCATGGAGGGGATGGCTGCCTCGCAGACCAGTTCGCCGGGTTCGTTATAAACGCGCCGGCCGTCCTCGTTCCAGGCGTTGACCTTGACGCCCAGGCCCCGGCACTGGATTTCTCCGGCATAAACCGGGCCGATGGGATTGCCCAGCACGAAACAGCTGTTGATGTCCGTGCCCCCGGAAATGGAGGAGAGTTGCAGGTCGGCCTTGATGTCCCGGTACACGAAACGAAATCCTTCGTCGCTTAATGGAGAACCGGTGGAAAGCATGGTTTTCAGCCGCGTAAGATCAAACTTTTCGGCCGGTTTCAACCCGGTGGCCGCCAGGGCGTTCAGGTATCCGGCGCTGGTGCCGAAGACCGTGAACCCTTCGTCCTGGGCATAACGCCACAGTACTCCCGGATCCGGGTGAAAGGGGTTGCCGTCGAAGAGCATGACCGTGGCGCCGGTGGCCAGGGAGCAGGTCAGCCAGTTCCACATCATCCAGCCGCAGGTGGTGAAATAAAAAATCTTATCCTCGCGTTTCAGGCCGGTATGCAGGAGCAGTTCCTTGAGCTGCTGAATGAGCACGCCGCCCGCGCCCTGGACCAGGGACTTGGGCGGGCCGGTGGTGCCGGAGGAATACATGATGTAATGGGGATGATCAAAGGGCAGCTGGACAAAGTCCATCGTCTCGGCCGTTTTGTCCTGGAAGTCGGACAGCAGCACGCTGTCGCGGATGCCGCTGATGTCGGGTTCCGCGGCGGTGTAGGGAACGATGACGACGCGCTTCAAATCCGGCAGACTGGCCGTGATTTCCTCGACCCGGGGACGGCTGTCGATGGCCTTCCCCTTGAAAACATATCCGTCGGCCGCGAACAGGACTTTCGGGGCGATCTGGCCGAACCGGTCCAGCACGCCCTTGGCGCCGAAGTCCGGTGAGCAGGAGGACCAGGTGGCGCCGAGGCTGGACGCGGCCAGCATGGCGATGATGGTTTCCGGGATATTGGGCATGAACCCGGCCACCCGGTCGCCGGCCCGAACACCCGCCGCGGACAGGGCCGCGGCCGTGCGGGCGACCTGGCGGTAAAGTTCGGCATAGGTCAGCCGCCGGACCGGCCCGCCTTCGCAGGAAAAAATTATGGCCGGCCGCTCGTACCGGTATCGCAGCAGGTTTTCCGCAAAGTTCAGCCTGGCGCCGGCAAACCATTTGGCCCCGGGCAGGCGGGCCGGATCATCCACCACCCGGGTGTAGGACGCGGAATGAACGATGCCGGCAAAATCCCACACTTCGGCCCAGAATTCCGGGATATGGTCGATGGACCACTGGTAAAGTTCCGGGTAGGCGGCCAGGGCGGTCTTGTATTTTTCATTGATCCGGCCCATGAACCGGAACATGTTGGTGGATTCGATTCTTTCCTGTGACGGCTGCCAGAGAAGCTGGTTATTCATATAATACCGCCAGAATGACCGCTTTGCCCCGGGCGGAGGCGATCAAATGGGGCACGGTTGATTTGTAGTAGACGCTGTCGCCCGGCTCCAGTTCATGCGTCTCCCGATCGATAACCAACCTGACGCTGCCTTCCAGTACATGGATGAACTCTTCGCCGTCATGGACCGACGGTTTGCCGTGGGGGCTTTCCTCCAGGTGGACGATCAGCGGCTCCATGTGCCGGCCCTTGACACGGCTGCCGAGGCTGAAATAGCTGTAGACCTTTTTCTGCCCTTCCGTGGCCGACCGCTCCACGGGAATGCCGGTTTCCTTGCGGATGACGGCGAAATCCTTGTCGCCCTCGCCGGAGAGCAGTTTGCCGAAGACCGTGTCCAGGGCACGGGAAAGTTTCATCAGGGCGCCGAGCTGAGGCTGGGCCGTACCGTTTTCATAGGCCGCCAGTTCTTCCGCTGAACAGCCGGTGGCATCCGCAAGGGCTTCCAGCGATACGCCCTTGTCCGTCCGCAACCGCTGGATGCGTTCCCCGACGCGTTCCTCTCTGACGGCGGTTGCCCCCGATTTGATTTCACCGGTCAGGTCTTCAAAATAGTCGACGCTGATATGCGGCGGTTCATATGGCTTATCCATGGCGTGTTTCCTTTCATTGTCTTTCCGACGGATGTCGCCCGTTAGCATCCGATATAACGGGAGATCACCAGCCGCTGAATTTCCGAGGTGCCTTCACCGATGTCCAGCAGTTTCTGGTCCCGGTAAAACCGTTCCACCTGATAATCCTTCATCAGACCGTACCCGCCGTGAATCTGCACGGCCCGGTCGACGACGCGGCCCATGGTTTCGGAACAGTAGAGCTTGGCCATGGCCGCCTCCCTGGCAAAGGGCCGGTGGTTGTTCCGCAGCCAGCAGGCTTTGTAGAGCAGGTTCCGGGCGCACTCGATTTCCGTGGCACAGTCGGCCAGCTTAAAGGCGATGGCCTGAAACTTGCTGATGGGCTGACCGAACTGCTCTCTTTTCTGGGCGTATTTTAAAGCCAGCTCAAAGGCGCCGTCGGCCCCACCCAGGCCCATGGCCCCGATGGAGAGCCGGCCGCCGTCCAGGGTGGCCAGCATCTGATGGAACCCGTCCCCTTTTTTGCCCAGCAGGTTTTTATCCGGCACCCGCACGTCGTTAAAATAGAGCTCGGCCGTGTTGGAGGCGCGCCACATCATCTTGCCGTGCATGGCCCTGGCCTCAAAGCCCGGCGTGCCGTGCTCGACGATAAAACAGCTGTATTCCGGCTTGCCGTTGTCCCGCACGCCGGTGATAGCCTGCACGGTCACGCCCAGAGAGAGTTCGCAGGCGGCGTTGGTGATAAAGATCTTGGAGCCGTTGATGACCCATTCATTGCCGTCCCTGACGGCATTGGTCTTGCTGCCGCCGGCATCGGAACCGGCCGAGGGTTCGGTCAGTCCGAAACCCCACAGCCCTTCTCCCCGGCAGAGTTTGGGCAGGTATTTCTGCTTCTGCTCTTCGCTGCCGAAATAGTAAAGCGGTCCGATGCCCAGGGAATTCCCGGCGGCAATGGTGGCTGCCTGGGAGCCGTCCACCCGGGCGATCTCCTCCACGGCGATGATGTAGGAAAGATAATCCATGGCCTGACCGCCGTACTGGCCGGACACGAACATGCCCAGCAGGCCGATCTCGCCCATCTTGCGGGTCAGTTCCGGGGAAAAAGTTTCTTTTTCATCCAGCTCGGAGGCGATCGGCGCGATCTCCGCCCTGGCAAAGGCTCGGACCTCCTTGCGAACCATGGTCTGTTCCCTGGAAAGATCAAAATCCATAAGCGCCCTCCGGTCTCAAGGTTCGTAATAAAAATTTTTTACGGCAGCAAGATCAAATTGCTGCAACGAGGTTCATTTATTGAATAAAGTTCAACAATAGAATAAAGCCGGTTTTTTGTCAAGAATTTTACGGAGCGGTGTGTCAGCCTGCAAAGGGTTGTTGACACCTTAGGGCATGCCTGCTATGATATTGAAATTAAATGATTCCTTCTTTTTGCATTTTGTTTTAACCGCTGACGATGTGATGATATACGGATTCATCCAGATAATATATATAGCGGTTTTTGCGGCCCTGTTTGAAAAAAGGGGGTTCCGCTGGCAATGGTTTCTGCCGCTGGCCGCTGGCTTCGCGGCGGCCACGCTGCTGACGGCTTTTCTGGCCGGCCGGGCAATGCCGTCCGCCCTGGCCCCCGGGGAGGCGGAAAGCCGGATTCAACTACTTGCCGTTCCCATGTATATCCTTTTCATCCCCATCCACGCGCTTATCACCGTCGGTGTTATGAAAGCCCTTCCCGCGAATACGCCGGTTTTTGAACGGCTGTTTGTGCGGGTGCTGATCTATATGGCGGCGGCCATGGCCGCCGGTTTTGTTTTTTCAATGCTGGCAATGGCCGGTATGGTTCTGTTCCAACTGATTATGTTAAAATAAATTCATTGAGGAGGGAGTATCATGTCAGGAAGAATGCGCATTGCCATCAATACCGGCGGCGGAGACGCGCCGGGGCTAAACGCGGTCATCGAGGCGGTGGTTATGTCGGCCTGGAACCGCAACTGGGAAGTATACGGCATCCGCCAGGGGTACCAGGGGTTGCTGGATACCGATGAAATCATGCAGCTGACGCCGGACAAGGTGAAAAATATTTCCAGTATCGGCGGTACCATTCTGGGCACCACCAACAAGGGCAATCCCTTTGAGATGCCGGTGGAAAACGCGGCCGGGGAGGTGGAAACCCGGGACGTTTCTGACCGGGTGGTGCGCAATTTCAAACGCCTGGGGTTTGACTGCCTGATCGCCGTGGGCGGGGACGGCAGCCTGAAGATCGCCCATGACTTTTTCAAAAAGGGCATACCCGTCATCGGGGTGCCCAAAACCATCGACAACGATATGGCCGGCACGGTGGCCACCTTTGGTTTTGATACGGCCGTCAGCATCGCCACGGAGGCCATTGACCGTCTTCATTCCACGGCCAAATCCCACGACCGGGTCATGGTGGTGGAGGTCATGGGCCGGCATGCCGGCTGGATCGCCCTGAACAGCGGCCTTTCCGGCGGGGCCAGGGCCATTCTGATCCCGGAAATTCCGTTTGATATCGACGTGGTCTGCGATCATATCATGAAGGACGAACTGCAGGGGACGCGTTACGCCATTGTGGTCGCGGCCGAGGGTGCCAAGCCGGTCGGCGGGCAGATCACGCACCGGGGCGGCGGCGAGAAGGGCCGCCAGGACGTGCTGCTGGGCGGAATCGGCAATGCCGTGGCCGAGGCCATCAGCCAGAAGACCGGCAAGGACACCCGCTCACTGGTGCTGGGCCATCTGCAGCGCGGCGGGTCACCGACGACCTTTGACCGGCTGCTGGCCCTGCGGTTCGGCGCGGCCGCCATGCGGCTGGTGGAAGAAAAGAAGTTCGGTCACATGGTGGCCTTAAATCCCCCGCGAATCGACGCCGTTCCCCTGGAAACGGTGGTCGGATCCTTCCGGGGTGTGCCCCTGGACAGCGACAGCATTCAGACCGCCCGGGACATCGGCATTTCGTTTGGTGAAGTCGCTTCAGCCGTATAGGACTTGATTCGCCTCGTCCGGCAGCGTCTCACCCACGGCCAGCCGGCACAGATCGGAAATCATGTAGTTGCGCAGCCCGTTTTCACGGGCCGGTTTGCCCAGGGCGTCCAGGCACATGGGGCAGAGATAAACCATGGCTTCGGCTCCGGCCTGGCGGGCATCACGGATATTTTCCATTTTGAAGGCCGGGAACTTGTCGCCTCTCTTCTGGATACCGTGCATGTCCTGTCCGCAGCACATGGCGTTGTCCCGGTCATAACGGCGGTTCACGCGGGTGAGGCCGATCAACTCGAAAATTTCGTCCAGCAGGGGCTCCTTCCATGGGGTCAGTCGGGAGGCGCAGGGCCGCTGATAGGCGACTTTCAGGTTCAGGGGCTGAATGTCGGCCTGGCGGGCCCGCAGCCGGTCGCGGAGATGCTCGAACAGATGAACGGGCTTAAACGGCAGCTTCAGACCGAAGCGGTCCGCCGCGTCGGTCATGACGGCATAGCAGTCATCATGGACAAAAACGATTTCTTCGACGCCGGTTGAGGCGTATCGGTCGATGAGCGGCGCAAGGCGTTCGCGCATCAGGGTTTCGTTACCCATGTGGGGGTAGATCAGGTTGCAGAAAAAATGGGTTCCCTTCAACGGCGTCAAGCCCTCAAACAACGATCCGGAAAAAGCCCAGGGGATGGTGGTGTAAATCGTGCACAGCGACAGGGCCTGGCGACCGGCCTGGGGAGGAGTGAACGGCTTTCTCGGCGTGAACATCTGTTGCGCCATGGAAAGCAGCTGCGGATCCACATAATCGCCTCTTTCCTCCATCCGTTGCAGGATCAGGTCAAACGGTCGGGCACCGTGGGGACAATATTCGTTGCAGGCAAAGCAGGTAATGCATTGGGAAAGCCAGGAGACAGGTTCGCCGTTGACCAGTTTTTTCCATGCAGCAGCACCGGTTCCCGGTTCATAGCCAATATACAGGCACCGGTCGCGGCACTGGCCGCATAAAACACATTTGCTTCTGTCGTACATGCGTCTCCCCTTTGTAGAAGGTTGATCTTTTAACTTTGCAGTTACCACGATTGTATTCTATTATCAAATAGTTTTAAAACTGTTCGCTGATGGAAAAGAATCAGGGAAAAGGATTTTATTTTTTTTTATTTGACTTTGCGGGATTGCCCGGTTAATATTGTCGACAATCGACAAGATGTTGGTCGTAAATTCCGTATATACTTCGTTGGTAAGTAATAAAGGAGGTTCAGATGAACGCCAGTAGTAAACGATATGACGTCATTGTAGTCGGTACCGGTCCGGGAGGGGCGACCGTCGCCAGAGAGTTAGCCCGGGCGGGTAAATCCGTATTGATGCTGGAGCGCGGCTCGTATCCCAACCTGCGCGGCGTGTTCTGGCAATATGCCCTGATGCAGTGCTTCCCGTTTAAGAGCATGCTGTTTACCAGCGAGCTGGTCGGCATGGTGCGGGGTATTGTCACCGGAGGCAGTTCCGTCTTCTATTACGGAACCTGCTTTGATATCCCATTTAAGATGTTGGAATCTTACGGAATTGATGCCTCTAAAGAGGCCGATGAAATTAAGAAGGAAGTTCCCGTGGGGCCGCTGTCTGATGAGGTGATGGGCGCCAAAGCCAAGCTTATCATGAAGAGCGCCCGGGAACTGGGGTATGACTGGAAGAAGCTCAACAAGTTCATGTATCAGGAGCGATGGGACCGGAAGACCCAGAAGTTCGGCAATTTTTATTATGGCGATCCCAACGATGTCAAATGGAACGCCCGGATTTTTGTCGATGATGCCGTTAAACATCGCGCTGAGCTGATCAACAACGCCCGGGTCAGAGAAGTGATCATCAAAGACGGTCGGGCCGTGGGGGTACGCTATACCCAGGGCGGCACCGCCTGTGAAGCCTTCGCGGAAAAAGTCGTCGTCAGCGCCGGCGGCATCGGGTCCCCTCTGATCCTGAGGCAGAGCGGCATCAGGGAGGCGGGCTATGACTTCTTCTTTGACCCGCTCATTTCCGTGGCCGGCTATGTGGATGGCGTCAAGGATGAGAATGAGATTCCCATGTCCGCCGGGATTCATTTTGGTGAGGAAGGGTTTGTCATGACCGATATGGCCCTGCCGAACATGCTCAACACCATCTTCTCCCTGTCCGGGTTCCGGCCCCACCGGTGTTTTTCCCATAAGAATGTCGTTCGGATCATGGTTAAGGTCAGAGACGATCTGGGGGGATGCCTGACCGATCATGAAGGCATCAGGAAACGGCTGGTGAAAGGGGACCGGGAAAAGCTGAAAATGGGTTACGAGCACGCCCGGAAAATTTTGAAGAATGCCGGGGCCACCGGGATTCACAAGACCTGGATCCTGGCCGCGCACCCCGGAGGCACGGTCAAAATCGGCGAACTGCTCGATTCCGATCTCAAGACCAAGCAATTTGACAACCTGTATGTCTGCGACTGCTCCGTTATTCCCAAGGCATGGGGGTTGCCGCCGACTTACACGATTCTCGCCCTGGGCAAACGACTGGGAAAACATCTTTTGAAATAGCGTTAAGGACTTTCAGGCGAATATTCGGCGGCCGGACTTCTTTTTAAGCGAGGTCCGGTCGCTTTTTTTGCGGCCATCGCGCCTGAAGAGGCCGGGAACTGACATAGTGCGGTCGGATTTAAGCGGCCGGGAACGCGGTTACTCGCTGAAACGTTTTTTTTCGGTTTGCTGATAGGATTCCTCGTCCATGCGGGACAGTCCCTCCATCAGCAACCACATGAACTGACCGATTTCACTCTTCGATTCTTCCTCCGGAGGCAGACCCGGCACAAATTTGAAACGGCCTTTTCTTTCCCGCAACACCTCCCAGAAGGCCTCCTTGTCGACCAGGTTGCCGTGTTTGGCGCGAACGAGTTCTCCCTCCTTGAAGGTGATGGCGGCCGTCCGGTTCCCCTCCAGCCCGAAGGTCAGTACCCCGGTCTTGCGGTTCATGTTCAAGGCCTGTAGCAGTTCCGAAGGCGGCATTTCCGTGAGGTTGCCGGACATGCCCGATTCCAGCTCATCTGACCGGGCGGTATTGGTTTTGGACAGTCGCTTGGACAGCAGGGTGGCAAAATACATCTGCAGGGTCGGGAATTTTCTGAGCAGCCGCCGGAAATTGCGGCTGTTTAGAAAGATCACCTTGGTCGGTTCGACGGCCTTAATGGTGGCGCCGGCCGCGTCCCCGCTGATCAGGCTCATTTCACCCATGATCTCGCCCTTGCCGAGAAAGGCGATATTGATGTCGTTGTTACCGAGCACTTCCACCATACCGGCAAGAATCACAAAGAGATTTTTTCCAGGCTGGCCTTTTTGAATGATGATGTCTCCCTTATTGAACTGCTTGTGCCGGATAAAGGGAATCAGGTAGCGTACCTCGTGTTTTTTGAGGGTTTTAAAGAAGGAGAAGGTGCTTAACAGCTTGGCGATATTTTCCTTGGCGTTTTCATGAGGGTCTTCGATTTCAAAAACATACTCCGTCCCTTTTTCGTATTGCAGCCGGATTTTACCCGTGCACCCGCTGCAGAAAAAGGTTCCGGAATCCTCCCCCCCGGACAGGACTTCTTCTCCCTCGTCGATCCGGGCCTTGATATCGTCCACCAGTATGGTGCACATGGGCTTGCCGTTGGGCAGGTGCAGGGCGTTGCCGAAGAACTTAAATTCGTCCTTTTCCTCGTAAATGGGGCAGTTCGTTTCTTCGATAACATGGAAAAAGGCTTCAATCATGCTCATTTGGCTGACCTCATGGTTTGTTTTTTCGTCCGGGATGCTCCCGTTGCCGTCACCGTGGTGGATATGCCGCCGCGGGAGGTGAATTCACCGGTCACCGTCATGCGCGCCGGGGACAGGGCGCCGGATAGATCATCCAGGATTTTATTGACGACATGCTCATAGAAGATTCCCACGTTCCGGTATTGCATCAGGTAGTATTTCAAGGATTTGAGTTCAATAATTTTCCGACGCGGCGTGTAGGTGATGGTAATGCGGCCGAAGTCAGGCAAGCCGGTCATGGGGCAGACGGAGGTAAATTCGGGCTGAAGGATTTCGATGTCAATGGCCCGCTTCCCCGCGTAGGCGTAGTCCATGGCTTCCAGCATATCCGCCCTTACCGTGTCGGGCGCTTGAATGGTTGTCGGCGCGTTGTAGAGCTTCTGTTTCATGATTATCGTCGTCAATTCAAAATTGTAGGAACGTTCCGCCTTCGGATGGACCACGACCCCCCGGTCGGTAAATATGTATTATACCCACTTATTCACGATTTGCAAAAAAAAAAGAGACTTTGCATTCCCGATCGAAGGTTGTAAAAGATAGCCGCGTTGACTATAATGAAAATCAGGTGCACCGGATTGCTCCGGAATCAATCAGCAGGGATCGACGGATGAAACACAGAAAAAGAGGCACCCTGGCGACCGGGAAGGTCATGTTATGCCCCTGCGGCAGCGGGCAGAAATACGCAAAATGCTGCCTGCTTTCGTCAGAGGGGGCGAAGCGGCTGGAAAAGGTGTATCAGGACCGGTTTGAGATCAGGGTCAAGACCCGGGAGGAGATCGAGGGGATCCGCAAAGCCGGTCGCCTTGCCATGGACACCCTTGACATGGTTGAAGAAGCGCTTAAGCCGGGGATGACGACTGAAGAGATCAATACACTGGTCCATGAGTTTACCTTAAGACATAATGCCGTTCCAGCGCCTCTTAATTACCGGGGATTTCCAAAAAGCGTCTGCGTTTCGATCAATGAGGTGGTCTGTCACGGCATACCCGGAAACCGCGTCATAGAAGAGGGCGATATCGTCAACGTGGATGTTACCCCCATCCTGAACGGGTACTATGCCGACGTGAACAAGACGTATTTTGTAGGCGCTCCCGGAAAGGATGCCCTCAAGATCGTTAATGTCACCCGGGGATGCCTGAAAAGCGCCCTATCAATGGTGGCGCCCGGGAAAACCATCGGCGACATCGGCTGGGCCATCCAGAATCATGTGGAACAGCGGGGGTGCTCCGTGGTCAGGGAGTTCGTGGGGCACGGGGTAGGACTGGATTTTCACGAACCGCCGCAGGTGCCCCATTACGGGAGAAGGGGCGAGGGAATCATGCTGATTCCCGGCATGGTGTTCACCATTGAGCCCATGATTAATCTGGGCAGAAAAGAAATCCGCATTCTCGCCGATAACTGGACCGCCGTCACCCGGGACGGCTCCCTGTCCGCGCAGTTCGAGCAGACCATTGTCGTGACGGGTGACGGATTTGAAAGCCTGACCCCTTACGATCTGTAGGGGCGGCCGTTAGCGGGACCTCTTCCGCCCTATCCCATGTAGTGATCCTGGAAATTCGGCTTGTTCTTATGGGTTTTCAGAACGCCCCGGGCATTGCAGCTCGGGCAGCGGATTTCCGAGGGCATGTCCGTCATGTCAATTTCAATGGGTGCGGCGCACTTGGAGCAGTTGATGGTCATGGTTTTCTTTTTGGCGCCGCCGGCCGGTTTTTTGTCCGCGGTCTTGTCATCGCTGGCGACAAATTCAACTTCAGGCGTTTCGCTATCGTTATCTTCGATGTAGGCCAGAACCGCCTTGCGGACGCACTTACTGTCGTTGCCGCCGCCGATCAGGATCAGCTTTTCATACTGTTCCTGGGTCAGGACAATTCGGGCTTCCAGGACATGGGCGGTTTCCATGGCGGTGTTCAACTCTTCCAGCAGCGCGGCCTGCCGTGAAAATTTCATGTCGCCGGTGTTGATTTTGTCCTGAATCTCCTTCTTGAGATCATCCGCGGAATACCACTTGTCCTCAAATCTGATTTTTCCGTTTTCAATATCAATATGATCCATGTTCCCCTCCAGATATCATTGTCAATTGAATAACCTACTATATAAACAGATATTTTGCCCTTGTCAAAGAAAAGATGAATCCGGGGGATAAACCCCGGACAAAAACCGGGTTTGCCATGGCCTTCGGGTTTCTGGTATAACCGGATTTCTGTTCGGGAGCAACGAATAAGACAAACGCATGGTAAAGGGGAGAAGATGGGTTACCGGCTGGCCATCAACGGTTACGGCCGCATCGGGCGATGCGTTCTCAGGGCGCTCTATGAGTCCGGGCGATTTCCGGAATTTGAAGTGGTCGGCATCAATGACCTGTCCCATATCGAAGCCGTCGCCCACCTGACCCGATTCGATTCCACGCACGGCCCTTTTCAGGGGGAAGTCGCCTGGGAGGACAGCACGCTGCTGATCAACGGACACCCCATCGCCGTTTCTTCCGAAAAAGACACCTCCCGGCTCCCCTGGGGCAAACTCGGGGTGGACGCGGTCATGGAGTGTTCAGGCGCTTTTACGCAGCGGGCAGTGGCCGAAGGGCATATCAGAAGCGGCGCCCGCAAGGTCATCTTCTCCTGTCCGGCGGGAACGGAAGTGGACGCCACCATTGTTTACGGCATCAACGAACAGACACTGAAGAACCACCACACCATTATTTCCAACGCCTCCTGCACGTCCAACTGTATTGTGCCGGTGATCCACGTGCTGGACTGCCACCTGGGCATCAGGCACGGCATGATCACCACCATTCACTCCATGATGAACGATCAGCCGGTGATCGACGCTTACCATAACCGGGATCTGCGTAAATCCCGCAGTTCCAGCCAGTCGGTCATTCCGGTCGACACGGCGCTGCCCGGCGGGGTGGACCGCCTGCTGCCCCACCTGGCCGGACGGTTTCAGGCCATCGCCCTGCGGGTACCGATCACCAATGTCTCGGCCATGCAGCTGACCGTTCAGGTGAACAATAAAACCGATGTCCGGGAAGTGAACCGCATCATGAAGACCGCCGCCGAAGGCAAGCTGGCGGGCATCCTGGGCTACACGGAACTGCCGCTGGTCTCCTGCGATTTCAACCATGACCCGCGCTCGGCGGTTATCGACGGCTCCCAGACCCGGGTTTTTGGCGGCAATGCCTTGAGCGGCGGTACCGGGGTCAGCGTTCTGGCCTGGTTCGACAATGAGTGGGGTTTCGCCAACCGCATGCTGGACACGGCCCGGGCGTTATTAAAGGTTTAAGATGCAGGGTTTAAGGTTCAGGGTAATCAGCCTTGAACCTTAAACCCTAAACCTTATACCTTGTGCCCTTTTCTTCTCGCGACAAAAGCGACCAGCAGATCCGAAAACAGATGGGTGAAAAAGCCGTTGCTGAGGCGGTGGTTCAGATAGAGGAATTTCGCCGCCAGCCCCGGCACCACCAGAAACTTCTTCCGCTTGATGGCGGCAACGATGGTCCGGGCCACGTGTTCGGGTTTAAGCAGGCCGGCCAGGCTTTTTACGGCCCGTCCTTCCGGCGGCAGGGACGCGGCCTCTTCCGCGACAAAGGGGGTGTCCACTTCCGGCGGGCAGACCACGGTGACGTGGATGTTTATCAGTTTAAGTTCGCTGCGCAGGCATTCGGACAATCCCACCAGGGCGTACTTGCTGGTGCTGTAATAACTGTAGCCGAACATGCCCAGCAGGCCGGCCGCCGAAGACAGGTTGACGATATGTCCCCAGCCGCGGGCTTTCATGAACGGCAGAACGGCGCTGATGGTGTTGCGCGTGCCATAGACATTGATTTTCATGATGCGGTCAAAGGCCTCATAGGACAGATCCTGAAAGTAGCCGGCCGTGCCGATGCCGGCGCTGTTGATCAGGATATCCGGCACGCCGAAACGCTCCACGGCCTCCTTTATTTTCTGCCGGACGTTGTCGTTGTCGGCCACGTCCATGGCGACCGTGTCGACGCGCTGTCCGGAATCAACGGCTTTTTTTTCAAGCGTCTGCCGGGCTTGATCCAGGCCGGCCTGTTTCCTGGCAAACAGCACCAGGCTGCATCCCTGGGAAACAAGCAGGCGGGCGACTTCCAGGCCGATGCCGCTGGAGCCGCCGGTGATATAGGCGAGTTTTCCGGAAAAAAAAGCCATGATTTTCTCCTCTATTTTTTGAGATATTGCTCAAGATAAGTTTTGGTCCGGGCCATGCCTTCGGCATAGGAAACCAGCGGGGTATAGCCGAGTTCCCGGGCCGTCCGGCCGTTGGGAAAACGGTTGTCCGATCCGACCAGGTTCAGCGCCTCCCGGGTCAGGGGCGGCCGTTTTTTTACACGGAACAGTTTCCACAGGGACTCAAAAACAACGGCGCTGGCGGCCGCCAGGGGCCGGGGCACCGAAGCCGGTTTTTTGGCGCCGATCATGGCGGCCAGATCATGGAAATATTGGTTCCAGGTGACATCCAGGCCGTCACCGGCGTTGTAAACCCGGCCGACGGTTTCTTCATCCAGACCGGCCAGGATCAAAACGTCGGCCACGTTGTCCACATAGGCCAGACCGGCGTTTCCTTTGCCCCCGGAGATCAGGCCCGGCGCGCCGCTCTTGAGTACGTCGATAATGTCATGCAGCCAGGGGCCGGAGCCCGGCCCGTAAACGTTGGCCGGCCGCACCACCGTCAGGCGCAGGGCCTTGTCCCGGTAGTATTCCCAGGCCAGCCTTTCCTGGGCCTGCTTGGTCCGGCTGTAGGGCCCGAAGGCCCGGCCGTAGGGGGTCTCTTCCGGGCAGGGGCGCTTGCGGACGTTGTCCCCGTAAACCACGACGCTGGCGGTCAGCACCACCCGGCTGTTGTTGCGGAGGGCCTCCTCAAACACCAGCCGGCTGCCGTCAACGGTGTACTTCCAGTACAGCGCCTCATCTCCCCAGTCCGACACCACCGCCGCCAGGTGGATGATGGTGCCGGCGCCGGCCACCGCCTGCCGCACCGCCTCCGGGTCGGCAATATCCCCGCGGACGATGTCCACTTTCGTTCCCCACTCTTCCGGTAACTGTTCGTGCGGCAGCACCAGGGCCCGTACCGCCACGCCGGCTTCCAGCAGCCTGGCCACCACCCGGCGGCCGATAAACCCCGAGGCGCCGGTGACCAGCACCGGCTGGGCGATTCTGTCGATGCTTTCCATCCTCTGCTCCGTCTTTAGACACGATGAACGGTAATTATTGGAACAATGCTCCGGGGTTATTTTAAAAGCGACCGCTCGTTTTCAAAATCTCCGATATTGAGCATTTTATAGTGGAGTCGTGAAAAGCCCGTTTTGTTCGCTCCCCGATCATTTCGGGCGGTCTCAATGTCCTTCGCTAAATTTCTCGAACTCGGGCTTCGCCCTCAAACAGCGAGAAATTTTTAACGCGAAGGCCTTTGAGCCCTTTTTCCCCGAAATGTTCGATGGTCGCTCACAAAAAGGCTTTTCACGAGCCAATTAAAAAATTAAACGCCTTTTCATTAAATCAATTTTAGAGGGCCGACCGGTAAACAGGCATGGGGTGATTTTCCAAGCGACGTTGATTGTTTTCGGGAAAGAGATCATCAAAGGCCTGAACGTCGAAATTTCAAACTGTTTGAGGCCTTCAGGCCGAGTTTTTGAAATTTCAGCGAAGGCGTTTGATGATCCCCGAAAACGATCAGGAGCTGGAAATCACCTCATGCCTGTTAAACCTTTATACCGTAACCGTTAAATATTTCCTTGCACCGAGCTACAGCGTCCGCCGGCATGAACTTGGTCATGGCCGCGTCGCTCCGGCAGGAATTGTCGCAGCCGATCTTGTCGGTCTTCTCGTGCCAGAGGGGGTTGTAGGCCAGCAGGGCCGATTCCTTCACTCCCAGTCGGCTCAAATACCTGGCGATGGCCGTCAGGTTATCCTCACCGTCGGTAATCCCCGGAATCAGCGGCGTGCGGGGCAGCAGCGTCTTACCGTCGGCGGCTGTGACGTTTAAAAGCGTTTCGAAGTTTTCCAGAATTTTTTTGTTGGAAACGCCGCAATACTGCCGATGCGACTGGTCGTCATAAATTTTGATGTCAAAATAGACGGCGTCCAGGCGCGGGTAAAGCAGGTCCATGAAGCGGTCAAAATCAAATAACCCGCAGGTCTCCAGCAGGGTGTGGATGTTTTCTTTTTTCAATGCGGCCAGCAGTTCCCCGGCAAATTCGGCAAATAGCGTCGGCTCGCCGCCGGACAGGGTGACCCCGCCGCCGGAAGCCTTGAAAAAGGGCTTGTCCGGAAGGACTTTCTCCAGAACCCGGGTCACGGTCAGGCTTTGCCCCACCCGGCTCAAGGCGCCGGACGGACAGGCGTCGGCGCATAGAAAGCAGAGGGTGCAGCGCTTACGGTCGATGTATCCCGGGTTGTCTAAAGACAGCGCTTTTTCCGGGCAGCTCTTGCGGCAGGTGCCGCAGTCAACGCAGGCCTTGGGGTCAAAAGATATTTCCGGTCCCGGCTTTTTGCTTTCCGGGTTGTGGCACCAGACGCAGGACAGGGGGCAGCCCTTGAAAAACACCACCGAACGGATACCCGGTCCGTCATCCAGACTGTTGCCCTTGATTTCCAGGATCAGCGGCGTTCTGCTTTCCGGAGTCATGGAATGTCCTTTCATTAAACGCCGAATTCGGCCCGTTCGATCAGTTCCATTTGCATGTCGCGGTTGAGCGTCACGAAATAGGCGTTGTACCCGGAAATACGCACCAGCAGGTTCTGGTATTTTTCCGGATGGGCCATGGCGTCGCGCAGGGTGGCCGACGAAACCACGTTGAACTGCACCTGCATGCCGCCCAGGTCACTGTAGGCTTTGGCATAGGAGTAAATATTGTCCACCGCTTTTTCGTGGCTGTCGCCTGGAGCCGGAACGATCTTGACGTTGAAGGCGATATTGTTGTTCATGCTGGCCGGGTCCAGGCAGGAAACGTCGCGGATGTTGTCCAGGATGCTCTTGGAGGCGTGGGCTTCCGGTGTCAGGCCCGGCGTGAACGGCTTGCCGGCCAGCCGGCCGGAAGGCAGGGCGCCGGTCAGGGTGCCGAAGGCCACGTGGTTGGACATGGACCAGAACCCGGCCGTGTACCGGCCGCCGCGGTAGTTGGTGTGCGACCAGAAGATATCGTGGGCCAGGCGGGTGACCCGGTTGGCCACGGTCAGGGCTTCGGCATTGCCGGAGCCGAACAGGGGCACCCGGGTCCGGGCCATGGCGGCCAGGTCCGGCCGGCCCTCAAAATTGCTTCGCACCGCCGCCAGCAGTTCGGGGAAGGCGATCTTTTTTTCCTCAAAGACCAGTTTTTTAATGACCATGAGCGAGTCGGTGATATCGGCCAGGCCGATGCAGGCCGTGCCCGAGGAGTTGTACTGGGCCCCGCCGCGGGTCACGTCCCGGCCGCTGTTGAGCGGTCCCTCAATGAGAGCCGAAATGTAGGGCGTGGGCCGGATGGCCTGGTGGGCCTCGCCCAGCAGGTTGTTGTACTGGCAGGACTGGTCGGCCAGGAAGGCCAGTTGCTCGGCAAAGGCCTTGTAAAAGGATTCAAAGTCGGCAAAGGTCCCGGCCGTGATGTCCCCGGTCTTCGGTCCCAGGTCCCAGCGCATGAGGGGGTGATAGCCGTTGTGCAGGGCCATTTCCAGGGCCGCCACCATGTTGAACATCATGCAGTTGGTGTGGCCGATGTGACGGCCGGACAGAGTCGGCTCCACGCAGCCCGTGGCCGACCAGTCCCGCAGATGCTCGATGGGGTAGTTGAACTCGGCCAGGGAGGCCATGACCGTCTCGTCATTGTGGATGGAGGGCGTGGCGGTGGTGTTGAGGTTGACCTCGCACAGGCGCCGCAGGTAGGCGTCGCTGTTCTTTTTATCGTTGTAGCGGGCGTTGACGTTGGGGTCGCGGATGCAGAGCATCTCGGTCACTTTCAAAAAAATATAGGTCATGTCGTTGACCGCGTCCTCGCCTTCGGGCGTGACCCCGCCCAGGGTAATGGCCTGGTCCGAGGAACTGCCGCCGAACAGGTAGTTGCCGATGTCCGGGATCAGGGGCAGGTGATCGGTGCAGCGCATGTAGAAACAACCGATCAGTTCGATGGCGTGGCGGATGTAGTCCCGTCGTTCCCGCTCGCCGGGAATTTTTTCCAGGTCGGCCGTGAAATAGGGCTGGAGCCACTGGTCCAGCCGGCCCAGGGAGAAACCGGCGTTGGTGTTTTCCATGTGCACGCCTACCCACAGGATCCACATGGCGTTGACGGCCTCGTCCAGGGTGGCGCAGGGATGCTCAGGTACGCGGGCGCAGATGGCGGTCAGCTTTTCCAGCTCTTTTTTACGGACCGGATCCCGTTCCTGTTCCGCTTCCTTTTTAGCCTGAAGAGAGAGATTGCGGGCATAGGCGTTGATGCCCTGAAGACAGAGCTTCATGGCCGCCAGGGTGTCGTGCTTCTGCTGCTCGGTCCCGGGTGTCGCCTCCAGTTCCCGGTCGATCCCGGCCATGATGCCGGACGTGCCCAGGGACAGCACTTTGGGGTAGTTGATGATGGAGTGGGACAGGGCCACGGTCTTCCACAGGAAGCAGGCGGCAAAGCGCTCGTCCAGTTTCTGGCATAAGGGATAATCCCTGTTTTCCCGGACCCATTCCCGGAAGTTCCGGTGGACCCAGAAGGGAAAGACCTTGTGGTGCAGGACTTCGATGGTCTCCGGGTCCACGTCGTAGGGGTTGAGCGGCCGGAACGGCGCGGTGATCAGCTCGCCCCAGATCATGGTGCCGTGGGCGTCCGGGTAAAGCACCACGCCCACTTCCCGGGCGGTGGTAGTGCCGGCCACCAGGTCGTTTTTGCGGATAATGGGCCGGCGGTTTTCCATCAGGTACTTGAAAGCCCCGGCCTGGCGTAATTCCGGCACCCAGGGCCGTCCGTCCGTCCGGGTTTCAAAGCCGTTTTCCCGAAACCACTCGGTCAGCAGCAGGGGCCGTTCGTGGCAGATGGCGGCCCGTTCGGCCAGGTGGATATTGAGAAAGTTTTTTAACCGGGGAAAGTCCTCCAGCCGGAACTCGGGCAGGTAGGGATCATCCAGAAAACGGACGCCCGGGTCTTTGGCGTTGGAAGACAGCATCATGGTCTGGCGGGCTTTAAGGCTCGCTTCAGCGGCCGGAGCGCGGTCGTAGTCCCGGTGCTGCTGCCGGGTTTCTTTTTTCAACTGGCGGATCTGGGAACCCTTGAGCAGCAGGGAGAGATAGAAGTTGAAAAGCTGGAGATACCCCAGGTTGCCGCGGGTGACCATGCGGTTTTCCATCAGGGTCAGCATCAGTTCGTTGGGCGGCCGCGTGGCCGCTTCTTTAAGCACGGACTCATCGGCGAAGATGAGCTGGGCGTCGGGGTTTTCCGGCCATGTTTTCAGCACCCGGACCCGGCCGTCCTCAAAGCGCAGGGCCTGGCGGACGCTGTTGTTTTCCGTGCGGATGCCGAAGGTGAAGTTGATCGGCCCGAAATCGGATTTCAGGTAGCGGTTAAGGGAAGGGCGGTGGTTAAAGTTGAAGGCGAAGAACCGCAGGAACAGGTTGGCAATGGTGTTGGTGATGCCGGTCTTGTTTGTTTTATCGGCGTTATTCATAGCATATCTCCCCGCTCATGGTGGTGTAACGTGGAACATATCGGTTCGGCCAAAAGCCGGTTTTATTCGCAACGTGATTATTTCGGGCGGTCACGCCGTCCTTCGCTAAACTTCTCGAACTCGGGCTTCGCTCTCGGACAGCGAGAAGTTTTTTACGCGAAGGCCCCCGTGACCTTTGTCCCGAAATAATCAAATATTGCTCATAAAAGGCTTTTGGCCGGATGGCCGTGCTTGAATGCTTTTCCGTTATGTTGTCGGCTTTTGATAAAGTCATTATTGATGGCTTCGTAACGAGTCCTGACATCTTCACCCTATCCAGGCATCAGGGCCGACAGGGGTTCTCCCCGGTCGAACCGTTCTTTTATCTGGATCAGTTCAGCGATCATTCCCTGGATCCGTTTGCCGACAAAGGCCTCGACGTCGCCGATCACCTCGTGGAACAGGCGGCTGTTGTGCAGGGTGATCAGGCCGTGCAGATCGGACCAGTAGCGGATGACCGCGTACTGGACAAAGTCGGCCTTCTGTCCGTTGCCCGGGCCGAGGAAAGCGGTGACCGGCCGGACGAACAGGTCAAGGCACTGCAGGGCGGTCTGTTTTTCAAAGTGGGCGGTGGCCTCCATGGGTGTGCCGACATAGTCCAAGTACTTGGGCGTACGCAGGTTGAACATGAGGTCATAGTAGCCGGAATAGGTCAGCCCGAAATCGACATAAGCGCGGATCATGGCGCCGAACTGCTCTTCCATGTTATCGGCAAAGCGGTCGGACTCTTTTTTCAGCATGGCGTGCAGGGTTTCAAACCCCCGCACGCGAATCATCAAGTTGAGTTCGTCCTTGTTGGTGTAATAGTTGTAAATGGTGGTGGCGGTGACGTCCAGCCGCGAGGCGATCTTGCGGATGCTCAGGTTGGCGAACCCTTCCTTTAATATAATGTCCAGGGCGATGTCCAGAATCCGGTTCCGGAATTTTTCCACCTCTTCCCTGGCCATGGGTGCTTTGGGCATGATCGCTCCTCGTTAAAATAACAATGTTATATTAACACTGTTATTTTAAAAGTCAAGACAATTTTCCGATACGTTTTATAATGTATAAATCATTATGCGCGTACGAATTCATTCTTTTCATAAATCGCTTGTGATTAATCAAAGTTATAGATAAATATGCAACCGGGGGGATGAAGACGAGATTTCAATATAATTATAATGTTATGCTTTGTACTATGAGCGACGATTTTAAAGTATACGCACCAAAATGGTTGTGGGGTCTATTAATTGTAGCTACGGTTATGGCTTGGACCTCACTATATTTTGTTGTCACCGATCCCGAGCCGTTGATTGTCAACGGCACAGGGATCAATTGGGTAGATACGGGAATTGCCGTACTTTTTTTTAGCCCATTAATTATTGGACCGGTTTAAGCGTTTCATCGGTTTTCGACTCAACTTCTCATAACGAATGGTTCAATCGATGTGCGCAAAATCTATAGCAAAAGGATAAAACGATATAGTGTCCATGACGTTATCGAAACTAAACTTAGAGGTGAAAAATATCATAAAGATACTCTTCGGATAATATTTTCAGATGGAAACAAATTAACGGTTGAAAAGTTCTTTGCTAATTTTGATAAAATGAAAATTTATTTAAGGAATAAAAGCAAATTGGAAAAATGAGCATAACAATTCACTGGTGCTGACCCGGCCAAAAAACGGCCGGGCCGCACAGTTCAATCGTTATTTGTAAATAAATGAATAACGGATTCGAATTACTTGATACGGCTGATGGGTTTGCACGAATTACCACCTTCAGTAAAAAAAAACGTGGTGGGTGAGCGTTCTTTTAATGTTTAGGTATGGTTTCATTCGTTGGGGCATCTACTTTGTAAAACCGCAGACAACAAATAACGTCGCAGGCGCGACGGTACGGACTGGCAGCGGCCTGAGCTCAAACGGCCAAAGGCTTACACAGGCCGGGCAGGGTTGGCGTGTCTGACGACATCATTGATTGCCCGGGACACAGATAATGCCATGCTTTTTGATTGAGCGGAATAAATAAACCATTAAACAAGACAAAGAGGAGGAGACCCTTGGAGCCGGTAATTAAAATCATGCCTTGTCTGGACATGCGGAACGGACGGGTTGTCAAAGGCGTTCATTTCGTGGATATCCGAGACGCCGGCGATCCGGTCGAATGCGCCCGAGCGTATTGTGAGGCCGGCGCAGACGAACTGGCGCTTCTGGATATCACCGCCACGGTGGAAGGACGTGCCACCATGCTTGACGTGGTCAAACGCGTGGCCGAAGCCACCACCGTGCCCTTCACCGTCGGCGGCGGCATATCTGATGTAAAATCGGCCGAGTTAGTGCTCAGCGCGGGGGCCGACAAAGTATCGACCAGCAGTGCCGCCTTTCGGAAGCCTGAACTGATAAAGGAAATGGTGAAAGAACTGGGGGCCGGGAAGGTGACGGTAGCCATTGATGTGGATCAGAATGCGGCCATGCCTTCAGGCTATGAAGTGTATGTTGATGGCGGACGGACAGCCACCGGCGCGGACGCGATCGAATGGGCAAAACGGGTTGACGGTTACGGCGTTCCGGTTATTTTGCCGACAAGCAAAGCGGGTGACGGCGCGCGGACCGGTTATGATCTGCCGGTGATCAGCGCCATCAAAAAGGCGGTGTCGGCCGAAGTGGTGGCTTCCGGTGGGGCAGGGGAACTGGTCCATTTCCACCAGGCGGTTGAAGCCGGCGCGACAATCCTCCTGGCCGCGTCTGTGTTTCATTTTGGAATCATTGGGATTGGGGATCTGAAAAACTACCTGCGTGGCCGGGGGGTTGCTATCCGCTGAAATTTCCTTCAGGCAAGGGTGGTGCAACATGCTTAAGAAAATAGCAAAAAAACTTCAGGTCGTGACGGGTGTCTGCCACACCGTTGACCCTTCACGGTTCAGAGACCCGCTCGCCATGGAGACCGAATGGACCCCGGCAGTCAGCGGCGGCGCCTCGTTCGGAACGCACAAGCTGGTCAAGGTCGGTTCGGATCGCATGGAATTCCGGGCAACGGGGGGCGCCAGGCTGTTCAGTTTTGCGTTTATCCTGATCGGGGCGGGAGTGCTGATCGGCTTCCTGGTGGCCGGGATGTCGACGGGCGGTATGGCGTTCAATCCGGGAGCCATATTGCCGGCAGGCTTGGGCCTTGTTTTTATCTGTCTGGGCGTCTACCTGCTGCACCAGGGAACTATCCCGATTGTCTTTGACCGGCGTCTGGGTTTTTTCT
This sequence comes from Thermodesulfobacteriota bacterium, assembly GCA_040753795.1. NCBI lineage: Bacteria > Pseudomonadati > Thermodesulfobacteriota > Thermodesulfobacteriota bacterium. The sequence continues at coordinate 302,725 of JBFMDX010000001.1, forward strand.
GGAAGGGCCGGGAGGCGCCCAACGAGGTCGTGGACTGGAAGAATATCAAATGCTGCGCGAAGATGGACAACATCCACGCGCTGCAGCTGATTTTTGAATACTGCCGGGGGAACAAGAGCTCTTACTACAGTTACGAGTTGAATCTTGTTCTCAAAGACGGCCGGCGAATCAATGTGGTTGATCACGGCAACCGGAACCGGCTGAAGGAAGATGCCGCGATGCTTTCCGGGTTTCTGGAAAAACCCGTCTGGGATGCCATAACCGTGTGATTGGCAGGGGCGGAGCAGACGAATCCGCCGGGCAACGGAGCATGCGTCTGTAGCATTATCGATAACGGAGGATTCTCATGAAATGCCGTAAGCAGGCAGCCTTGTGGCTTTATTCTATTGTACTATTGATTTACGGTGTCATGCCGGACGCAGCCGCCCAATCGCCGGCCGGTTGCCCGGATCCGGCCAAACTGCTGGACATGACGTTTGTATTCGATGCCGACACTATTTACTGGCCCACGGCGGAACCGTTTAAACTGGAAAAGCTGAACTGGCGGGTTTTAGACAGCGGCTGGTGGTATGCCGCCAACAATTACGGCGCTTCCGAACATGGGGGGACCCACGCCGACGCCCCCATCCATTTTGCCGAAAACGGAAAAACCATTGATCAGGTTCCCCTGGCCGACTGGATCGGTCCGGCCGTTAAAATCGACGTGGGTTCAAAATGCCAGGAAAACAGGGACTATCTCCTGACGGTGGACGATATCAAACAATGGGAAAAGCAATACGGGCGGATACCGGATAATGCCTGGGTGCTGATGTATACCGGGATTGATACCCGTTATTACCCGGACAGGAGAAAAGTACTGGGTACTGACAAGTCCGGTCCGGAAGCCCTGCCCGAGTTGAGTTTTCCGGGGTTTTCCGCGGAGACCGCTGAATATCTGGTTCGGGAGAGAAACATAAAAGGCATCGGTCTGGATACGCCCAGTATTGATTACGGAAAATCAACGGACTTCCCCGTGCATCGCATCTGCTGCGGGGCCGGAAAACTGGGCCTTGAGAATATCGCCCATCTTGACAAGCTGCCGCCAACGGGCGCCATGCTTTATGTCATGCCCATGCTCATCAGGGACGGGACCGGCGCGCCGGCCCGGGTGTTCGCCGTGCTGCCGTAAAAAAAAGGGAGAAAAGAATAGTCCATATGTTTGAAAAACACAGCAGCGACAACTACGCCGACCCCCTCCCCGGTATCCGGCGCAAGACCCTCGTTTTCGGTGAGCGGACATTGATGACCGAGTTTATCCTGGCGGCCGGCAGCGTGCTGCCGGACCACACCCATCCTTATGAACAGACCGGCTATCTGGTCCGGGGGCGCATGGTCCTGAAAATCGGGGACACGGAATACGATGCAACCGCCGGCGACTCCTGGTGCATTCCCATGAACGTGACCCATGGTGGACGGGCTCTGGAGGATTCAATCGCGGTCGAAGTGTTTTCGCCCGCCCGGGTGGATTATCTCCCGCAACAGAAAGAGGAGGCATAGAAGAAAGTATGGCAGGCAGATCAATCAATTCAGTGTTGTGGATAGGCCTGACCGGTATGTTCCTGATCGGCTCAAGCTTTGTCTCGGATCTATACCAGGCGTATCGGGGGGATAACAGCATCTGGTGGACCCATAATGATATGCGGCTGCCGCTGGAGGAGACAAAAAATAATGCTGAGGTTTATATTTCCGGAAAACTGCTGCAAAAGCATATCGCTGACGGAACCCTGACCGGTCTGGACGCCGGCGGCAAGCCCTACCCGATCGCCAGCCGGGATGTCACCGTCCGCCTCAACAACTGGGATAAAATCAGAGCATCCATTCTTGCCCGGACTGCATTCACCGGATTCGGCCTTGGCGTGTCGATCGCTCTGGCGGCGGCGGGCCTGATTCAAATTTTCCGGAGCGGAGACAAGAAAGATTAAGATGCCCTTGATCCGGTGTCGCCGTGACTCGACCCTGCCGCGGAAAAGCCCTTGAATTCCGTTTTTCGCCCCCTTACAATTAAATAGTGAGTATACCGTTTATTCTTGATAGAAATATGGGGAGTCATCCATGGCCGTAGGTTGGTCCCGCGACGGGAATGTCCAGGATCAGATAGACGCCACCGTCCAGTCCGCGGTTGAGCAGGCCCGAAGCCGCCTGCCCGCGGGAGAGAGCGCGACGCATTGCGACGAGTGCGACGAGCCTATTCCCGAGGGGCGGCGCAAGGCCCTGCCCGGTGTGAGGTATTGCGTTAAATGTCAGTCCGATATGGAAAAGCGGCAGAAGACGGCCATTTTTCAGCAGCTGGGCGGGGACGATGGGGCGGAATAGTATTCATCGGACCCGACATGATTGGAAACAGGGAGGATATATTCATGAACGCGTTTGAAACGGCCCTTGCGGCCGGAAAAATCAGCACCGAGGAGGCACTGGCGATTTTTGACGGCCTTGAGCCGGTGGATAGTGATTTCATGATCGGCCAGTGGAAAGGAGCGGGTTTCCCGACGGACCATCCTTTGGACGGCCTGCTGGAGGCTTATCACTGGCACGGCAAGCGGTTTGACGGCCCGGAGCACGTGCATCCGCTGATTTTTTCCTCCCTGCGCGGCCGCCGGGTGCGCGTCAATCCAGTTTTCACCATGCCTGCCCTGGGCCTGCTGGACCGCCTGCCTTTTTTAAAATCAAAAATCATGGGCCGCCTGTTCCAGACGTTCCTGCTTCTGTTCGCCACGCGCCGTTCACGCGCCCGTCTTCGCCTGACGGAGTATCGGGGGAAATCCAGCGCCACCATGATCTATGACAATCTGCCCATCAACGATGTCTTCCGCAAGATCGACGAAAACACCGTGCTGGGAGCCATGGATCTGAAAGGAATAGAACGGCCTTTCTTTTTTGTTCTCCGCCGTGAGCATAAATAAGATTGGAGGGCAGAAAAATGAAGATGGAAGACTGGATCCGGGCTATCGCGGGCACATTCATTCTGGTGTCTCTGTCTCTGGCGCAGATCCACAGCCGTTACTGGCTGCTGTTCACCGCTTTTGTCGGGCTCAACCTGCTGCAGTCGGCGTTCACCAAATGGTGCCTGATGGAAAAAATCCTGGCCCGGTTCGGCGTTCAGAAACGGCAGGCGTGATGCCACATCCCGCCGGTTGTGATCCGGCCGCCGGAGGGTACCCGGTATGTCTCAGGAGGGTGTTGCGATGAATGCGTCGCCGATTGTTTTATTGGTCGCCGGTATTCTGGTGGTTCAGGCCGCGATGTGGCTGGCTTTTTATCGCTGGCTGAAGCGGCGGATGGCGGAAGTCGGGGACGGAATGCGCCGACAATACGGCGGCAGCGGGAAATTCGTCATGGAGCCCCGGTCGGCTTTGTACCGGGGGGCCGACGCGCGTTTCGGCAACGTCAAGGGGAACGGCATGATCTGCCTGACGGAAGAGGCGCTGGTATTTGAAAAGGCAATCGGGAGGAAAATAGAGATCAGGCGGGTGGAAATAACGGAGGCAACGGTGACGGACTGGTTCAAGGGAAAAACCTCCTTTGCCACCGGCGGCCGGCACCTGGTCATCAGAACCAGGGACGGTAACCGGATCGGTTTCCTGGTCAGGGATGCCGAATTGTGGGCTGAAAAAGTACGGATTTAACCTGGAAGCGAATGAGAAAGAGAATGCCGTGGAGAACTTCAAGCGGCTTATCGAGATTATAACCGATATCGCGGGCAATCGTTATCATAATGATATTCTGGAGCTGACCGGACCGGATACGGCCGAGCCGGTGCGGACCATCGCCCTGGCCGTGAGCCGGATGATGACCGAAGTAACGGCCCGCGAGGATCGCCTGGAAGCCATGACCCGTCAGCTGGAGGAGGCCAACCGGGAAATCCGGCGAAACATCATCGCGACCGTTTCCACCATGGCCAGGGCACTGGCGGCGCGCGACGCCTACACCGAAGGCCATGCCGAACGCGTCGGCCGGATTTCCGGGCTGATCGCGGCGGAGATGGGCCTGAACGAACAGGACACGGAACTGGTCCATCTGGCCGGGCTGCTGCACGACATCGGCAAGATCGGTTTTCCGGACAGCCTTTTTCTGCCTCACGGGGGGAGCAATTCCAGTGAGGTCGTCAGGGAAATCACCCGGCATCCGGTCACCGGCGCGGAAATTTTAAAAAATCTCAATTTCCTGGGCCCGGCGGTAACCTATGTCCGCTGTCACCACGAACGGCCGGACGGGAAGGGCTATCCCGAAGGACTGACGGCCGCCGACATCCCTCTGGGGGCGAAGATCATCGCCGTGGCCGATACCTTTGATGCCATGACCACGGACCGGCCCTATCAGAAGGCCAGAACCTTTGCCGAGGCCATCGATGTTTTAAAGGCCGGTGCCGGGGACAAATGGGACCGGGAATGCGTGGTCGCGTGCGAACGCGTTCTTCCGAAAATTCCGATACAAGGGGAAGCGGGCAAAGGGTCTCGGGAAAAGATGCTCTATCTCTCGGAGGAAGCCGATATTGTTCTTGAGCCCGGACCTCCGGGCGGGGCCCGGATGCGCTGGATAAAGCCGGGCACTGATTTTTCCCGCTACGGCCGGTTTCTGCTGGACCCGGTGATTTTCTTTTTCGCGCCGGATTCCGAGTATAAGGGCATGGATCCCCGGGAATTAAAATCCCTGGCGGACCTTTTCGTCAAGGAAATCCGTTCCGCCTTCAAGGGGAAATACCCCATCGTCAACAAGCCCGCGCCGGACGTGGCACGGCTGCGTGTCGCCATTACCGACCTTCGGCAGAACCGTCCGGACCCGGGTGAGGGCCAATCCCGGGACGGTAGCCTGGCGGACCTGGAAACGGGGCTGATGAACTCCTGGGCCGGGTCGGGCGCGACCTGCGCGGAATTCATGGTGGTCGATTCCATGACCGGCAACGCCGTCGTGGCGGCCAAAGACGACCGGTCGGTGGGCTTGAGAGAAAAATTTACCCGCTGGGGATCGGTGGAAGACGCGTTCAAACACTGGGCCGCAAGAATCCGGCTGGTTCTTGACCTGGTCCATGAAGTAAAAGCGCAGGGCCCGGCCGGCAAGGTAAAGGAGGAAGGATGAGAATTTTCCTGGCGGCTTGCCTCCTGCTGGCGGCCGGCTGCGTCGGAATTCCGGCCAACGTCAAACCGGTGGATAATTTCCAGGCGGAGAAGTACCTGGGAAGGTGGTATGAAATCGCGCGGCTGGATCATTCCTTTGAACGGGGGTTGACCCGGGTGACGGCGGATTACAGCCGGCGGGACGACGGCGGCATCCGGGTCGTCAACCGCGGCTACTCCCAAAAGGAAAAGGCCTGGAAGGAGATCGAGGGCAAGGCCTATTTTGTCAACGGGCCGGACCAGGGTTTCCTGAAGGTCTCTTTTTTCGGGCCTTTTTACGGTTCCTACATCGTGCTTGAACTCGATCGTGAGGCCTACCGGTACGCGCTGGTCTGCGGCCCCACGCGGTCGTATCTGTGGGTCCTGGCCCGATCGCCGGAAATCGACCCGGAGACCCGGGACCGGCTGACGGCCAGGGCGGAAGCCCTCGGGTTTGACGCCGGGAAGCTGATTGTTGTCGATCATCGCTGATTCCGGTCGGCCGAGGGATTTCCGGATCGAATCCGTTATCCGGTCGGAGATGAAAAATAACGGCGCGGTTGATGACTTAATCCCTGCCCGGTCCAATGGCAAGTAAAAGGCGATATCGCATATGAAAATATCGGTTATTCTGGCGCATCCGGATCCCGGGAGCTTCAATCATGCCATTGCACAGGCAGCCGTTACCCGGCTGGAAGCAAATGACCATCAGGTTTCTTTTCACGATCTGTATGCCGAGGGATTTGATCCTCTGCTGCCCGCGGCAGAGATCCCGTCGGACGCCGGCCTGCCCCCGGCGGTGAGGGACCATTGCCGGGAAATCCGGCGGGCGGAGGGAATCGTTATCGTCCATCCCAACTGGTGGGGCCAGCCGCCGGCCATTCTCAAGGGCTGGATCGACCGGGTGATCCGGCCGGATGTGGCTTACCGTTTTCTGGAAGGCGACTCCGGCGAAGGCGTTCCCCAGGGCCTGCTGGCCGCCAAAGCCGCCGTCGTCTTCAATACCTCCAACACCCGGCCGGACCGGGAACGGGCAGTCTTCGGCGACCCCCTGGAAACCATCTGGAAAAACTGCGTCTTCGGCCTGTGCGGCGTCAAGGTCTTTTACCGTCGCATGTTCAGCGTCGTCGTCACCAGCACCGGGGAAGAGCGGAAACAGTGGCTCGAAGAAGTGACGTCAGCCATGAACCGGTTCTTTCCCTAAAGTGTCCTTTAATGGTGATGCTGGTGATCGCCGGAGCAGGTATGATCGTCAGAGCAGGCATTGGCGCCGGTTACCAGGGCGTTGTTTAGATACTGCTTTACCAGGACTTCCGGTTCCGCTACTTCCGCGCCGGTGACCACTTTGATGCCGGCCTGATTGAACAGGTCGATGGCCCGGTGCCCCATGCCGCCGGCGATAACCACATTCGTGCCCAGTTCGTGCAGCCACGCGGGCAGAACCCCCGGCTCGTGCGGCGGCGGCACCAGCACCTGCTTGCCGACAATCTGGTCGTCTTTGACTTCAAGGATGGCAAATTCCTGGCAATGTCCGAAATGAAGGGTCAGTTTTCCTCCTGCCATTGGTATCGCGAATTTCATAGACGTCTCTCCATTGTTAAAGGTTTTAGGAAGAAATAATTTTCAGGGCACTTTTACTATGGCCTCTGGTTTTCATAAAGTCGCGTACGTTTTCCCAGACCGACCGGATCGCCCGGGCGGCCGGGCCGTCGGAAAAATCCACCAGCGCTTTCCGCGCCACCATGGCGGCGGTCATGTCCCGGTCATAGGGGATGACGCCGGCAACTTCCATTTTATGGTCCCAGGCGTAAGCGATAATCCGGTCCGACATGTCCGGATTGATATCGTATTTGTTGACGCAGGCCATGGCCGGAACCCTCAGGAACGCGGCCAGTTCATTGACCCGTTTTAAATCGTGCAGGCCGGACATGGTCGGCTCGGATATGACCAGTACGCCGCCGGCCCCGGTAACCGACGAGATGACCGGGCATCCGATGCCGGGCGGCCCGTCCACGATGATCCACTCATATCCTTTTTGTTCCGCTATGGCCCGGGCTTCTTTGCGGAGCACGCTGACCAGCAGCCCGGAATTTTCCTGGGCAATGCCCAGCCGGGCGTGAACCATGGGGCCGCGGCCGGTATCGGACACAAACCACTGCCCGCAAACCTGCCGGGAAAAGTCGATGGCCTGGACCGGGCAGAAATAGACGCAGACCCCGCAGCCTTCGCAGGCCAGCCGGTCGACGACGAAATCTTCACTGATGGCGTCAAACCGGCAGCGCAGGCGGCATTCCCCGCATTGGGTGCAGCGGCCGGGGTCGATTTCGGCGATATGGCCTCCCTGGAAGGGCTCCTGTCTTCTGATTTCCGGAGGGATGACCAGGTGCAGATCGGCCGCGTCCACGTCCGCGTCGACGATGACTTTATGTTGCGCCAGGGAGGCGAAGGAAGCCGTGACGCTGGTTTTTCCCGTTCCGCCCTTGCCGCTGATGATGGTCAGTTCTTTCATAAAGGTACCCGATTATCCGGTTTTCCGTTGAATGTCGGTCATGAGCCGGGCAAACCGCTGTTTCATTCCGGGAATGGCCAGGCAGGCCGGAACGCCCCGGGAGTAGCTTTCGGCGATATCCCGCCGGTCCGGTATTTCCATCATGACGGGGATCCCTTGCCGTTCGGCATACCCCCGGGTTTCATCGGTCCCGGAGTCGCAGCGGTTGATGACGATGCCGCAGGGCAGCTTCATGGTCCGGACAGTTTCCACCGCCAGGATCAGGTCGTTTAATCCGAAAGGCGTGGGCTCGGTTACCAGCAGCACGAAGTCGGCGCCGGTCAGGGCGCTGATGACCGGGCAGGAAGTGCCCGGCGGCGCGTCGATGATATTGATCCGGCTGTCACTCATTTCCTGTTTGACGCGGTGAATCAGCGGCGGGGACATGGCTTCGCCCACACGCAGGCTGCCGTACACCAGTTCCACGGAACCGGCGGTTCCCCGGATCAGTTCGCCCAGCTCCCGGGTTCCGGCGGAAATGGCCCCGGCAGGGCAGACCATGAGGCAGCCCTCGCAGCTGTGGCACATTTCCGGAAAGGTCAGCACCGCCTTGCCCATCTGGACAATGGCGGAAAAACGGCAGATGGCATCGCAGGCCCCGCAGGCGGTGCAGCGTTTCAGATCTACCTCGGGGACCATGGCCGTGACCGTCGTCCGGGTTTCGTTTTCCGGCCGGATGAAAATATGGGCGTTAGGCTCTTCCACGTCGCAATCGAGCAGCCTCACCGGCGCTTCCAGCGACAGGGCCAGACTGGTGGCCACCGTGGTTTTGCCGGTGCCGCCCTTGCCTGATGCAATGGCGATAATCATGGCTTTATTCCCGCACCTTAAAAAGGCTCTTGCCCCAGGCTCAGCTTTCTGATTTTTTCTTTAATTGCGGCCGCAGCCGCCTCCCCTGCCTTATATTGCGGGTTGGCGGCCATCGCGTCACCATCGCGGATGACCGCCAACCGTTGACATCAGAAAACGATGGGTTGGCCGACTTTCAGATAATGGTATTTATCGCCCAGCGCCTGCCGGAACTGCTCCAGGGTCCAGTCGGAACTGTCGTGGGGGGAAAGGGCGACAAATTCCGGGTTGGCGGACTTAATGGCGTCAAGGGCGGATTTCACGTCCTTTTCATCGATTTTCTTCCATGGCGGTTTATCGTTTCCCACCAGGCTCTGGAGGTTGACGGGGCCGAGCATGATTCTCCCGCCGTTAACAGGATAATGAAGACCGCCGATAATGCCGAAGATCGGTTCGTCGAACAGGGCCCGGGTTCTTGCGATAATGCGTTCAATGGTCTGGTGTCCGCAGCCGATAATGATAACGATCCCCTTGCCCTCGACATTGACGGCCAGGCTGTGTTCCCTAGTATATCCAAGGAGGTAAAGGTTTCTGGGGATGACGCCGATGCTGGCCACGCCCCGGGCCAGCTTCCGGGGGCCGCTGATGACCTCGGGAACCGGCCCCGGATTCCAGCGCGAGGGGGCAATTTTTACCGGCGCGTATACCGGAATCCCGGGAACATTGACCGTTCCCTGAGACAGGCTGAAAGTTTTGGATCGCTGCTCGGCCATGCCGCCGACATGGTCCAGATGCGGGTGGCTGATGAAAAAGGCGGAGATATCACCCGGAGAAACGCCCAGCGCTTTCATGTTGTGGAGCAGGGGGGAGGGGTGTTCCTTTTTTTTGTTAAAGCCCGCGTCCATCAGGATGGTGGTCTCGTCCGCCTTGACCAGGTAGGATACCCCGGCTTCCGTCTTCAGCCGCTGGTCATCGGCGTAAAAGTCGACCAGCGGCAGGATAGTCAGTGATTTGACGGCGCCGAAGCCGGTCATTTTTTCAAGGCGGGCGGCGGTCCGTTCCCGCGATACCTTTCTGTTGCCGGCCGAAAGCCTGATCAGCGTCAGCAGAAAAATCAGAATCCCCACGGCCGCGATGGCGGCCAGACTGTAAACCAGTATCATGGGACGGCTCCTTATGGGCGGTTATGAGCATATTCTCATAACCAAAATAGTGCCGCCATCCCCCTCTGTCAAGAGATATCTTTTGGCGATCCCGGGAGGGGGCCGTGACCTTGTTTATTTTGGTCATATGATCAAAATTGCTCTTGACACCAATTTCTGCAAGGGTTATTTTTTTAATCAAAAGATCAAAAAAAGGATTGCCCATGCCCAGAAATAAAATCCCCCGGTTTGTTTCCGGATATCCGATGTCCAGCGCCCTGGTGCCGGAGGACCGGGTTCCGACCGGTGAGATCCTTCTGCCCGTGGAAGGCGTGGAGGCGATTCGTCTGTCTGATTTTGAAAAGCTGGATCAGGCCACCGCCGCCGACATTATGGGCGTTTCCAGGCAGACATACGGCCGGATCCTGGGCGAGGCGCGCGCCATTATCGCGGACGCGCTGATAACCAATAAAACCCTGCGGATCGGCGGGGGTGTTTACGAGATGCGCGGCGGCCAGGGGCAGTGCCGTCGCCGAAGACGATGCGGAAGGAGGTGATAAAAAATGCCGAGAAGAGATGGAACCGGTCCCGCGGGAGAGGGACCGAAAACAGGCAGAGGCGCGGGTAAGTGCGGTCCGGGCGTAAGCCAGGACCAGCCGGCCGGCCGGGGCCCAGGCCAGGGTCAGGGCCGGGGCTGGGGCGCCGGCGGAGGACAGGGCGGTCGCGGTCAAGGCGGCTGGGGACGGGGCGGCA